>CALBZA010000063.1 GCA_937890005.1 uncultured Verrucomicrobia subdivision 3 bacterium | reverse complement strand
TATTTGAGGAAGATGAGGCCGAGGACGGCGTGCTTGTAGACGGCGGCGTCGAGGTTGGAGCGGAGCCGGTCGGCGGCGTTCCAGAGCTTCTTGTCGAGGTCGTCGAGGAAGGCTTGTTCTTCTTTGTTACCAGATTGCGTCACGGTGCTTAGGATTTGTGGCTTAAGGAAAAGGAGTCAAACCAACCTTGCAGGAAACCCAGACTCGGGCCGGGACTCGTTTGTGAATTCGACTGAAACAGGCGCTCGGAGTTTGTTTCAAAATGGAGCGCGGCTGTGTCGCAGACCAGCCGCAGCCGTCTGAAAAAACAAGAATCGCTGGAAAGTTTCGAGGCACTGCGGCTGGTCGCAAGCGACACAGACGCGCTCCGAGATTTTCTAGACACGCTCTCACAGATTCTCTTCGCTCCAATTCAGGCTGGATGGAATGAGAACGCGGTGGCGTTTGCTGCAAAGGGTTTCATTCCTGCCAACTGATTCGGGGCCGAGAGTAGTCAAGGCGGTCGGGGGAAAGCAAGGGCGCACGACGCGCGCACGACGCGCGCACGACGCGTACGACCGCATAGCGCGTCAGGCTTTAAGCGCGGGGCTCGGGGCTTTAGGAAACCGACCAGGCGCGAGGCGTCAGGCTTTAGCAACGGGCCGGCTCCCGTTCTCCTTGCCCCTTTCTCCCGACTCCTCTTCCCCCCTGCCCCTTTTCCCTTTTCCCCTCTTCTCCCTTCCTGAGACGCCCTCTCTCCGGCTCCCCCCATTGTGTAGAGAGTGCAATGTTCAAAGAGTTCGCGCCGGTCCGATCGGATCGCGCTGGTGCCGCATCAGGGACCAATGATCACGCGGTAGAACCGATGAGCGTTGGTCGCGCTGGAATCGCGGATCACGAACGTTCCCGTATCCGGATTGTTCGTGGTGAAGAGTGTCGTCCAGTTGGAGGAGAGAGGCTCCAGCGCGTATTGAAGCGTGTAGTTCTGACGCGGCGCGCCGGACAATCGCATCATGAACCGGTTCGTGATCCAGCTGATCGGCGTGAGCATCGGCCGGGGATTGATCACCAGCGGGAACGTTTTTTCGACTGTTCCGTCATTGGAATCCGTGACCTGCACCTTGATGTTGCCCGCCGAAAACAACGTCGGCGTTCCAGAGACGAGGCCGTCCGAGTTCAGCGAAAGGCCGGATGGCAGCGCGGCTGAGCCTGACGCCAGCGACCATTGATACGGCGCCACGCCGCCTTCGGCATGCAGCTGAACACTGTAGGGCATGCCGACGTTTCCGACCGGCAAGGCAGTGTTTGCGATCTGCAACGTCGCGTTCAGCACCTCGACGGTGAAATCGATCTCCACCGGATCCCCTTCCTGCGCCGTTCCCACAGGATCCGGGCATGTATAACCGAGTGTGGTCAACTGATCGCAATCCACCGTCACGCGGTAGTTTCCGTCGGTTGGAAAAATGATCTGATAATAACCGTCCGCATCGGTCACCGAGGGATACGTGTCGCCGATGTAATTGTCGCCGACCACACTGACGCCTTCGATCGGATCGCCACCTGTCGTCCGCAGATAGCCGTACGCCTGGAAAACCGTGGTGTCCGGGTGATCTGCAACGACGCGAACGACGCCGAGTCCCAGGAACGCCATGGCGAGAAGACAGCTTCGGACCTGTTGAAGATTTCGATTCATGGGAATCAGGGGGATGATGTCTCGGCCGAACGAATTGAAACGGGAATCATGCGATTCGAGGAACGGGCGGGAGGATGCTTGTCCGTGAAATCTGCGGGATAACGCTGCATGAGATATTCAACCAGGGATTCAATCTGATTCGTGTCGAGAATCCCGCCTTCAGACTTCGCAAACGCCGGCATCAGCGAACCGGTTTTTCCGTAGCTGATCCAGTCGCGCCAGTAGTCCGCGTCCTTTCCGCTCGCCACGGACGCCAGCTCGGGAACCATTTCCGCGCGATGTTTCGACAGGTGACAGATGCCGCAGGCTTTATCGAACAATGCGCCGCCGGTCAGGTAAGCCGCAGGAAGCGCATGACACGAGGCGCAACCGTTTTTGAACACCGCCTGCCGGTCCTTCCGCGCCACCTCCACGTCCCTTTGGCGAACCGAAACGTTGGACGGGGCCGGCGTGAGCGGGATGTTGATGTGGGCAATCAGCCGTTGAACACCGTGCGACGTGTGGACCACCACAACCCGCATCACCTGTCCGGAACGGCCGCGCGTGTTGATCCGCATGTTGATGGCGCCGCTTTCGCCCGGATCGAATCGCCACGGAAGATTCTTGCGCGCCTCCACCACGGTGCAGTCGCACTCGGCTTCGGTGGACAGCAAGGTCGCAGGCTCGGATGACGTATTGGTGAGCCAGAAGGTGAAATAGACGATGTTCGTCATGGCGGGAAGCTCCACCTTCTTCTCAATCGCATCCCAGGACCATGGATTCACATTCAGTTGAGATGGTGCAGCAACATCCCCGGTCGGCGATTCGGCCGAAGTTTGAACCGTCGCTTTCAAAACAAGCACGGCGAGCAAGATCCAGATTGCAGTTTGTTTTTTCACGGAACGATTTCGTAATCCGCCATCATCCCGAGGTCTTCATGTTCGAGATTGTGGCAATGGAACAGGTATCTCCCGGTGTATCCCTCAAATCGCGCCGCCACGACGATCGATCCTCCCGGAGGCGCCACGAGCGTGTCCTTCCATCCATGCTGCGACGGATCCTGCGGCTCGCCGTTGATCTCCAGCACCTGAAATTGAATCAGGTGGATGTGCACGGGATGCGGATGATTCGTGGGATTCACAAAACGCCAGCGTTCGATCGCGCCATGTTTCACCTGCGCGAGCGGCGTCATGTCCAGGCTGAAGGTCTGCCCGTTGATCGTCCACATCGTGCCGCTGGACATGACCATCCGGTTCAATGTGAACTGCCGGGTCATCGTCTGTGCCGTGATCGGCAGGTCGCTCCACGGCGCGAGACAGTCAGGAACGGCGGCATCGCCCATTGCGCCCAGTTCCACGTCGAAGCGCATGATCTGCGACGTGCGCTCCACGCAGCTCTCGCAGTTGCGCAGGACAACCTTTGCGCCCTGCGAATATTGCGCGAAATCGATGATCACGTCGGCGCGTTCGGCCGGCGCGAGTTCAATGACCGGTTTGAGCAACGGTTTCGGAAGCAAACCACCGTCGGTTCCGATCTGAATCAACGGCTGTCCCGAGCTGAGCTGGAGACTGTAGATGCGGGCGTTGGATGCGTTGACGATCCGGAACCGGTATTTGCGCCGCGCCACCTTGAAGTGTGGCTGCACAACGCCGTTCACCAGGATCGTGTCGCCAAGCATGCCGGTTTCGCGCGTGGTGGCATCCAGCATGTAATGAAACGACCCGTCGGCCATCAGGATCTTGTCCTGAATCAACAGCGGCACATCGAACTCATCCTGCGGCAGACCCAGGCTTTGCTCCGCGGGATCTTCGATGAGATAAGCGCCGGCCAGTCCGCGATAAACGTGAAGCCCCGTCATGCCGTGCGAATGATCGTGATAGAAGAGCGTCGTGGCCGGCTGGCGATTCGGGTAGTGATAGTCTCTGAATGCGCCGGGCATGATCGCCTCACGCGGATGACCGTCATCCAGCGGATGCACATGCGCGCCGTGGAGATGCACGGCGGGATGCATTCCTTCCATCGCTTCATGACCGGTCTCCATTTCATCGTGATCCGGCATTTGATTGATCTGCCGGACGATGACCGGTTCACCCTTCACCGCCTTGATGGTCGGGCCGGGATAAAGTCCGTTGAACCCCCAGATCACGGTCGTGGGCAGGTCGCGATGCACCTTCGCCAGACCGGCCTTCATCGTGAGCGTGTAAAGCCGCGTCTTCCCACGCATCACCGGCGTGAGCACCGGAGGAATTTGCAGCGGATCGACAAACGGCTCCAGCATCGGACTCATTCCGGAGGGCGTTTGCGGATGGTGTTCCGCGAACAATCCGCGCGGCGAAAGCATCAGGCCGGCAAGGCCAAGCGCGCTGTTCCGGATCATTTTTCGGCGGGTCAACATGGCGGTCACGGAGTGGCTGGAAACATTCGGTTGGTTGGAATCACTTCAACGAGCTGGCTCGGACTGGCCCAGCGCAGCACAGCTGCCGGCTCGGGAGCTTCCGCCGCGTAATCGATCCGGATCGACGCGAGCTGTCCGCCGACAAGAGCGATCGTTCCCCAGCGCGATTGATTGAATCCGCAGCCATTCCATTCATCGATCACGAGCTGGTTGTTCACCCAGACGCGCGCGCCGCCCTTGAATTGAAATTGAACCCGATACGTTTCGGTGAACTCCGGCAGAATGAATCCCTCCCAGCGCACGGCGAAATGATCCGAGGTGATCCGCCGATGCGGCCGCGCGTCGCCCCAGTTGAAATCGATCGTCGCATTGGTGACGACAGCGAGCGGCGGGGAGAACATCGCGGAGTTGTAGAACGAACCGCGCAGTCCAATGCCATTCGCTGGAACGGCAACGAGCGTGCGGAAACCGGTCGGGACCGAATAGTCGCTCCACCCATCGCGCCCGTCCTGATACCGCACCTGCCAAACGTAATTGCTCCCCTCAGCGAGCAAACCTGCGGGAACGACACGATTCGTCCGGTTCACCGTGTCCGTTCCGCTGTCGAACACGATCTGATTGTCCGAGGCTCTTCGCACGATCCACTGGCTGGCGCTGTGGAAATCGAGCGGATCGGGATCGGAGAACGGCCCGGCCACGAGCTGGACCGTGAGCGGCTGATCGATTGCGTCGTTTGCCGGGAGCAAATTCACTGGCGTGTTCGGCGCCTGATTTCCGCTGCCCGCATTGACGAAAATGGTTCCAAACATTCCGCCGCCGGGCGCTCCATGAACCGTGCAGTGATAACCGAACTGACCTTCCGACGTGAAAACGTGGGTGAACTTTTCTCCGAATGGAACCGATTCCCAGAAATTGCCCGAGTCGAACACGCCAGTGTCCGACGTCACCGTATGATCCGGCTCGAGTGCATACCATTCGACCGTGTCGCCCACGTTGATCGCCAGCTCCATCGGATCGAAAAATCCCCCATCGATGAACACCGTGTGCGTTTCCGAATGAACATTCGGCGCAACGCCCGCGAGCAACAGCCCGGCGAGAACGGCTGCGGTGTTGAAACCTGCTTTCATTGTGTCACCGCCCTGTAGAAGACCGATCCCACCGGCGCGTTCGATTCGGCAACCTTCACCACGCCGGGAAAGTTGGTGTAGCCGGTCACCGAGCACCACACATCCAGATTGCTCGAAGACTGCAATTGATACGTCGCGCCGCGCCGACCGGTGAGTGCGAAACGGAAACCGTTGGTCGTGTAGGCCGGAATGTCGGCAAACAACAGTTTCGCTCCCACCGGATTCACGGAGAATCCAACGTGCGCAACCGAAACAAGGCCGCTGTTGTTCACCGCCATCAATGACAACCAGTAATCTCCAGCGGCGAGATTCGTCCGGTTCAAAACATACGGCGGCGGAAGCAATCCCGAATCCGAAGTGCCGTTGCCGTCCAGGAGATAACTGACCTGCGTGATGCCGCCCGGATCGTTGATCGTCGCGGAGAGCGTCAGATTCGTCCGCGAGGTTTCAATCGGGACGAGAATCGATTCGCCATCCGGAGGCGCCGCCATCGAAATGGTCGGCGGCAGCGAGTTCAACAGTTGCAATCGAACCGGTCCCGTCTGCGCAACGCCCAAACCGGTCACCGCGCTGTCCACGGCGAAGAAGTATTCCTTTCCTTCAACCGCATTGAAGCTCACCTGGCTGAAAACATTCGTTCCAAATCCGGCATCGTTGTTCGCAGCCACCATCAGCAGCGTGGCGAGATTCGTTCCGGTGTAAACCGAGAGCACCGTGTCGGGAACACTGCCGCGTGTCGTGGCGGTGACGTTTCCACTGAGAGGCGCAGTCCACTTCCACCAGACCGATCTTCCCGCCGCAGCGCCCGTGTGCATCGGTTCGTCCGGTTCAATCGTTGCCTGATGATTCGTGGCGAAGACAATGGTTCCAAAAGTCGGAATGATTTCGGCAGAAGCCCAGTGATCGTTGGGCGGACGAAGCAGGACAGGCGCGATGTCGAAACTGATGTCGCCCGCGACGATTGAACCCGGAGCATCGAGCTGTGCGGTCAGAAAATATTTCCCCGCAGCCAGATTGCTGAACGTGACCGAATGCGGTGGTGCTGTGGTTCGGCTCAGGAGCAAGGCGCCTTGATACTCCAGCGAGAAGATCACGTTCGTCGATCCGATCGAAACGGTCGGTGTGACCGAGACCCCCAGATTTGTTGTCGCCACTCCGACCGGCAGTGAAACCGTTTCCCCTTCAGAAACGCCATTGAAGACGAAGCTCTGCGCGCTCGACGACGACTGCGAAAGAATGTAGGAAACGAAAAGTCCCAACACTCTGATCCATGCCGCGCATCGGAAAGGGGAAATCGGATTGTACATCATCAAAATTCGGCGCGAACGGAATGTCACAGCGACAGCCGCTTCGTCACGCCAGCCCAAAGCACTGCCGGTGCCAGAAGAATTCAAAGAGTTGAGCCGCAAGTCTGTGGGGCGAACCGGTCGCGACAACCGGGGCGTTCAACTTCGTGACGCAGAATCCGCGCACGCGGAATCGCAACATTGCGTCCGAACCACGCCATTCGCTGCGCGACCCCGATCCAACCGATCCGAACTCTTGCTTTGCAATGGCAACATCGGACGCGGACGTGTTGTGAGATTCGGCAACTTCGAGGCTTCAATGAGCGATGCGAGATGTTCGCTCATGGGTTCAATGAAAATATATATGGCATCGCCGCGTACCGAATTTCATCCATTTGAGGAATTGGAATGGAGACCATTACCACGCTGATCAAATCGCGACAGGTGCAATGGATAAAATGTTGCGGTGAAATGAACGCGCATTACTGAACACACGCGCCGAATTATTGAAGCATTCAGCCGAAACAAATCTCCCTCTCTTCCGAGTGAAGCCGGAGGAATCCCTATCCCTTTCCCCGCGCTTGCTGCGGGGAGAGGGAATGTGTCGTGGTGCGATGTCGTTGATGAACGGAACGCACCGGTCGGTGCGGGAAATGGGGCAAAGCGCAGCTTTGCCCTACCCTTGTTGTAGGGCGGAGCTGCCGCTCCGTTGAAAATCGTTCGGGTGAGACAAGTCAGACTGGCAATGTGTTCGCCAGCATGATTGCGGCTCCCGTGGCTTCGGCGGCGAATTTCGAGAACGTTTCGCTCAGTAAATTCGCCTTTCGATCCACGGGCCGCAGCAACGCCCAATTGCGTTTGAGTTTTCTTTTTCCCAACGGCACGGTCGCCAGCGAACCATCCACCAGATCCGCGTTGACACTCCACGCAGCGAGAGCCGCCACACCGGCGCCTTCCTTCACCAGCTCGCGCACTGCCTCCAGGCTTCCCACCTCCTGTTCCGACTGCATGCGAATGCCGTCGCGCTCGAGATGATTCCTGAGCAGTTGAGACGTGTAGTTGTCCGCACGCGTGCAGATGTAGCTTTCAGCAGCAATTTCAGCCGGAACAGCCCCTCCACTGCGCACCCAGGAATGATCGGCGCTCACAATCCATACGACTTCATCGGAAAACAGCGGCCACACATCCACCGGCTCGGCCCGGCTTGGCGCGATGGCGATCGCGAGATCGATTTCATCCTGTTCAATCCAAGTCACGCATTCACGCGTGTCGCCGGTCCGGACGCTGATCTGCATTTCACGAAACTGCCGTCGAAAGCTCGTCAAAATCCCGGGCATCAACGCCGAGCAAAAACTCTCCTCCGCTGCGATGCGCAATCGGTCCGCCTGCCAGCGTTCACGCTGCATCAGCGCGGATCGCGCTTCGGCCATGATCGAAAGCACCTTTTCTGCGTAGTGCAGCAGATGTTCGCCGGCGGGAGTCACACGCAGCTTCTTTCCATTGCGATCCAGCAGGCGCTGGCCGACTTCCTCTTCAAGCGCCTTCACCGCGTGGCTGACCGCGGATTGGGTAACGAAAAGTTCCTTGCCGGCCTGGGTGAAACTGAGCGTTCTGCCGACAGTGACAAACGCGAGCAGTTGCCGCGTATCGAGGGGTTGGGTTCGGAAACGATCTGAACTCATGTATTTGGTTGAGCGGACGTTCAATAACTTTCGTCTTCTGTTTGCACCGATGTCCCGGCATCTGCCGACACATCAACCAGGTCTTCCGAGAGTGGCTCGGATCAAGAACTGGACGATTTGATTCCGCTCAAGCAGAAGGACTGCCAAGAACCGACGGGGTGAAAACTGGAACTGAACACGGGAGTGGAATCGTCCCGCGTTACTTCCCGATGCAGAACTGACTGAAGATCATGTCGAGCAGATCTTCGGTAGTGGTTTTACCGACAATCTCTCCAACGGCATTCACTGCAATCCGCAAATCCATCGCGGCCAGCTCCAGCGTTCCGCCGGCTGACAGCGCCTCGATCGTACGAAGCGTCGCCTCCCGTGCGCGCTTCAACGCATCCTGATGCCGGGAATTGATCATGACCTGAAACATCTCCGACCCGATTTCGCCCGACCAGATCAGTCGCCGGATGGCATCCTTCAGCTCTTCAATCCCCTTCCCTGTCAGGCAGCAGACGGAAACAACGTCGTCCGCAACATTTCCCGGCAGTTCGAGCCGTAGTGGAAGATCCATCTTGTTCCGAACCAGAATGCGTTTTCTTCCGGAAAATTCATCCAGGTAAGTTCGATCCTCATCCGTCAGGGGTTCGGATTGATCGAATACGTGCAGAATGAAATCCGCCGCTTCCAGACTGCGGCGACTGCGACGAATGCCTTCGATCTCAATTTCATCCTGCGATTCCCGCAACCCAGCCGTATCGATGAACACCACCGGCAATCCGCGTATGTTCGCCGTTTCCTCGATCGTGTCCCGCGTCGTGCCGGGAATCGCCGACACAATCGCCCGGTCGTGTCCGAGCAACTGATTCAACAAACTCGACTTGCCGGCATTCGGACGTCCGACAATGGCTGCGCGCGTGCCGCGCCGGAGAATCTGCCCTTCGTCGGCTGTTTTCAGCAATTCCTCCATGAACCGGGCGCCGCGCTCCAGTCGTTCCAGCAGCTGCTCCTTCGTGTCGGGCGCGATGTCTTCGTCGGGAAAGTCGATGTGCGCTTCGACATGCGCGAGCGTTTTCACCATTTCGTCGCGAAGGGTGTTGATCCGCTGCGACAGTTTTCCCGCCAGCTGTTCGTTCGCCGCGCGTAGAGCCAGTTCAGTGCGGGAATGGATCAAATCAGCAACAGCTTCGGCCTGGGCGAGGTCGATCCGGCCGTTCAAAAAAGCGCGTCGCGTGAATTCACCGGGCTCGGCAAGACGCGCACCGGATTCCAAAACGGTGTCGAGAACCATTTTCGCCGGAAGAACTCCGCCATGACACGTGATCTCAACAATGTCTTCGCGCGTGAATGTCCTGGGCGCTCGCATCACGCCGATGAGCACTTCGTCCACGACGTCGCCATTCCGAACGATGTGACCGAAATGAATCGTGTGGGTTGCGGCGGCGGAAGGAAGCACTCCGTTTTTCCCAACCGGTTTGAAGCAGCGATCGGCCACCGTCAGGGCGTCGCGGCCGGAGATTCGGATCACCGCCAGTCCACCCTCTCCAATCGGAGTCGCAATGGCAGCTATGGTGTCGTCGAACATGGCCACGGGCCGGATCAGTCGCCGCGACAGCCGCCGCGCGCAATTTCCGTCCTGCGATCTTCCAGCCACAATCGCGCCTTCTCGTAGCTCTTCTTGCGCAGAAAGTGGAGAAGCTCCGGATCGGCGTCCGGCGGCAGTTGCGATGTCAGCTCGTCGATTCGATTGAAGAGTGGAAGGAGATTCGGTTTGGGATTGGCCGTGGGCATCTGCTTCACTGCCGATTCGAGATCGATCAACACCGACAGAATGGAATTCTCGGTTTCGCTGATCATCGGAATCAGAATGGAAGGTAGGAAGCGATTGCCGAGACGGCGTCATCCAGCCGTGTGAACTTGCCGCGCACGTACCAGGTGGTCAGGAAACAGGCAAGGCCGGTCACGAAGGTCATCAGCAAACAGCTCATGAGATACAGCCCGAATGCATGGGGCGGGTCGGGTTTCATGATGACCGGAATGCCGTGATAGAGAACCATGATCGACAGCATCAATCCGAGGCCCCAGGTCACCCATGGCGAAACCGCGGGAAAAACATTCAGCACACGCAGCAGGAACATCGGGCTCATGCCGTAAGCCGCCACGGTGAACACCTGATGAATCGAGTGTCGTCCGTGAAATGTTTCCCCGAGCGACTTGATCATCTTGGCCACGATGAACACCACCAGCACGGAAATCAGAATGCGCGCCAGACCGAACACCACGGCGTGCGAAACCGGAAACGGCATCATGCGCGCCACTTCACCCCGTGGCTTTCCCCAGTGCACCAGACCGTAGCATTCGGCGAACGTTGCGATGAGCAGCATCGGAAGCAGATAGGTAAACAGAAGCGCGGATGCCTTCCGAGGAAAGGAGCCGATATGTTCCCAAGTCGGTCGCGGTAAAAAAATCAACAGCAACGCCTTTATCATGTCGCGCCATTGATATAGACGAACGCGCCGCCGTTCAATACGCAAAACCGGTTCGATAGTCCGGGAAGATTTCGATATCGAAGGCTGAAGCACCGCATCCCGTGCTCAACGGAGATTCATCACCTTAGCTCGAACGCACGAATAACGATTGGCGCAAACCAGTTCGATGAATGACCCGTTTTGCCCGAGATCCATCGTATGCGTTTGGAACCGGACAAAACAATCTCGTCACTTGAAGGGCTCAGATTCTCTGAAAAACGAAACTCCGTTTCTGATTCCACGGCGCCATTTTTTTGAATGTTGAAGAGAACAACAGAACCAGAACCCTCTCCTTTGTGAAATGCCACAATCCGGTTTTTGTGAAGCACAGCTCCAATCAACGGACGCCAATCGTATTTCCGCCAACGAACTTGCCCTTTGCGGTTCAAGGCCATCAAACGGATGTTATCGCGACTTTCAAAAAGGAATTCTCCATCATTCCCCTGTCCGATGCAGTGACCCGCTTCAGCTTCGTATCGACCCAGAACCTTGCCATTCGGACCAACAAAAATCGTACCGCCCCAACCGCTCACGCAAACCACCCCGCCCTTGCCTCTGAACACGCTTGTTGCAAATGGATCAGGACCGAGATCGAATCGCTTCGAGGGTTTTTGCGGAGGGCATTTCAGGAGAAAACCGCCATCCTGGTCCGCCCCACCAATCCAGACCGTTCCATCCTTCGCGGCGGTCACGGTATCGCCCCAGATTCCATTTGGAGCGGTGAAGCCAACAGTCAACTTCTCTTCACGTTTTAGGTCTCCTTTGCGTGAAAACCTTCTTAACCACAATGCCTGCGATCCGTCGTCTTCCGACTCCACCCACACCAGCACGACATCGCTGCCACACGCTATCAGACGCGCTTTCGGTATTGTGTATAGGCTGGGGTTGGAAACATCAGGCTTCGTCCACATCAGCTTCCCCTCTGAATCCACCTTCTTGAGAATGATCGGAGAATTGGACTCGGCAGATGTCAACAAGACGTACAGATCACCTCTGCTGTCGCTGCACAGCGATTCCATTCTGCTGAGTTCGCTGTCCGGGAGGTCTGTCAGCCATACAAGCCGTCCGTCACTTGCATATTTGGCAAGAAATGCAGACTGCCTTGGCACGGACCCGGACCAGTCGTAAACAAAAACCATTCCTCCAATGTACGTGTTCCCCTTGCGATCGATCGTTGTGACATTCAGAAGAAAGTTCGTCGCCGGGCTGTTGGTAATGTCTTGAGGCAGTGGAAAAGAATTGAGGGGACTTTTCAGCTGCGAAGTCCACGTCAGCCGAACCGCACCAAAACCGTCTGATACAACCAACAAGAATGCGAAAGCCAGAACCTTCCAGGAAAGCGTTTGAAGCCACGGGCGCGAATCTTTCACGAAATCTCCACCGAAAAATATTCTCCCTGCAATCATCGCTCGCGACGATAGACACTCCCAGTCCTTCGCGCAATCTGCATCTGCTGTAAGCGCGTGCACGTAAGTGGAACTGGACGTCTGTATCCGTCATCAAATGTCTTTTCAGCCTGCCGGCAAGCGACGATCTCAATCACACCAAACACCCAACCCCAACACCTGCAGCCCCAAGCCAAAAGCCTGACGCCCGCAAACTTCCCCTTTGCCCCATTTTCAATTGCGCGACCTGAGGCACATTGTTTCATGAGCGAAACATTCCGCATCGAATCGGATTCCATGGGCGAAATGCAGGTTCCTGCCACGACGCTGTATTCAGCCCAGACCGCCCGGGCCGTGGAAAATTTTCCCATCAGCCCGCTGCGCTTTCCGCGCGCAATGATCGTCGCGCTCGGACTCATCAAAAAACACGCCGCCGCAACCAACTTTTCACTCGGACTTCTGTGCGAAGACGTTTCTTGGGCGATCCAAAAGGCAGCGCAGGAAGTGATCGACGGACAGCACGACTCTCAGTTCGTAGTCGATGTTTTCCAAACGGGTTCCGGCACTTCGACCAACATGAACGCCAATGAAGTGATCGCGAACCGGGCGATTGAAATCCTCGGAGGCGTCCGCGGCGACAAGTCCGTTCATCCAAACGATCACGTCAATCGCGGCCAGTCGAGCAACGACGTCATTCCCACCGCGATTCACATCGCTGCCCTGACAGAAATCATGAAGCGGTTGCTTCCCGCGCTTTCCACATTGCAGATGGCGCTCGCGGCTAAGGCCACGGTATTCGACGACGTCCTCAAGATCGGCCGCACGCACTTGCAGGACGCCACGCCGATCCGGCTCGGACAGGAATTCAGCGGTTATGCCGCGCAACTGCAACTGGCCATCGCCCATCTTGATTCCGCCAGCCGTTCCCTGGAATCGGTTGCGCTGGGCGGAACAGCGGTCGGCACCGGCATCAACACGCACCCGGAGTTTGCCGCCAGAACGATCGCTGCGATCGCAACCGAAACCGGCCTTCATCTTGAAGAAACGCGCAATCATTTCGCCGCGCAGGGCGGCATCGATGCCATCGTGCAGACAAGCGGCGCATTGCGGGCGGTGGCGGTGACGCTGATCAAAATCGCGAACGACATTCGCTGGCTGGGATCGGGTCCGCGATGCGGCATCGGCGAACTGAAACTTCCCGCCACTCAACCCGGTTCTTCGATCATGCCCGGCAAGGTGAATCCGGTGATGAGCGAAATGCTGATCCAGGTCTGCGCGCAGGTGATTGGGAATGACGCCACTGTCGCTTTCGCCGGAACGTTTGGCGCGTTCGAGCTGAATACGATGCTTCCCGTGTCAGGATTCAATCTGCTTCAATCGATCGAGCTTTTGGCCAATGGCAGCCGTGTCTTTGCCGAACGTTGCGTGAACGGACTGGAAGCAGACCGCGTGCGTTGCGAAAAGAGCATTGAGCAAAGCCTCGCGATGTGCACGGCGCTGGCACCTGTAATTGGATACGATCAGGCTGCGAAAATCGCGAAAATCGCCCACGAGACCAATCAAACCGTGCGGGAGGTGGCATCCGAAGTGTCCGGCCTGGACCGAAATCGACTCGACGAACTCCTCAATCCCCGGCGGCAGACGGTTCCGAACCCGGAAGCGGTGAAACAATGAGCCGGTAGAAATGCGGATGTGAACTTTCGCGCTGCGGCTCCGCATAAACGGACTGCGGTGCATCACTCCGCCAGTTGCACATTTCCTCGCATTCCTTGCAAACGCTCCGCACCGCCCGTATTGTCTCCAGTATTTCGTATGAAACGTCGCCTGGTTTTCAGCATTGTCGCTGTCGTCCTTGCCGCCAATTTTCTGATCGGCGCGCGGCTTTACGTCAGCTCCGCAGACGCTGCGCAAAAGGACTCCCCCTACCCGAACCTCAAGCTTTTCACCGAGGTGATGGAAAAGGTCCGCAAGGACTACGTCGATGGAAGCGACATCACTTATCAGGAACTCGTCTATGGCGCGCTCCAGGGGATGATCGACAAACTCGATCCGCACAGCGAATTCATGGAGCCTTCCAAATACAAGGAGCTCCAGAGCGACACGCAGGGACAGTTCGGCGGGCTGGGCATCATCATTTCCATCAAGGACAATTTCATCACGGTCGTGGCGCCGATCGAGGACACGCCCGGGTTCAAGGCTGGCATTCTTTCCGGCGACCGCATCATCAAGATTCAGGGCAAGAGCACGGAAAACATGGCACTGCAGGATGCGGTAAAAATTCTGCGCGGAGAACCGGGCACTGAAGTGACACTTTCCGTTCTGCGCCCTTCCTCGGGACAGATTCAGGAATTCACCCTCAAACGCGCCGTGATCCACGTGGACATGGTCAAGGACATCAACGGCAAAAAGGAATTTCCGCTCGGTGAAAACAAGATCGGTTACATCCGGCTCGTACAGTTCGGTGAAAAGACCGGAGACGACCTCGACGCCGCGCTCAACAAATTGAAGAGCCAGGGCATGCAGGCGTTGATTCTCGATCTGCGCTGGAATCCGGGCGGTCTGCTCGACCAGGCCATTGAAGTCTGCCAGAAATTCCTCCCGCGCGGGCAGCTGGTGGTTTCGACCGAAGGCCGTTACACAAATCAGAAGTTCACCGCCAAAGGCCGTGGCGATCAGGTGCCAAACATGCCAATCGTTGTGCTCGTGAACATCGGCAGCGCCAGCGCTTCCGAAATCGTCGCCGGCTGCCTGCAGGATCTGAATCGCGCGATCATTCTCGGCGAGAAAACATTCGGGAAAGGTTCCGTCCAGAGCATCATTCCGCTCGAAGGTGGCGCCGCGCTCCGGCTCACCACGGCCAAATACTACACCCCGAGCCACAAGGTGATTCATGAAGTCGGCATCACGCCCGATGTCATCGTTCCCGTCACCGACGAAGAAGAACGCGACATCGTGTTGCGTCGCACTCAGGGCGGACTCGAAAGTCTCGAAGAAGCAGACCGGGAACGCGTGAAGAACAGCCGCGATCCGCAGCTGGACCGCGCGACCGATCTGCTCAAGGGCATTCTCCTGTTTGCCGAACTTCGTCCCATGAAGGGCGAAGGCAAGATGGCTGCCGCGCAACGGAATTGACCGTGTCCCGCGTCTGTTCAGCCGAGCGGGAAATGACAGGCGATTTCAGCAGATGATCCTGCTCGCCCTCGAAACTTCATGCGACGAAACCAGCGCGGCCGTCATTCGCGACGGCTCCGTGCTGTCGAATGTCGTTTCCTCGCAGATTCAGATGCATGCCGAATACGGCGGAGTTGTCCCTGAACTCGCGGCGCGCGAACATCTGCGCAACCTTCCCCCCGTCGCCGCAACAGCACTTCACGAAGCCGGAGTTACCGCCGGTCAACTGGAAGCTGTCGCCGCCACGCAAGGTCCCGGTTTGCCGAGTGCGCTGATGGTGGGATTTCGATCCGCGCAAACGATGGCTTTCGTTCTCGGAAAACCGTTCATTGGAATCAATCATCACGAGGCGCATCTGTATTCGCCGTGGATCACCGGCAAACCTCCCGCCGCCGATTTCGCCGCGTTCGAGCCGAATGTTTCCCTGATCGTGAGCGGCGGACACACAATGCTCGTGCATGTGGAATCGGAACTGAAACATCGACTGCTCGGTTCCACACTCGACGATGCGGCGGGCGAATGCTTCGACAAAATCGGCAAGCTGATGGGATTGCCATATCCGGCCGGTCCTGAGATCGATCGCCTCGCAGAACAAGGCGACCCGAAGGCCTTTGCTTTTCCGCGGCCGCTGATTCATGAAGCGAACGACGACTTCAGCTTCAGCGGTTTGAAAACATCGTTCCGCTACTTTCTCCGCGACAACCCGGCCCTTCTGGATGACGCGCAAACGATCCGTGATTTGTGCGCGAGCGTTCAGGCGTCCATCGTCGAAACGCTCGTCACAAAAACTGTGAAAGCCGCAAAACGTCTCGGCGTGCGATGCATCACCGTTTCCGGTGGTGTCACCTGTAATCGCGCCTTGCGCAAGCAGCTCGAAGACGCCTGCCGCAGCAGGAATTTCCGGCTTCGACTCGCGGAACGTTCCCTTTGCACGGACAACGCCGCGATGATCGGCATTCTGGCCGAGCGCCGTCTGCTTGCAGGCGCCATTACGCCGGTTGCCGAAGATGTTCTCCCCGGCTGGCAGCTGGACGCGGTTGCCGCATCCCGTTGATCGCTTCCGCAACGCGGAGGAGCTGAAATTCAGCGGACCGAAGCGAATCGATATTCGCCCGAACCGATTTCGACAATTGCCCTTCCCTGTTCAAAGCCGAGCAACTTCAATCCATTCACCCGGTTCAGCGGCTTGTTGCCTTCGGTCACGGTCGCGAGTTCTGCTGCCGGGATGTGAACCGTCCCCGTCGTGTTCGCCGGGATTTTCACTTCGAGGCGGAACGAATTTCCTTCGAGCTTCCAGCGGCTGGAAATCGTGCCGTGAATGGAATCGTAACGGGCGTTGACCCAGCTGAAGCTTTTCTCCGCGTCGATGATGTCCGGCCTGATGACAATCCGTTTGAACGCCGGTCCATCCGTGTCAATTCCCGCAACCTGTGTGAACAGCCATTCGCTTACGCAGCCGAGCCAGTAGTGGTTGAAGGAATTCATGCCGGGATCCTGAAAGCCCTTGTCCGGACGCCAGCCGTCCCAACGTTCCCACATCGTGGTTGACCCCCAGATCACCTGCTGGAGCCAGCTCGGGTAGGTTTTGTTCAACACCAGCTTGTAGGCGAGTTCCGTCTGGCCCGCATTCTGAAGCGCGAACAACACGAACGGTGTTCCCAGAAATCCTGTGGCCAGATGATCGTTCTCTTTTCGAATCGACGCGACGAACTGTTCCGCCACTTTCGCCTTCATCTCCTTTGGAACGAGATCGAGTCCGAATGCCAGCGCGTAGAATGTCTGACCGGTCTGATTCTTGTCGTCGAGAATCTGGCCGTCGGGCTTGATGAATTTCTGGACGAACGCCTGGCGGATGTTTCTGGAAAGCTCCTGAAACATCGCAACGTCGTCGCTCTTGCCCAGTGTGCGCGCGATTTTTTCCATCACGGTGGCCGTGTAGAAATAATACGCGGTGCCGATCGCTTCAGAATGTTGCGGACCCGTCAGTCGGAGCCAGTCTCCGTACTGGCCCGTTCCGCGAACGAAATCCCGGCTGGTGCCCTTGAGAAAATCCATGTAGCGCAGCAGTGAAGCGTAATGACGTTCCAGCGCGCGGCGATCGCCATACATTTCATACATTCTCCAGACACAGACCGGACCGGCATCGGCCCAGCCGGTGTCGCCGTATTGCAAAATGTCCAGCATTGGCGCGACGGCGCCGAAACCGCCCTTCGCGTCCTGAGAATCTTCGCAGAGATCGGCCAGCCATTTCGTGTAGAAGGCGGGTGAATCCATGTTGAAGCACGCGGTTTTCATGAAGACCTGCGCGTCCCCCGTCCAGCCGGCGCGTTCGTCGCGTTGCGGACAATCGGTTGGAACATCGAGGAAATTTCCCTTTTGACCCCAGAGCGAATTGAGCGTGAGCTTGTTCACGAGCGGCTCCGAGCATTCGAACCATCCCGCGCGCGGCAGATCGGAGTGAACCACAACACCGATCACATCGGCAGGCGACGGTTTGTAATCCAACCCAGTGATTTCCACGTATTGAAAACCATGAAAGGTGAAGCTCGGCTCAAACTCGCGGCGTGAATCGTCCGCGGGAAGAAATACATCGATCGCTGCGGCGCGGCGGAGGTTCGTCGTGTAGATGGTTCCGTCCGGGTTCAACATTTCCGCATGCCGAACGGTGATCCGCTCCCCTGCCCGGCCCTTCACGCGAATCCGGGTCCAGCCGACCATGTTCTGCCCGAGATCGAACACATACACGCCCGGTTTGGCCTCGGTGACTTTGATGGCCTTGATCTCTTCGATGCGGCGGATCGGCTCGCCCGGATGCGCTACAAGATTGGCTTCGACGGTTTCATCGATGCGCGCCGACGTCCAATGTCCGTCCTTGAACCCGGTTTTGTTCCAGCCTTTTTGTTCAAACCGCGCGTCGTAAACACAGCCCATCTGCATATCTGCTTCGCGAACCGGACCGGTCGATGCCTTCCAGGAACCGTCGGTGCCGATGACTTCCTTCGAGCCGTCGGAATATTCGACGTGCAGTTGTGCAAGGAGACGCGTGGCCGGGCCGTAATAATTTCGCCGGCCCGTGAACACCAGATAGCCCGCATACCAACCGTCGCCCAGCACGGCGCCGATCGCGTTCTCCCCGCGACGCAATTGTTCGGTGACATCGTAACCGATGTAATGGACGCGTTTCTTGTAATCGGTCCAGCCTGGTGAAAACACGTCGCGATCGACCGGTTTCCCGTTCAGATGCAATTCATAAACGCCCAGTGCGGAGGCGAAGATTGTCGCGCGTCGCACCGATTTCGAAATGGTGAATGTCTTCCGAAACATTGGCGCCGGATCGATCCGGAAATGCTGAATCTTTCCCCAATGCTGTTCCCCATACGGCACGAGCTCGGTGGCGGGTTTCCAGTCCTGCGCCAAGGTGGCGGCAGTGTTCCAGTCTGAACTCGCGGATTCACTCGCGAGCCACGTGGCATCAATCGGCACATTCAGAACCCGTCCGCTCTGAAGCACGATGCCGAGCCGTCCAATGAGACCCGCGGGATTTTTTCCGGTGTTGCGCGTTTCAAAGGCCAGAACATTGCGGCCCGGTTTTAGCGATTCCACAACGCGCCGTGTGGTGAAGGCTTTCCAATTCACATGTTCGTTTCCGGCCTGTTTGCCGTTCACGAACAGCAGTGCGCCATCGTCGGCGGTAAAAAGGAATGTCGCTTCAAGGACAGGATCGCCGGCAGGCAGATCGATCTCTTTTCGAAAGTAAGCTTTGCCCGGCGGCAGATCGCCATACGCCGAGCCGTTCAACCAAACCCAGCTCAACCCGTCCGGTTTCAAGATTTCGCGCAGCCGTCCTTCCGCCCCAATCTGCGCGTCCGGCACGTAACCGATCCAGCGCGCCTTCCAATCCGACTCGTTCAAAATTCCCATCGTCCACTCCGCAGGATCGCTCCAGCCGGACACCTTCCCGTTCTGATCCCACACGCGCACTTTCCAGAAACAGGTCTGGGCGGAGTCCGGCTTCGCGCCCGCATAGACGACTTGAATCGATTGATCCGAGGTCACTTTTCCACTGTCCCAGAGATCGCCTTTTTCCTTTCGAAGATTTTCGCGACTGCTCGCCACGAGAACCTGATAGGCCGATTGCATCACGCCGCGGTCTTTGGATTCGATCACCCAACTCAGGCGCGGTTGAACGGTTTCGATGCCGACGGGGCTGGTTCGGTATTCGCACCGAAGATCTTTGAATGAAATGGAACCTCCAAATGCGATGGACATGGCTAGGAATTGAAAGAGCAGGCTCAGTCTGATTGTGGTCATGCGTTGAACTTTCTTCTGTCTGCAGTGCGACTGGTCGAATTCAGCCGGATCGCGCGTTCTTCGACGTTCGCGGCTCCGCAAAATTCATTTCAAAATGCGGAGCATCGAGTTGTGCCGACGGACATCGGTCGCCAGGAACGTTCGACTGCGGCATCGTGGGCATCATCGTTTCCCGCGCAAAGCACAAAGATGTGGCTCCTCCGCAGCATTTTGCAGCAAAGAATTCTTGCACACCGCCCGGCCCGCCAGCTTACCTCCTGCCTGGATTGCCATCGGAAGATTTATGACAAGTGAAGTTGAAACGAGCGCGTCTCTGTCACCGCCGCTGAAGTGGTGGCCGGAAGCATTGCTCGCGCGCAATCCGATCGAGCAGGTTTACGTCTGCGATCGAAGGCTGCATCCGCCGCTCTTCAGTCACGTCGTGACATTTCCGCGCCTCGAAATTCCACTGCGCGGCTTCTACGAAAATCAGCTGGAACAGAAAGGTGTCGTTCAAACGTTGTCGCTCGCACCTGGAACCGCATTGTTCGCGCCGCCGAACTGCTGGAATCTTCCGACCTGGAAAAAGCGCGTCGAGGTCATGTCGCTGTTGTTCGGACGAAAGCAGCTTGGCATCAGCATCGTCACCACCCGTGGTCCGCACGAACCGCAACTGGTGGCGAACAAGTTCGCCGTTCCAGCTCCGGTGAACGGCCCGATTCCGCACGTGTTGGAAGCGATGCTGGAACTCCATGCCGGACGCGGCCCTTCGAACACCTTTCCCGAACTGGCGCGCGTTCTTGTCCAGTGCGTTCAAAAACTGGTGAGCGAATCACCGGAACCGGAACCTGAAAGCCGCAGCCAGGTTTTTTTCGAACGCGTCTGCGTTTATCTCCAGAGCAATTTCCAGAACGACATCACCCGCGATTCCGTCGCGCGCCACTTCGGCGTCAGCCCGAATCATCTGTCGCGCATCTTCCATCGGCACGGGCACATGACGTTCATCGATTACCTCACGCACGTCCGGATTGCCCGAGGAAAATATCTTCTCTGCAATTACAATCTGAAGCTCGAGGACGTGGCGATCCGCAGCGGGTTTCGCGACGCCCCGTATTTCTGCCGCGTGTTCAAACGGCTGACGCGTATCACTCCGCTCGAATACCGAACCCGAATGCTTCAGGCAAACAACCGGCCTGCCGCGCAACCCGTTCCGTGACGGCGCAACTGTCCCCGCACCATAAATGTTCCCTCGCCCCACAGCGAAGCGCGGGGCGAAGGGTTAGGGAGAGGGGATTTTAAGCTAAAAATCTCCGCCGTATGAACATGCTTCAGAGGGATTCAACGCGCGAAATTCCGTTTGGAGAAATGTCTCCCCGGCCGGGGAATGGGAGATGCGAACATCACGCTTCGGGCCCAGTGCGCTCCGTTTCGTGACGAACGAACAATTCCGCTTTACCTCGCCTGCGTTTCCGATTTCATCAGGCGCATGGAATCACAACCTGTCATCGTTGAATTTGATTTTCCGTTCACCGGTCCTTTCGGCACCGAACTGGAACACGCCGTGAAGGGTCTGGCTGAATCCATCCGCACTGAGCCGGGATTCGTCTGGAAGATCTGGCTTGAGAACACAGCCGAAAAAACGGCCGGCGGCATCTACCTGTTCAAAGACCGCGCCACTGCCGATGCCTACATTGAAAAGCACACCGCCCGTCTGGGAAGTTTTGGCGTGAAGGATATCCGCTGCCGCGTGTTCAGCGTGAATGCGGGCCTGAGCCGGGTGACTTCCGGACCTCTTGGCTGAGCCGCATGCGTCAACGTTCAGCGAGATCGCGAAGCCACTGATGACGTTCCTCGCGAGGCTTGTGTGAAAGATTCTCCACAGCTTCGTAAAATGCTTCCATGCCTCCCTGATTCAATTCGAGCAGCGCTTCGAATCCCGGAACGTAGTCATAATAGTTCGCGATCGTGTTCAGCTTCGCGTTGTTCAATTCGCGCGCAAACCAGGCGTCGTAACCGTCGTATCCGCCCCACTCCTCCTTCAGCTGCTGATAACCTTCGCGAAGTTCGCCGAACACCTGATTCTTTCGCCTCAACAGTTCCTCCGGCGCGGCTGGCGGATGTTTTGCCGCCCGCACGTTTCCATCTTCGTCGTGCGTGTCACCATAGGCCTGCTCCAGCGCAGCGCGCGTTTTCATCACCAGACGGACGAACTGTTCGTTTCGACGCAGCGCGATTTCATAGGCTTTGATCGCATTCGTGTCGCCGTTGGATTTCAGCCAGCGCCGCGCCCCCTCCTGTCCAACCACCGTGGCAAATGCTTCGTTGAAGTCGGTGTCGCCCCGCGCGAAAACACGTTGATGCGCCAGTTCGTGAAAGATCACTTCCGCCAGCTCCACCTCGTCGCGGAAAACAAAGGTGTTGAGCACCGGATCTTTGAAAAAGCCGAGTGTTGAATACGCTTCGACACCACCGACGAAAACGTCGTAACCGGCTTTTCTGAGCTGTCCCGCCGTTTCCTCCGCGCTGGCTTTGGAAAAATAACCGCGATACTCCAGACTGCCGACAAGCGGATACCACCACGTTTTCGGTTCGAGTGAAAACTCTGGCGCAGCCTGAACATTCCAGACAACGAACGGGCGTTTAACGTCCACGTACTTCTGATAATGACCATCCACCGGGAGCTTCAATTCCTGCTCGGCAAAAACGCGGAGGCGCTGAATCAATTCCAGCTGTCGTTTCAACTCCGGGCTGGTGGTTGAGTTTGTGATGACTTTGTCGATCGGCTGCTGATTCGCGAAGATCTGATACTGCCCCTTGATCGCCTGCCCGTAAAATTTCAGCGTCCGGCATCCGCACACGCACAAGGCCACAATTGCCAGCAATCCGAAGACAAAACATCGGCGCGCGCGGAAACTCTTCAGCCATCGGGATCGCAAGCTCATCGGCTCAGTCACATTCAAAGTCACAGCCCGAGGAAAGTAGTGGGTCCCTTTGGCCAGAGCCAGTTCAGTTCAGACGTTGCGAACGTGAGAACTGTCGATAGCCAATAACCAATAACCCACAGGCTATCGCCTATCTTCCGATCAGCCGTGACGCACCGGTTCTTCCACTTCCGGTTTCGCGCATTCGAGTCCCCAGTACTGCGTGATGGCTTCAAAGAGATGTTCCACCGCACGGAAGTTGACTGGCTTGATCATGTAGGCATTCGCGCCCAGTTCGTAGGCGCGGTTGATGTCGCCGGGGCGGTCGGAGGACGAGACGATGACGATTGGAATCCGCCGCAACGGGCCGTCGCTCTTGATCCATTCCAGGACTTCGAACCCGGTTTTTCGCGGCATCTTGATGTCCATCACGATCAGCTTCGGCAGCGGATGCGCGTCGCGGTCGGCGTATCGCCCTTCGCCTTTCAGATAGGCGATCGCCTCCTCGCCGTCGGTGACTACCTGCAGCGGGGTGGCAAGTCGGGCCATTTTGAACGCCCGTTTCACGAGGAAGATGTCATTCAAATCGTCCTCGACCAACAACACCGTGAAGTATTTGGTCTCCATAAAGAGCTCCGTAAACGCCGAAATGTACCCCGAACGCCACAAAAATCTAATGAGGAAAAACGGAACCCCCGGGCCATCCAAAGATTGACCTTCCGGGCCACTTTGTTAACCGTGGCGCGCGTCACCCGGAATCTGAACGCATGAACCCGAATTCTGCACGTTCCTCACGCACCCCACTCTTTAAATCACTCCGCCGGCTTTTCGGCATCGCGCAGCTGGCGCGCCGCGGCGACGGACCCAATGTTTCCGAACTGATCGAAATGCCCGTTCGCTCCGCAGTCAGCCGCCGCGACTTCCTCAAGTCCACGGCACTCACCACGGCGGCCATCGGTTCCGGCGCATGGCTGAGCGGATGCAGCGTTCCAAAGACCGGCCCGAACGCGCCGCGGATCGCGATCGTCGGCGGCGGCATTGCCGGATTGAACGCCGCCTACAAACTGAAAAAGCAGGGCTGGATCGCGAACATCTACGAAGCAAGCTCGCGGACCGGTGGCCGGATGTACACCGCGCGCCACCTGCTCAATCCCGGTGTCACCACAGAACTGGGCGGCGAATTCATCGATTCCAATCACAAGGAAATGTTCGCACTGGCGAAGGAGTTCGGACTCGAATGGCTCGATGTACAGGCGCCCGGTGAGGAGAAACTGGTCAGTGAAGCCTGTTACTTCGACGGCACCCACTACACCGAAGCCCAGCTCGTCGAAGCGTTCCGCTCAATCGCACCGCGCATCGCCAAAGATTTCGATCGCATGGGAGAGATCGTCGATTTCGAACACGAAGGTGGTGCAGGCGAACTGGACCGGCTTTCGCTCGCCGAATACTTCGACGGCATCGGCGTCAGCGGCTGGCTCCGGAAACTGTTGGATGTGGCGTTCGTGACCGAGTATGGGCTGGAAGCTTCCGAGCAATCGGCGTTGAACATGATCTTCATGATCTCGACCGATCTCACCGCGGGAAAGGTGGAGCTGTTCGGGGACAGCGACGAACGATTCAAGGTGATTGGCGGCAACGAACGAATCGTCGAGGAACTCGCCGTTCGCGTGGCGAATCAGATTCATCTTGGCGAGCGACTGGTGGCACTGGCTGACACCGGAAACGGCTATCGACTCAGTTTTGAACAAAGCGGACGCGTTCGCGACGTGAATGCCGATTTTGTGCTGCTGACGCTTCCCTTCACGATGCTTCGCGACGTGGAGATGAAGATCGAACTTCCGGACTGGAAGAAACGCGCGATCGCCGAACTCGGCTATGGCATGAACGCCAAATTGTTGCTCGGCATGAAGAGTCGCATCTGGCGCGAACAGGGGCAGTCCGGAAACATTTTCTCGGATGAACCCTTCCAGCTCGCGTGGGACAGCAGCCGGATGCAGGGCGGAACGCTGGGCGCGATGAGCTGTTACACGGGTGGAAAGGCGACGGACGATTTGCGGAAAGGCACCGCAGCCGACCAGGCGCGCCGCATTCTGCCGTCACTGGACAAGGCTTTCCCCGGAGTGGCCGCACAATTCAACGGCCGCGCCGAACGATTCGACTGGCCTATGCATCCCTTCACTCGCTCCAGCTATGCCTGTTTCCGTCCGGGCCAGTGGACAACCATTGCCGGCGCGGAAGGCCGTCCGGTCGGAAACCTTTTCTTTGCGGGCGAACATTGCAGCTACGACTTCCAGGGCTTCATGAACGGCGGCGCTGAAACCGGAAAACGGTCAGCGATCGCCATGATGAAGGCTTTTCGCCGACGGACCGACCGGCTCGCAGCGTGACTCGATGGTTTCCGGAGCGGTTTTAGAAAACTGCAGCCGCCGATGTGAGAATGCGGACGTTTACCACGGTTCCGCCTCGTTACCTCGGCAGCTACGCCCGGACAACCACGCCCCCCAATTAGTACGGAGACGGTTACATCGCCAGAACTGGAATTCCGAAAATTTCCCAATCTTTTCGCATGTCTTCGCGAATCCCGGTCAACTGAGCCCCGTTCAGAGCACAATTTTCAATGTTGTTTGCAGGATATCGCATGTCCTTTTTTTCCGGTCTTGATAATGATCCGCCGTCCCAAGAAGAGAAGAGCACCAAATAATTCAGAACAATCATCAGCTCTGACCAACCCAAACAAACCCATGAGACACAAATATCCTTTGTTGTTATCGGCAGCGGCGCTGGTTGCAGCATCCCCCCATCTGTCAGCCGCCAGTTACACAGGATCCGCCTACGACGGATTCGATTACACTGCCGGAACCGCAATCAACATTGCGAACGCGTTGAATGGCGGCGTTGGCTGGAACGCGAGTGGAAACGCTTCCCCAAACACAACGGTGTGGGGAGCGCCGATTCCCAACAACAATAGCGGGAACGGTATCTCCGTCGGCACCGGGAGTCTTGCCTACGCGAATCTGCTGACGTCGGGCGGTCATGCCGTCGTGAATGGCAGCACCACGACAGCGATCGGTCGCTCCTTCGGCCAGAACATCAATTCAGGAACATTCTATTTCAGCTTCCTCATCGCCAAGACAGTGGAGACCGAGCGCACGCTCAACGTTTCCTTCTTCAGCGATGCAGACGGAACAGGAAGCCCTACGGAACGTTTTGCGATTGGCCAGATCGGAGGCGGCGCCAATGACAGCGACGGAAACTTCGCTCTGCTGGTCAGCAATTCCGGCGCAGACAATGGACTGAAGCTCGCGACAACCCCGATCAGTCTCGGCTTGAATCAGACTCATCTTGTTGTCGGACGTCTGGACTTCAACATCAACGACAACATAGACCGCCTTTCATTTTATATCGATCCTGCCTTGGGAGCGGAACCGGGATCGGCCTATATGACCTTTGAAACCGACTTCCAGGTGCTCCGCGGATTCCGCATGTTCGCGGGCAATGCCTCGGGCGATTTTACGCCTGCCGCACAAGGTGTGTTCGACGAATTCCGGTTTGGCACTTCGTGGGAATCCGTCGCCGTTGTTCCAGAACCCAGCGCCTTCGCACTGATGGGCCTGGGACTTCTGGCCCTGATCGGTCGTCGCCGCCACTGACAGCACCTTCCAGATCTGACAATGCCTGTGCCGCTCGTCGGCACAGGCATTTCGTTTTGCGGCTCTTCACCCGAGCAACAACTGTTTGCACACAACCCACCTGAAACGAAGAAATGATCAAGCATCTCACCGGCAGAAACCGAAATTCAAAAAGCAATTCCTACATTGTTTCCAGAAAACGATTCTGACGATACTCCCCGCCACAACCATAAATCTCTGAAACATAGATTTTATGCCTGACGCATCCTCTCCAGAACCTGTTCCCACCGCAGGTCCGACCAACCAGGCGACCGGGATCGCCGCAAATCCTGAAAAGGTTACACGCCAGCAATGGAAGTGGTCCGCGCTGGCTGGAATGGCTTCCTATCTGGACGCAGGTTCCATCGTGGCACTCGGCGCCGGTCTGACCGCCTTCCGCGAAGCGTTTGGTTTGTCGGCGGGATCGGTCGGGGCGCTTCAAGCCATCGGCCCGAATGCCATCGGCTGTGCGCTAGGTGCGTTCATCGGCGGCTACCTCGGCGACAAACTCGGCCGCAAACGCATTTATCAATGGGACCTTCTGGTTTATGCCGCGGGCATCCTGTGCATCGCGTTCTCCACGAATGCAACGATGTTGTTCATCGGAACATTCATCGTCGGCGTGGCCGTGGGCGCCGATGTTCCCACATCGCTGGCTCTTGTCGGCGAATTCGCTCCTGACAAAGCGCGTGGAAAGCTCCTCGGCTTCACGCAGGTCGCATGGTGTCTCGGGCCTGCCGTGGTGTTGTGGATGGCAATGGCCGTGGCGCCACTCGGCATGTGGGGCGTGCGCATTCTGTTCTTGCATCTGTTCGTCGTGGCGATTGTCACCTGGGCTTTGCGACGCGGCCTGGCTGAATCAGCCCGTTGGAAGGCCGCGGCGGCTGTCGGCAAGGAACAGGTCAAGGCTCTCTTCAGCTCCGCCAACGCGAAGGCGATGTTGTGGACGGGAACGATTTATCTGTTCTGGAATCTCACTGCCGGAACCGCCGGCGCCTTTGCGTCTTATTTCAACAGCATTCTGCTGGGCGGCGGCGAAGCGAGCGCGACGAAAACTCAGGTCGTCAGCACCGGTCTGGCGAGCCTTTCGTTCGTCTGCACCATGCTCGCCACACTCTTCATCTTCATGCCGTTTTCCGATCGCAGCTTCCGGACGCGCAAATGGCTTTGGGGCGGCGGCGCCGTGATACAAATCACCGCGTGGGGCATGCTGATGTTCGTGCCGTTCACAGTTCCAACCGTGTTGATCAATACCATCATGTGGGGCGTCGGCGCCGCACTGGCCGGCGAAGCATTCTACAAGGTGTTCAGCCAGGAACTCTTCCCCACGATGCACCGCGGCACGGCGCAGGGAATCACCTTCGGCGTCGCCCGCACCTTGCTCGGCATCTGGAGCCTGATCGCGCCGACGTTAATCGACGAAAAAAATCCGAACTTCTTCCAGCTCGCTCTCATGCTGACGCTGTTCCTCGCGATCAGCGGCGCGGTTGGATTCTTTTGGATGCCGAACACATCTGGCAAATCGCTCGAACAGATTGAAGCGGAGCGCACAGGTACATGACTCCCGTCTCAGCCGCTGCAAACTGGGATGTCGCGCATTTGCGCTGCGAATATCTCGTCAATCCGCTCGGAATCGACGAATGCTCGCCCCGTCTGAGCTGGCGGGTGGAATCGAACCGGCGCGGCGCGCAGCAGGTCGCCTATCGCATCCAGGTCGCTTCAACGCCGGAAAAGCTGGCTGCCGGCGAAGCTGATTTCTGGGACAGCGGTCGCATCGAAAGTTCGCAAACAACCCACATCGTTTACGCCGGCAAACCGCTTCGATCGCGTGATGTCTGTCATTGGCGCGTGGAAAGCTGGGACGAGGCCGGCAACGTCATCAAATCCACGCCAGCGTTTTGGTCAATGGGATTGCTGCAGCAAACCGATTGGACAGCGAAGTGGATTGCTCCCGATCCGGAAATTTTTCGACGCGATCCGGAAGCGATCATTGCCACCGAAACCGAGCCAGGGACCGTTCCGTTGTTTCGAAAGGCATTCGCGATCTCACATCCAATCCGTCGCGCCACGCTTTACGCGACGGCTCGCGGGCTTCTGGATCTTTCATTGAACGGCCGGCGCGTGACGGAAGATTGCTTCGTTCCGGAATGGACTGATTACAACAAACGACTGCATTACCGGACCTTCGACGTCACCGCATTGCTCGCCACCGGAGAAAATGTCCTCGGCGCGATGTTGGGAGACGGCTGGTGGAGCGGCTTTGTCGGCTGGCAGGAAACACGCGGCCGTTACGGCACGTTGCAAAACAGCCTGCTGCTGCAGCTCGAGGTGGAATTGAGCAACGGCGAAATCATTCGCGTCGCCACCGATGAAAGCTGGCGCTGCGAGACCGGGCCGATTCTCTTCTCCGATTTCATGATGGGCGAACATCACGATGCCCGACGTGAACAAAGCGGCTGGGATCGTCCAGGTTTTGACGACGCACAATGGCTGCCCGCCATTCCCGTTCCGCCTTCGAAAGTTCACATTCCAAAGTTCGGCTTCTCGCGAAATCGGCCCGGCGACACGGATCAAGACCTTCCACTCGTCGCGCAACGATCCGAACCTGTGCGCGTGGTTGAAACGTTGCGTCCGGTTTCGGTCAATGAAATCCAGCCCGGGGTTTTCATTTACGATCTCGGACAAAACTTCGCCGGCTGGATGCGGATCACTGTGAGCGGTCCGGCTGGAACGCGGGTGACGCTGCGTCATGCCGAACGGTTGAATCCAGACGGAACGCTTTACACCGAGAACCTGCGCCGCGCCAGGGCCACGGACGTTTACGTTCTCAAGGGAACGGGCGAGGAAACCTGGCAGCCGCGCTTCACCTTTCACGGTTTTCAATACGTCGAAATCACCGGTCGGGATGCTCCCCTGCCCTTCGACAAAATCGTCGGCTGCGTTGTGATGTCCTCAACGCCACCGGCGGGCCAGTTCGAATGTTCGCATCCACTGGTGAATCGTCTCTGGCAAAACGCACTCTGGGGACAGAAGGGAAATTTCCTTTCGGTGCCCACCGATTGCCCGCAGCGCGACGAACGGCTCGGCTGGATGGGCGACGCACAGGTTTTTCTGCGCACGGCGACCTACAACATGGACGTCGCCGCGTTCTTCACGAAATGGATGGTCGATGTGACCGATTCGCAGGACGTGGACGGCATTTTCCCGGACGTGGCGCCTCGATTGCGGGAAGACGAAAACTTCGTGGGCCTCGACGGCCTTGGCGGCGGCGCGGGGTGGGCAGATGCGGGTGTGATTGTTCCGTTTACGATCTGGCGCGTGTATGGCGACACACGAATCATCGAACGGCATTGGGATTCCATGGTGCGCTGGATGAACTGGCTGGAACGGACGAATCCCGACGGACTGCGCACGCGCGAGTTGAACAACAATTACGGCGACTGGCTTTGCATTCCGTCGGATCGCGAATTCCGCACGCACTCGCCGATGAAGAATCTGCTCGCGACCGCTTACTGGGCGAGCGATGCGAGCATGATGACCCGCATGGCGCGTGCGATTGGAAAACCGGAAGAAGCAAAGCACTTTCAGGCCACGTTCGAAAAAGTTCGCGACGCATTTCAAAAAGAATGGCTGCGTGAAAACGGCCGGCTCGCCGTGGAAACCCAGACAGCCTACCTGCTCGCGCTCGCATTCGATCTCCTGCCGGAAAACGTTCGCGCCGCAGCGGCTGAACATCTCGTCGAAAACATCCGCTCGCTCGACTGGCACCTCAGCACCGGCTTCATCGGCATCAGCCATTTGAATCCGCAGCTCACGCTTTCCGGACATGCGGACGTCGCTTACCGGCTTCTGTTGCAGGACACCTATCCGTCGTGGCTGTATCCGGTGAAACACGGCGCCACCACGATCTGGGAACGCTGGAACGGCTGGACTGAAAAGGACGGGTTCTTCAATCCAACAATGAATTCGTTCAATCATTATTCGCTCGGCTCGGTCGGCGAGTGGTTGTTCCGGCACGTTGCGGGCATTGAACTCGATCCGGACCAACCCGGTTTTCAACAATTCATCCTGCGGCCTTTCATTCGAAAAGATCTCGATTCCGCCCGCGCGTGTTATCGCTCGATGCATGGCGAAATCGTCAGCGACTGGAAACGCAACGGCGATCAACTGACCTGGAACGTCCGCATTCCGGCAAACACAAGCGCCACGGTTTTCATTCCCAGCGCGGCGACTGCTGTGGTTACGGATGATGGCGTGCCGATTGAAAAAGCGCCGGGAATCACTGTAACCGGACGTGATAACAGCGGTCTGATTTGCAATGTGGCGGCGGGCGTTTACCAGTTCAGTTTTGTTCTGAGCACCTGACGATACAAACGCGAGGAACGCGAAATCCGTTTCGAATCCAAGTGCCATTTATGCTCCAGAAAACCGTTCTCTCTATAGCGCGCTGAGCATGAAGGCGAATCCGACGAACTGATACTGCCATGAAAATCCGATTCAAATCCGTTCTGCACTCGATTGTCGCCATGGCTCTCATTGCCATGGCGTTGACCGGCAATTCTTCCGTTCACGCAGCGACAAGCGTCGTCGAACAATGGGACATCTACGAAATCGTCTTGAAAGGGCCGTCGGATGGAAATCCGCACGTGGACGTCCAGCTCTCCGCCGAGTTCGACAACGGATCGAAGAAGATCGTCGTGCCCGGCTTCTACGATGGCGACGGCGTTTATCGCATCCGCTTCATGCCGGACACACAGGGAAAATGGCGCTACGAAACGAAGGCCAATCGCTGGGAGCTGACGAACAAAACCGGCGAGTTCACTGCCGGGCCTCCTGGAAAAGGTAATCATGGCCCGGTGCGCGTTCGAAACACCTACCATTTCGCCTACGCCGACGGCACGCCGTTCAAACAGATTGGAACCACGATCTACAATTGGATCGACACTCCGCTTGAAGTGCAGGAAGAGACGTTGAAAACGCTGGCAGCGTCGCCGTTCAACAAGGCTCGCATGCTCATTACGCAGCAACCCACGCCTTTCATGAACAAATATCCGCCGACGCTCTGGCCGTTTGCAGGCAGGCCGCCGCACGATTGGGATTACACGCGATTCAATCCTGAATTCTTCCGCCATTACGAAAAGCGCATCGGCCAGCTCCGTGATCTGGGCATCGAAGCCGATCTGATCCTGTTCAATCCTTACGGAAAATTCGGCTTCGAGCGCATGACGCCGGAAAACGATGAACGCTACGTGCGCTATGTGGTCGCGCGGTTTGGCGCCTTTCGGAATGTCTGGTGGTCGCTCGCGAATGAATGGGATTTTCTGCGCACGAAAACAGAAGCGGATTGGGACCGGCTCGGCCGACTCGTGCAGGAATGCGATCCGTTCGATCACCTTCGCTCCATTCACAACGGTTCCCTGCTCTTCGATCACAACAAACCGTGGATCACGCACGTGAGCATGCAGAACGGCGTGGCCGTCGAAACACCCGGCAGCGCCGAGATGTATCGCGATCCATGGCGCAAGCCGGTGGTTTACGACGAAGTGAAATATGAAGGCGATGCGAAGTTCCGTTGGGCGGATCTGGACGGATTCAGCATGGTCCATCGCTTCTGGTGCGGCACAGTGGGCGGCACTTACGTCGGACACGGCGACTATTTCAACACCGCGGATGAAGACACCTGGACTTCCTTTGGCGGAAAAATTCTCGGCACCAGCATGCCGCGACTGGCGTTTCTCCGGAAAATTCTGGAGGAAGGCCCGGCAGAAGGACTCGATCCGATCGACAAGTGGAACGATCCCGATACCGCGGGTGCACCGGGCCAGTATTATCTCACCTATTTCGGACGCTCCCAACCGACGAACTGGGTGTTCCAGCTCTACAAGCGCGGCGTCGCAGAGAACATGCGTTTCAAAGTCGATATCATCGACGTCTGGGACATGACGATTACGCCCGTGCCCGGCGAATTCGTCACCAAACTTAAGGACCGCTATCACTTCGTCGATGTGAATGGACGCTCCGTTCCGCTGCCCGGCAAACGCGGCATTGTCATTCGCGCGATCAATGTCGGCGGCACGACCGAACGTCCCGATCCGAATGCGTTCATCGATCCGAACGCTCTGCCTGCTTCCCGGCCACGACAGAATTGACGGAAACGACTGGACGCAATCTGCTGCGTCCACGGTGAAGCACTCTCCGAAATTGAACCGCAGAGGACGCGGAGACGCAGAGATGGGATTGGGACCGCAGCCGCCTCGGCTGCTGTTCGGCGCGCCTCGCGCCGAACATTCGAGCGCGGAAATAAACCGAGCGGCTATGGGAGGTTCTACGTCCTCAAATGCAGATCGCGCGGCGCAATCTGCTGCGCCCGGGGCGGGCGCGCTCCCCTCTTCCAAAAACCTGAACCGCAGGTCGCAAAGAACGCACAGATGATTGGAATCAGAGTCGTTGAGAGAACTCCGAGAATCTGTGTCTTCTCTGTTTCACCTGTAAACAAACCGCGCATCACCCACACCTTCCTGCACCTAAAGCTGCTCGCAGTTTTGCACAGAAGATAACGAAGGGAACAAAGGGAGGCTGTCTTCATTCCCTTCGTTTCCTTCTGTGTTTCTCAGGATGCAGTTGAAAGAGCTGAAAAAAATCTGTGCCCAATCTGTGTTTCATCTGTGGCCATCCTCAAAAGTCTCCACCAACAGGTGCCGCAGTGGGTTCAATCTGCCTGCGAATACCGCCTCCGACGAGCGTCCTAGGTATAGACTCTCATTCACTGAATACGGAAATCTGATAGAGTTGGTTCGCTAAAGTGAGGACGAAGATCGGCTCAAGATTTTCGCCCACAGCGGTTCGGACTTCGTTCGCGCCGCCAACTCAACCAACAACATCAGCCAGTCATATCATGAAAAAAATCCTATCGATGGTCGCCGTGCTCGCATTGGTTCTCACTGCCACGCAGGAGGTGAAAGCAGCTGGAAGCAGCGGGTATCACGGCAGTATCTATTGGTTCACCTACTACACCGGCAGCGGCACTGCGTCGTTGACCGGCTCTGGAGGCAACTGGGCCGGTTCCTGGACCGCAGGCATCACCGACGCTCTGACGGGCAAAGGATGGTGGCCCGGTTCAGTGCGTAACGTCGGTTACAATTGCGGCTACATCGGCGGCAACTGGCATCTCCTGGCGCTCTACGGATGGGCTCCTTACAACACGCGCGAATGGTACATCACCGAGAAGGGAAGCAACAGCGGACAGAACCGCGGAACCGTCAACAGCGATGGCGGAACTTACACCGTTTACCTGCAGGTGGTGAGCAGCTCGTTCCATCAATATAAGAACGATCGGCAGAGCGATACTCCCACCGGTTCGAACCGCACCATCACGATGGCCAATCACGTCAACAAATGGAAATCGCTGGGCTGGAGCTGGGGCACAGTCCGCGAAACCGTTCTCGCCAGCGAGGCGTTCGGCGGTCCCGGCGGTGTCAATGCGACCGTTTGGTAAGTCCTGATGTTCTGATTCAACATGGCCGGTGGTTCCACCCGCCACCGGCCCATTTCCTCTCCGTTTGCGGAATGTATCCGGGCAGCAACTGATTCACTGATCCACGAGTCTATGATTTCTAAATTCTCCTCAAAGGCGTCCCTCGGGCTGAACGTCGTTCTCACATTGGCAATCTCCACTCTGGCAATCCTCAAGCTGAATCGCGCCTCAACAGGTTCCACTCCCGACGTCGAGCCACTCGACAACACCACTCCCGCAATCGCGCAAAATGAAACGATGCAGCCGGCAGTGTTGCGGATCGAGGAAGAAAAACTTCCGAACTACGCAGACATCTCGTCCCCATCTGAGCGGAGGCGGCAGATCATCGATCGCCTGCGAGCGCTGGGAGTTCCGAACGAACTGCTCGGCCGCGTGGCTCGCGTCGATTTCGAGGTCGAGTGGGACGACCGCTTTCAGGAGTGCTGGGGCGACATGGAAAAAATGGCCCGCGTGCAACTTGACATGAGTCTGGCCAAAGACGCGGCGATGCAGGCGGCTTTGGGCGAAGAGGGATTCAAGCAATGGGACCAGAACTACATGTTGTGGGAGGCAATGAACACGAAGGTTGACGTTTCAGCCGCCGAAACCGAGAGCCTCTACGAGTTCAAGAAAACGCTTCAGAAACGAATGCTGGATTTGGACAAGGCCCGGCTCGACGGCACCATGGACGACGCGGACATCAATGAAGCCGTCGATGCGGCTTATGCCGAGTTCAATCGCAGCATGCGGAATCTGCTGGGAGATGAGCGTTACGCCAAATCGCAGCAGCTGGACCGCGAGTTCGTCTTCGACAACTTCAAGCACGAGATCGCTAAGGCGAATCCCACGGACGCGCAATGCAAGGAGCTGTTTGCGGTGGAGCAGGATTGGAATCGTCAGCGGATGGAAGTGGAATACGCCTATCGCAACGACACTTTTTCTCCGGATTACCTCAATAAACTCAGGGAACTCGATGCGGCCCGCGATCGCGAGTTCGAGCGGGTGCTCGGGGCGGATGCCTATGAATCCCTGCGCAAGCAACAGGATTCCGCATACGCGCAGATGAAAAAGTATCAGAACCTCTGGGAGCTGGATGACAACGAGATCGATTTCACCTACAGGACCATGAAGGACTACCAGCGAAAGGTGGATGACTACCAGGCCCAGGTTCTGGGAATGCAATCCCGCGGAGAATTTGTTGAGTGGGATTCCGTGAACAGGAATCTGCAGCAACTCGCTACCGAGACACAGAACGTTCTTCGAAACCAGATGGGGAGTGAAAGTTTCGCCAGGTTGCAGCGCAACCGTGTGCTCCGCTGGGCCACGCTCGCAGCTGCTCCCGGCCAGCCTCCACGATGAACCTTCTTCCACCGCTCAGAGAATCGAGCTGTTGAATGATCTCACTTGTCCAATACCCGAACCCATTATGAGCCGCCCCGTTTTGAAACGTCTTTCACTGACCCTGAATGTCGCTCTTGCTGTCACGCTTGTGTTCGTGGCGGCCTATCGTCCCAACCGTCCGGTACCCGCCCTGCCTGCGACAGAAGATGTCGATCCGACGGAAACGCCGACTCCATTTCAGATGGTTCTGCCAACCGCGCCGTCCCGGTTCAACGCAGCGGCCACGGAGTCAGATCAACGACGCTTTATCGTCGATGAATTACGCAAGATGGGAGTGCCGAACAACGTCCTCGCGCGAATCGTTCTGGCTGATCTGGACTGGAACTGGAACAAACGAGGCGGCGAAGTTTCCCTCAAATGTTATGGCGACCCGGAAATTCTCGCGGCGTTGAAGATGGAGAATGCCATGGCCCTTGATTCCGAGATGCGGGCCGCTTTGGGCGAGGAAGGATTCAAACTCTGGGACCGGGAAAACATGCAGCGCGAGGCGAATGTCGGCAGAATTCCCTTGTCCCCGGATGAAACCGATCTTGTTTACAGTTATTGGAAGAAACTGAAGCAGCACGAGCTGGAATTGCGAAACTCGCGAATCAAGGGAGAGATCGACGACGCTGGCGCGAGCGACGCGTATCGGGTGGCCGCCTACGAATTTGAAAAGGAGATGAAGGCGCTTCTGGGCGAGGAACGATTCGCCCAGGCACAGGGAATTCCAAATGATGCGATTGCTGCCGCCTTGAAAAGCGAGATGGGAAAAGTCGCCAAGACAGAGCGCCAGTTTGAGGAAGTGTTGGCTGTCCAGAAGCAGTGGAACGAACAGCGTCTCGAACTCGAGAAACGTTTTCAGAATGATCCCTCATCTCCCGCGTATCTGGAAGAGATGGCGAATCTGAATGCGGCCCGGGATGACGAACACCGTCGTGTTCTCGGCGACGCCGCGTTTGAGGCACTTCAGAAGGAACAGCATCCGAGCTATGCCGTGATGAAGAAACATGCCGAGCTCTGGGGATTGAACGACCAGAAGATCGATTCAGTGTACGCCACGATGCGGTATTACGAAAAATCCGTGCACGATTATCAGATTCAGGCCGCCGCTCTGGAATCCCGCGGCGAGCGCGTCGATTGGGCTGCCGTCGATCGAAACCTGCAGCAGTTTGCGAAGCAGACGAGCCAGGCGCTTCACACGTATCTCGGTGCGGACAGTTTCAACAAGCTTCAGAAAAACGGAGTGTTCGATCTGCAACCTCCAGCCAATCCGCCCGAGCTGTCGCAACGCGCCGAGACAATCAGATGATCCTCCATGTCGGAACGACATCTTTCGAGGAAGCCGTGGGAGATGAGTGTAAATACTCATCAAAATGTGGTGCAAAGCACTTGATCCTTGGATCGTACGCTTGCTAAGACAGGCCATCAGCAGTCGTTCATCCAGTAGATGCGAACTTGTTTCCATCGATTGATTGGCGCTCAAAACATTGATGCAGCCCGGCTCGCGCACAAGGGAGGCATCTTGCATCGACTGATTATCTCACTGGGGGCGATCGTTTATCTCAGTCTCGCTATTGTGTCGTTCGCCGCCGGACATTTGCCAGGATTTCCTCGTCACGTTGTCACCAATGCATCCGGGTTTGCGAGCCTGACCGCATCCGATTATCTCGACGGCTGCAACTTCCAACTGACCGGGCTTGTCACCCTCGTGGATCAACGGCGTGATCTGCTCGTTCTTCAGGATGAAACGGGCGCGGTGGCGCTTCATTTCCCGCTCGAGAACACCGGATTGCGGTTCGGACAATGTGTTTCCCTGACGGGAAGCAATTGCCTTCCCTACGTTCAGAGATTTCCCGCGTATCCGTTTCGTCCTTCCCGACGGGAATCGCTGCCGGCTTTCGAGGTGCTGCCCGCCGAGGGAGAATATTACCTTTCCCGGATGAGGGCGTATCTGACGCCGCCTCACTCGGGTGAATACACGTTCTGGATTGCGAGCGACAACTCCTCGGAACTGTGGCTCAGCACCGACGATTCTCCTTCGAAATCGCAAAAGATCGCTTCAATCTCGCGGTTCGAGTGGGCTTCGCCGAGGGAATGGTCGCGTTACCCTTCGCAACGGTCGGTGCCGATTTCGCTTCAAGCGGGCAGAACCTACTACATCGAGGCCATTCATGAACAAACCACGCAAGAGGGACATCTCGCTGTCGCCTGGCGCGGCCCGGAACTGGATCAGGCCGTCATAGAAAACATTTATCTGACCTCCTTCGACAGCAGCAGGAACGGTCATCCTGAAAATGGTGTGACCCGCGATGTATGGACGAACTTCATGGCCGGCACCTTGTCCGGTGTTTCGGGTCCGCATTCATTCAATTCCATGCTGAGCGTGGAAACGGTAGCCATCCGCGAATTGAGCGATGGAAGATGCCGCAAACCCGTTCCCGAAGCTCTCGACGAAAGACCGTGGAATCAGGATCGCAACTTCCGCTGGGTGAGCTTTGACGGACTCGTAACGTTTGTTGGAAACGAGGAATCCACTTTGTGGCTTTCGCTTCGCGGAAATGGCAAGGAAGTGCAGGTCTGTTCTCCAGCGCCAGAGCCTGCTCAGCTGCGGCGATTGGCCAATTCAAGAATCCAGGTTGAGGGAGTTTGCGAAGGCATTTATGACGCCAACGACGAATGGAAGCCGGGAATTATCTGGGTCCAGGACGCAGGCGCCATCAGCATCACGAGCGAAAATGTCGCCAACGATCCTTCGATCGACAGGGAGTTGGGCCCGCTTGCACCGCCTGTTGACGACACCCTTCCGAAACAGGGCTTCTACACGATGCGCGGTGTGGTGACCTTCAACGACTGCGTCGCCGGAGTGAACTATCTCGTCGTTCAGGAGGGAGAGTCGGCAAAGATGGTTTCCGGTGGAGAAGCGGCATTCTTCAGCCGCTACTTGAATGTCGGCGACTGGATTGGACTTGGAGGCGCTTTGAAACCGGGCAAAGACATACCCATGCTTGCGCCTTTGACCATTTCCGAGCTTGGCAAACACGCAATGCCTGTTCCGATCTCCTCTCCTCTCACAGCTGCATCTTCGCCGAACGAGGCGGGAAGATGGTGTGAGTTTACCGGAGTTCCTCATTCCATGAACTCGAACGCGATGCTCCTCGTCGTGAACAGCGACGGCGCATTGCACGTGTGGGTTGGCGAAACCAGCAGTGATGAACTGGAAGGTTGGATTGATTCCAGCGTTCGAGTGCAAGGCATCTTTCTCCCCAATGCCGGCGGCATGCCCAGGATACTCGTCCCGTCCAAAAAATTCGTCGATGTGAGAAATCGTCCTCCGGCCAATCCCTTCGACAAACCGGCCAGCCCGATTGCGCATGTCACTCACAGCGCCACCCAACGAACAGCACTGCACCGATTCAAAATTGCCGGGGAGATTACTTACCAGGACGGTTGTGTGTTTGTGGTGCAGGATCATTCCGGCGCCGTTCGGATTCATCAACCCCAATCACTCCCGACAAAGATTGGCGATTCCGTCGAAGTCGTTGGTTTTGCATCCCGGCAAAGTTCCGGCGTCGTCATGTCGGACGTTCTCGTGCGGCGAGAGGCGTCGAATCGAATCATTCAAGCCGCGCCGACGGATTTTGCAGAGGGACCATCAAGCCGACAGGACGCCACCTTGATCGAATCCACCGGAACCTTGTTGGCCAGAAAGGTGGCGGGTGATCATCAAATCCTTGAACTGCTGGGCCCGCACCGGGTGTTTACCGCAACCCTTCCCGAGAACAGCGGTTCCTTGCCGACGATAGAAATCGGCAGCCGACTGAAGGTCGTCGGCATTTGCGAGGGAGATTGGAACACGGGCGGCATGAGGCGAAATCAGACTCAGGGAACTGCCGCCGGCACATTGAACCTCTTGCTGCGGACGCCGGCAGACTTGACGATCCTGAGCGGTCCTCCGTGGTGGACCCGGACCCGCGTCGTCGTGCTGACAAGCACGCTGGCGCTGGTGATTGCAGCGACACTGCTCCGAATTCGACTGCTCCAACGAAAGCTCAAACGGGAACAGGCGATGCAACTGGCGTTTTCACAGCACGTGCTTGGAAAGCTTGAGGAAGAACGCAGCCGGATCGCTGGGAATCTTCACGACAGCCTGGGGCAGGCGCTGCTCATCATCAGGAATCGGGCGTTGACGGCCATGCAATCTGCATCGGACGAACAGCAGTTCAGAGAACACGCGACCCAGATTTCTGAAGCGACATGTCAGGCCATTGAAGAAGTGCGCCAGATCGCGCAGGGACTTCATCCCTCGCTTCTCGATCGCCTCGGTTTGACGGAGGCGATCCGGGCATGCATCAACCTCGCGTCCGAGAACAGTTCCATCCTTTTTGCGAGCCGTGTTGACGGCATTGACGGGTTGTTTCCGAAAGATGCCGAGATCCACCTGTTCAGGATTGTTCAGGAGGCGGTCACAAACGTGGTGAAACATTCCGAGGCAACCGAGGCGGCGGTCGTGATCAAAAAAGGCGAATCAGTGATCGCTGTTTCCGTTCGAGACAACGGCAGCGGTTTCGATCCGTCGGAATGCCCCGATTCTGGCCGCGACATTGGATACGGCCTTGTCGGGATTCGAAACCGCAGCGCCATCCTCGGCGGAACTTTTACAATCGACTCCCGTCCAGGCGAAGGCACACGCCTCACCGTTGAAGCTCCCTTCCAGGAAAGCACTGTTACCGCATGAACGACGAAGCGCAATCAACCGTTCTCGTTGTGGACGATCATCCGATCTTCCGCCACGGGTTGTGCGATCTGATCGAAAAACATCCTGAGTTCGCGATCGTGGGCGAAGCATCAGACGGCGAGGAAGCGCTGAACAAGGTCGCAGCCCTGACGCCCAAAATCATCATTCTGGACATCGACATGCCGCGCCTGAGCGGACTGAAAACCATTCGGGCACTTCGGGAGCGATCGATTTCTGTGCTGCCCGTTGTGCTGACGATGTATCGCGAGGAAGGCGTTTTTAATGCGGCGATGGATTTGGGCACGAAGGCTTACGTGCTGAAGGAAAATGCAGTCACGGATGTCATTCTTGCGCTTGAGAAGGTCAATCGCGGTGAAGTCTTTTTGAGCAAGTCGATGTCCGCAGCCGCACGCCGCCGTGGCGACAAGGTTCGCGACCTTTTGATGATGCAGCCCCAAATCGAATCGCTGACCCAGGCCGAGCGGCGCATTCTGAAACTCATCAGCGAGGATCTGACCAGCAAGGAGATCGCCGATCACCTCAATCTCAGCTGCAAGACGATTGAGAATCATCGCTACAACATTTGTCTGAAGTTGAATCTGCACGGAACGCACAGTCTCTTGCGCTTCGCGTTCGACCATCGCGCCTCTCTTTGAACGAACGCTCCTTCCTGGAAGCATGGATGAACGATGCCTTCGGCTCATGAAGTCTGCATTCGTTGTCGGGATTGTTTGGCTGACGAGATCGAAACGCGACTGGGTGCAACAACGCCATTCCATGTTGCAACGTCACGAAAAAGCCGCCGGAAGCGAAAACTTCCGGCGGCCTGACCTCGTTTGAATGACTTCGTGGGCCTATTTGACCAGCCGGAAGAAGTTCACTGTATTCGTCGCAGGAATGGTTACCTGATAACGCCCGCTGGAAATGGAAGGCGTCGCGTTCACTCCGGACCATTCTGCTCCGGGTGCGAGGCTCTCGCTTGAGACGAGGTCGAAGCCCGTGAGATTGGTGGACCAGGTGATGATTAGATTACTACCTGAAATTGCGGCCGAAAGCTTCGGCGCCTCCAGAACATTGGGACCGAGAGCATAATTCTGCGCAACCTGTTCAGGTCCCATTGCGCCGTTGTAGATGCGGAACTCATCGACGGTCAAATCGACGTAGGGATCCGTCGGATAAAGTGAACGATTGATGAAACTGTAATTGTTCACGATGGAAGACATCGGCCAGGTCAGGGAATTGTTGACCGCGGCGAGGACGCCGTTCGTATAAAGCGACAGATAACCTCCACCCGGGGCAGCAACGCAGACGATGTGCAGGTTTGTCTGGCCGGAGAAGTCGAATCCCGGTGCCGCCGCCTGTTCACCAGACCAGCCCGGATCGATCCCAGCCATCACCCAGCGTCCGCTTTGCGGCTGGACGAACAGGTAGTTCGCTCCGTGATCGTCATTGACGATGTTTCCGAAAGCGAACAGCCATGCGTTCCACGGAAGGTTCTCCTGATGGCTGGCCCACATCTCGATGGTCACGTTGGTCATTCCTGAGAAGAGATTGGTTGGAAGATTCACGTATTGCTGCCATCCACCGTACAGGAACAGTTGTCCATCGCTGAACGTGCCACCGTTGGGCAACGTGCCTTCGCCACTCGGACCGGCGACGGAATCCGCAACCGTAAAGCTGCCATCGGGCTCGTCGAAACTCCACCGATGGACCAGTGTGGTTGGTTCCGGAAAGACGGTGACTGCAATTGAACCCGTCGTGGAACCGTATTGCGCAATGATGTTTGCGGTTCCGGGCTTGACCGCTGAAATCCGGCCGGTCGCGTCAACCGTCAACACGTTTGTATCGCTGGAACTGAATGTGACGAGGAAGTTGTCGATGGTGATCACATTCGTGAACAGCGTTGCCTGTCCAGTAACGCTCGCCAGTTGCTGCCCGCCCTGTACCAGATTCTGATAAGGCACAATGACGGTGAGATTGGTGATCGTGCCGACGCTGTCGCTTGTGCCAATGACATCCGGTCCGGCAACATCCATGCCTGCAACTTCCAGGCCGTTCATCGCGCCGTCCCAAATGCGGAACTCGTCCACCGTGAGATCAATCAACTGATCGCCAGCAAAGACCGATTTTGCGATGTAGTTGTTGATGCTCCAGACATTCGTCAGGGAACGAGTGACGGCCGTGTTGATGCCGGCAAGCATGCCGTTGGTATAAACAAGCATTCTTCCTGTCGGAGGATCAATCACGGCCGTGATGTGGATGGGACCTGCAAGTGTGTTGAAGTATGCGTTCTGTTCGCCACCCCAGCTTGGCATGGTATCGGTGATTGTCAGACGCGCATTGGCATGGAGCCAGACAGCTCGTCCTCCGAAGCTTGTATCCATGTCCGTGTCGCCAAAGGACCAGAGGAATCCCCACGGGTTGCTGACCGTGGCCCAGATATCGATCGTGAGAGCGTTGTAGTTGCTGATGATTCCAGGCGGAAACTGCACGTATTGTCCGAAGCCCGCAACGAGTGTCAGCTGGTTCGGGGTCGTCGCGAAATCTCCTCCATAGGGAAGTGTGCCATCCCATTCGGGGCCGGCCACGGAATTGGATATTGAAGCGCCATAGTTGCCCATCCCGTCATCCGGCTGGTTGAAGCTGAATCGGTGAACCAGCGTTGCACCGGAAGCACACTGCTGTAAGGCAAAGAACAATGCCCCAGCGGTGAACCCCGCGGCCCATTTCAATGCGAATTTTTTTCTCATGAGCACAAACCTGATTATGTTGAACTGTTGTTTTCGAACGCGTCCACCGGTCATTTGCTCTCGACTCCAACTCTGATCACGGTGACCGCGACTTACAGTTCTACACGAGAGCACCCCTCTGGGGCAGCAAGTAACATTGCTCATCAAATGAGTATGAATACTCAAGGAGCTGGAAGGTTTTGAAAACTCTTTGAGACGCGGGATCAACCTGTTATCCGAAACAGAGTGAAACCGCAGCGTCACGTCTCCTTGCGAAGCTTTTTCCTCGGCTTCGGACTTCTGATGTTCGCGGCCGCTCAGGTCGATGTAACCGCGTCCGAACCGGTCCCTGAAAATGCCGCGCGGCATCGCGTCAAAGACGTGGACGGGTTCAGAAGACTGGAAAGCGTCGATTTCCAGAGCGGCTGTGATTTCTCCCTGGAAGGAATCGTCACGTTGGTTGATACGAACCGCGATTTGATTGTCCTGCAGGATGCGACTGGAGCGGTAGGATTGCATGCGCGATGGAACGCCGGTGAGCTTCAGGCGGGTCAGAAAGTGAAGGTTGATGGAATCGACTGCTCGCCCTACCTGCCTACCTGGCCGGACTTCCCCTATCGCCCGGCCGGCATCGAGATTCGCGATGATTTTGAAATCCCTTTCGACACAGATGAATATCGCCTGACTCGAATGCGGGCCTATCTCCAGCCGCCTGCAGACGGGGAATATCAATTCTGGATCGCCAGCGACAATTCATCGGAGCTGTGGCTCAGCGGCAACGCGAATCAGGCGAATGCAAAGAAGATTGCGTCGATCGGACGGTTCGAGTGGGTCGATCCGGGAGAGTGGACGCGGCACCGTTCGCAACGTTCAGAGCCGGTCTTTTTGAAACGCGGCCAGATGTATTACATCGAAGCGTTGATGGAACAAAACACCGGTGGCGAACATCTCGCCGTGGCGTGGTCCGGCCCTTCGTTCGAACGCGAAGTGATTTCACAACAGTATCTCCGCCCCTGGAGCGTTCCCTCAGACATTGCCGGCACAATTACGAATGGTGTGCTTCGGGAGTATTGGACGAATTACGGCCGCGGGGATCTGGTTGGATTGGGAGGTGCGAGGCCATTCGAGTCCATCCTCACCGTTCGAGAAATCAAGGTGCAGATTCTTGGCAGGGGAGAAAAACCCGTTCCTCAACCGCTGGCGCCGGGTCAAAAGCTTTCAATGGAACAAAATCTTCGCTGGATGACGGTCTCGGGAACGGTCCGGTTTGCTTCAGAGCAGGATGGCGTTGCGCTGCTGGAACTGGTTGAAGGAGGATGGACCCTGCATGCGCGAGTTCCGGGATTGTCACAGGAACAGGTGACCGGACTGCTGAATGCAACGGTGGAGATCCACGGTGTTTGCGAAAGCATGCCTGAACCCGACGTCGATGAACCCGTTCCACCGCTCACAATCTGGGCTTCGTCAGGCGAAGACATCGGGATTCTGCATCGACTGCCATTGCATGCGAGCCGAATGTACGTACCGCCGGATTCCACGGCGCCGACCAATCGGTTGCCAATGCAGGGCTTTTTCGGAACGCGCGGAGTAGTGACCTTCAACGGCAGCGCCTTTGGAACCAATTTCATTTTCGTGCAGAAAGACACGACCGTCGTCCGGGTCAGTCTGGATAATCCGGCATTTGGAGATCAGTTGAAAGTCGGCCAGCGGGTGGACCTCGGCGGAGCGCTGGACACCACGAAAGACCTGCCAACCCTCATTCCATTGATCGCCGGCACTGTAGGTTGGGCGCCCATGCCGTCGCCCATCCTCCGGCCGCTGGCCTCAGCGCGCGACAAAGCCATCAATGGAAGGTGGGTCGAAGTCGAAGGTGTGATCCATGGCGTGCGCACGAACGGAATGCTGGCCGTTTCAACACGGGACGGAATCTGTCACGTCTGGCTGACCGGGGTGGAACGGGAGCGGCTCGAAGATTATATCGACGCAAAGGTACGAGTGCGGGGGGTGATGCTGCTGAGAATGGCTGAAGCGCCTGTGTTGCTGACTCCATCCTTGCTCCATTTTGCCGTCGAAGAGGAACCTCAGAACGACCCGTTTTCATTGCCGCGACAACCGGTTGTCCATTTGACCGGTCTTTCACCGATGGAACATCCGGCACATCGAATCCGTGTGGAAGGGCAGATCACTTACAAGAATTCAAACTCGTTCTTCGTTCAGGATCGTTCCGGAGGAATTCGCGTCCAAATGACGCCCGGAGAAGTGGTGCCGAACATTGGAAACACAGTGAATGTGGTTGCCTTCGTCGATGCGGCGGAATCCATGCCTGTGCTCATTGATGCGATGGTGCGTCCATCCCAGGAGCACGAAGAACTCAAACCGACGGTTCTCAACCTGGACCAATCTTCCATCCGCAATCTCAAAGGAACGCTCGTTCAGGCTTTCGCAACACTCCTGGGCGTCCGGACGAATCGGGAGTTCACAGTTTTCGAACTGCAACAGCAGCAGCGGGTGTTTTCTGCGATCATGAATTCAGAACCCGGACCGTCCCCCGCAGTCCGTGTGGGCAGCCGGGTAAAGGTGACGGGCATACTGGATTACGGTTCCGACATGACGTCCACCGAGTCTGGAGCGGCTTCAACCGTCGCGGTCCTCATGCGGGACGCCACGGACCTGAGCCTCGTGAGCGGTCCGCCCTGGTGGACCTGGAAGCGCGCCGCCGCGCTTTTTGGCATCCTCGTTTTGATTCTGGTCGTGACGCTGCTTTGGGTTCAGCTGCTGCATCGTCGGCTCGAGCGTCAGGAATCGGAACAGTTTGCATTTTCGAAACGGGTGCTGGAACGGGTTGAGGATGAACGGCGTCGCATCGCAGCGAACCTGCATGACAGCCTCGGCCAGACGCTTCTCGTGATCAAAAATCAGGCCATCATGGCCGGGCACATCCCGCCGGAACCGGAGCTGAAGAACAGGCTGGATGAAATCTCCCGCGCCACTTCCACCGCACTTGAGGAAATCCGGCAGATCACACACGGACTTCGACCTTATCAACTCGATCGTCTGGGTTTGACTCATGCAATTCGCGCCCTGGTGACACGCGCTTCTGAGACGACTTCCATTCTGTTTGCCTGCCGGATCGAACCGATCGACGACCTGTTTGACCCGGAAGCGGAAATCAACATCTATCGAGTCCTGCAGGAAGCGATCACCAATGTGGTCAAACATTCACAAGCCACCGAAGCCGCGGTCGTCATCAGGAAACGAGCGGACCGGATTTCCATTTCAGTGCGGGACAATGGAATCGGCTTCGATGCCTCAAAAGCGCCGCCGAAGCCCTACGATCTCGGTTACGGACTCAGCGGCATCAGCGAACGCGTGAGAATTTTGAAAGGAAATCTTTCAGTGGAATCCCGGGAAGGCGCAGGCACCAGTCTTACTGTCGAGGTGCCACTTCCCAATAGTGCGACAGCGTTATGAGCGAGCAGGTGACCGTCATGATAGTCGATGATCATCCGTTGCTGCGTCACGGATTGAAGGATGTCATCGAACGAAACCCAAACTTCAGAATCGCAGGTGAAGCCTCCGACGGACGCGAGGCGATACCGCTGATCATCTGTCTCAAGCCGAAGATCGTCGTGCTGGATATCGACATGCCGGGACTGAACGGTCTCGAAACGCTTCGGGCGATTCGCGATCTCACCTTCGAGGTAAAAGTGGTCGTGCTCACGATGTATCGCGAAGAGGACATGTTCAACATGGCAATGGATCTCGGGGCCAAAGCCTACGTATTGAAGGAAAACGCCGCCAACGAAGTGGTCACTGCGCTTGAGAAAGTCGCAAGGAACGAAGCCTTTCTCAGCACCCTGATGCTGGAGGCGGGACAGCGGAGAAGTGAGCGCGTCCGGGAACTTCTGCTGAGCAAGCCTCAGATCGAAGCGCTCACCCCGGCTGAACGACGCATCCTGAAACTCATCGCTGAGGACTACACCAGCAAGGAGATCGCGAATCTGCTGAACCTGAGCGTCCGAACCGTGGACAATCACCGTCAGCACATTTGCAACAAGCTGAAACTTCACGGAACCCACAGCCTTTTGAAGTTCGCCTTCGACAATAGCGCTTATCTTTGAAGTGGCAGTGGGACCGCAGCCGCCCCGGCTGCCGTTCGGCGCGCCCTCGCGCCGAACATTCGAGCGCGGAAATGAATCAAGCGGCAATGGAAAACTTTACGCCCTTAAATGCAGATCGCCGGGCGCAATCTGCTGCGCCCGGGGCGGGCGCGCTCCCCTTCCCGGAATTTGAACCGCAGAGATCGCAAAGAACGCAGAGAGGATTGGGATCATCCATTCAGAACCTTCAGGTTCCATGACCTTGGTGCGGCGGCTTCTTATCAATCGCGCTTTCCATGTCACTTGATGGGGACCGCAGCCGCCCCGGCTGCCGTTCGGTGCGCCCTCGCGCCGAACATTCCAGCGCGGAAATGAATCGAGCGGCAATGGAAGACTTTACGCCCCTAGATGCACATCGCGGGGCGCAATCTGCTGCGCCCAGGGCGGGCGCGTTCCCCTTCCCGGAATTTGAACCGCAGAGATCGCAAAGAACGCAGAGAGGATTGGG
>CALBZA010000062.1 GCA_937890005.1 uncultured Verrucomicrobia subdivision 3 bacterium | reverse complement strand
CACGCTCGGCCGCCTTCCGGAACCCGAATCAACCCACAGATTCTGCTGACGAGGCGAAATAAGTAACCCAGGACACAGCGCCGCCCGGATTGACCGCTGCAGACAGAAGCTGGTCGCCGCCGGGCGTGTCATCATCCACCACAACCATCGGCCAGCTGCCACTGCCACTGTTAAACCAGGCGGATTCAATGTTGCCGTCTTCATCCGAATCGACGCCATTCTCGGAATAGGTCGGAGACGCAGGTGTGTTTCGATTTCCGTCACGCCAGGTGTCGTTGACAATGTCCGCGGCATTGGTTGTCAGGGCAACGCCGGCAATGCACAGGGATTTGATCGCGGCAAGGTAAGCCATTATTCGGCGGGAAGACTGACGGCTTCCGCTGAACGCCGGTTGGGTGGATCGTTTTATAGACATATTTCGATGTGGGTTATGACTTGTTCCTCCGTGAAACTCCCCTCGCCCCCATATGGGGACCGTCTGACTGACGGACGACCGTATTCATGGAAGGAGTTCAGGAGCGTTATCCTAGAGACATTTTCCCTTTTGAAAACCCAACCTGTTGCACAGTGGTATGAAAAAACGGCACTGCGCAGACCGCCGGATCAGGCACGTTCTGTCGTGTTGCGACCGGGCCGCTTCCGCCAGTAGTTCGCGAGGATCGAACCGCTGACATTCATCCATGGACTGAAGATCGCCGCCGCCAAACCGACAGTTCCCAGCTTGCCCATTGCACCGGCGAGTCCGGATGCCATGCCTCCATTCTGCAAGCCGACTTCAAAGGCAACCGTGCGGCATGACGGAATATCCAACTTACAGAGCCGCGCCATCCAATAGGCGAAAAGGTAACCGAACGTGTTGTGCACTGCCGCAGCGCAAAAAAGCAATCCGCCGACGTTCAGAAGATTGTCGCGCCCCGCAGCAGTGGTGACGGTTGTGAAGTAAACGATTCCAGCCATTGAAAGAATCGGCATCCACGTCGGAAGCCTGGGCACCAGCTTCGTCGCGTAATGAAAAACAATTCCAGCGGGAGCCGCAGCCAAAACGAAACCAAATGCCCCAATCCATTTCAGAGCAGCGGCGTCGAACATTTTTGTGAACCAGGCCCAACCACCTAACAGTACGAATGCAATCCAGATCGTTCCAAACACCGCAGCGCCAAAGACAATCGTCCGCCCTCGCCGCGATGCGAATCCAAGGTAATCGTGCAACAGCGCCGCGCCGATCGGAACGATCACCATTTTGATGATCTCCATCATCATCGCCACCGGATCGACATTCACCAGTTGCCCGGCGAGGACCTTCATCCAGAACGGTGTCATGATCGGTGCCAGCATCGTGGTAATCGAAGTCATCGTGATCGACAGGGCGAGATTCGCTTTTGCGATGTAGGCCATCACGTTCGACGCGAGCCCTGCGGAACACGAACCGATCAGAATGATTCCCGCCGCAACCTCAGGTTCGAAATGAAACAGCTTCGCCAGCGCAAATCCCAGCAACGGCATGATGGTGAACTGTCCGACGACTCCGATGAAAACTGCGAATGGCATTTTGGCGACGCCTTTGAAGTCGGCGATTTTCATCTGCGTTCCCATGCCGAACATCACTGCCTGGACGATAAACAGGATCAGCCACTTGTTTCGCAGGTCGAGATTGCCCACGCGCAAAAACCGCTCCGGAAAGATCATCGCACAAACAACGGCGGCAATGATCCACGCGGTGAACTGGAAACTTCGAAGAGATTTGGAAAATCGAAGACCGACGGCCAGAAGCACTGCCGCGACAACCGCAATGAGCTTCCATGCCTCCGTCTCGCGCGACAACCAGGAGGCGCCGACCGCAACAGAAACCATCACGAGAAGAGCTGCTTCGAGTTTTGCGACGGGAAACATAGGAGTGGAACTTTGTTTTCGATGGCTCTGTTTTTACTGACTGGCAGGACACTCAGAGTCTGTCTGGAAATGGCGCGCGGCTGTGTCGCAGACCAGCCGCAGCCACCTGAACAAGTAAGAATCGCTTGAAAATCTCGAGGCACTGCGGCTGGCCGCAAGTGACATCGCCGCGCTCCGAGACCTGTCAGACCCGCTCTGGAACTTTTCGCGCTGGGACATCCGGATTATCACAGGCTGCTTGCGAGATAGTCGATGGCGATGCCGGGACTCGCGAGAATCGGCACCCTTCTGTCTTCCGCAGCGAGCGAGTCCACCACGCGCGCCATGGAAGCCTGTGCCAGAACAATCACATCGACCGACCTGGAAAGTTCCCGGAGCGCCGCAGCCACTTTCGTGTCATGCGTTGCACCATCGCCCGTCATCAACGCTTCAAACGCGCCTTCCACGAGCTTCGAAGTCAGTTCGATCGATTTTCCCGCAGCAAGCGCACGGCGTTGAATCAGCTCCGCCGTGGGCTCCAGTGTCGTTGAAAGGGTCGCAATGACGCCAATCTTCGTGCCCGAAGCCACGGCCTTTTCAGCCATGGGATGATCCACCCGAAGCACAGGAACAGACACTTCTTTGGCTCCGGCCTCGACAGCAGGCCCGATCGAGGAACACGTGACCAGAATCTGCGTCGCCCCCGCTGATTCGGCGGACTTCAAGTAATCCGCAACGCGTTTCGCGATCTGCGGCGTGATGCTGCCCGCTTCACGAATTCCACGAACGAGACTGTCGTCCACGATGTTGAACGTCTGGACGTTCGGCAGCTTCTCCTTGCACAGCGCCGCGAACACCGGCACCAGCGTTGCCGAGGTATGAATCAGACCGAGAGTTTTTCGCTTCATAAATTCAACACGCGATTAAGGAACGAGGAACTTCATGGCCGTTCGTTCGTTCATTTTCCGTTTTTCACGATTTCAAAATAATCTTCTCCCCCCACCTGCCCGCCTTTGAACACCACTTCCAGTCCATCAATTGGAAGACCAGGTGCCATAGCCATCGCGCGGCACAATGGCGCTCCCGGCGTCAGCGGCGCGATCATTTCCAGCGCCTCAATTCCGAGCGCACGCGCCGCGTAGCTCGACGTATCGCCACCCGCAATGCAAATGCGCGTCACGCTGGATTGCTTCAACACGAAGGAAATCACAGTTCCGAGCGCGGTGCCGAGGATTGATGCAGTCCTATTTCCATATCGTTTTGCAACGCGTTTGTCCGCGCCGTTTCGCGTGGTGTGAATAATGACGCTGCGGCCTGACGCCAGAAACGCAGCCGCTGATTTCGCGCAGCGCTGAAATTCCCGCGTGGGATCTGAATTCACCGCCAGGGCATTTAGTTTCACTTCCGCAAAGCCATGATCCAATGCCCATGCAATTTGTCGCGATGTCACCGGCGAACAACTGCCCGAGCCGATCAACATCTGTTTTACCGGCGCGGCATTATTCGAGAGATCAGCACCGGCTTTTATTTTTCCAGAATCATTCCAATGCGCGGCGAGTGCCGATTCAATTCCCGACGATCCCACGGAAAACAACGGTCTTTTTGCCGAGGCAGCGCCATCTATCAATTCACCGATCAAGCGCAGCTGTTCGGAACAAAGTGCATCGAAGAGAACAATCTCAGCGCCGCTCTTCACCAGCCGATTCAGTTCTGCTCTCGCTTCGCGCGCCGGCAGATTCACTTTGAGAATGTCGAACAGGCCGATCTTCCTGCGCGTTTGCTTTGAAAGATGAAGTTGCAGGTCCGCTTCCGTCATCGGCGTGATCGGATGCCTGCTGATCGAAGGATGTTGGTCGAGTCGATGAATCGCCCCCGTGCTGCCAATGCCATAGCGGGCAAAGTGATTTCCAAATACAGTGAATCGCCCCAGCGCAGGGGCCGCAGCGAGAACGGGAACGAAAGGCGTTTTGAAAATCCCGCGAGCGATGTCGATCACCCGCCCGATGCTTCCGATCTTTGGAGACGAATCGAACGTCGAACAAACCTTGTAATGAACGTGCCGCGCACCGAGCGCTTTCAACTTTTTCAGAGTCGGCTGAAGTTCCTGTTCCATGGCAGCCGGCGCCAGGGCGCGAGTCATTCCCGCAATACCAACCGCCTGCAAGTTTTTGAACTGCTTCAACTGCCGCGGCGTTGGCGGATGAATGAACAACGCCGTCCGAATTCCCGCGCGCGTCAGTTGCTCCAGCGCGTCGGTCGAGCCGGTGAAATCGTCGCCATAGAATGTGAGCAGTAAAGACATCAGCGGAAATTCCAAAATCCGAGTTCCAAGTTCCAAACAACGATGGAAGCGCCGACGAAATTGGATTTTGAAAGTTGAAGCTTCTTTGAATTTTGGAATTTGGATTTTGGAATTTTCATCGACCTTTCATTTTCCAAATTTTCCCATCGATTTCTTCAACTCCGGATATTTCACGGCCGCTTCTTCCATCGTGAGTCCTTCGACCGCGGCTTCCCACCACTTCTGAAGCGATCGCACTCCCGCAGCGGGACCGTCCGGATGCGCCATGATGCCGCCGCCGGCCATGTAAAGCAGATCGACGGTGCGTGTGCGACGATACGTTTCCGGCGCCTGCCCGCCCCATTGACCGGAAGACACCACAGGCAAAATGGAAAAAGCGCTCCCCCTTTCCTCCCCTGGAGGAGAGGGCCGGGGAGAGGAGGCGGCGTTCTCGAACAACGGCTTCAAACACGATTCGATCGAACGCACAACCGAATCGTCGCTTTCCCAGAACTTGTTCGCGATACCGTTCACGTGAATCTGATCCACGCCCGCCAGACGCCAGAGTTTCTGATACGCGGGAAATTCAATTCCCAGATACGGATGCCGGTTCAGCGCGCCCCAACCGTTGCGATGCCCGTGAATGGCCAGCGCACCGATGTCGCAAATCTTCTTCACCGCCGTCAGACCGACGCTGTTCAGCGACATCATCGCGCACGTGCCGCCGCTTTGAACCACCTTGTCGTAGTGCCGCTGCATGGCGTCCAGTTCATCGCTGATGTTGAACGCATACATCACCTGCCGCCCCGTGCGATCCGCGTGCGCATTGATGACCCGCATGATGGCATCCACACGTTCATCGAATGGTGAATGCGGCGGGTTCGCCATCAATTCATCGTCCTTGATGAAATCGATTCCCGCTTCGACGAGCACTTTCACCAGCTGTGCCGTTTGCTGCGGCGACATTCCGATGCTCGGTTTGATGATCGTGCCGATCAGCGGACGGCCTTCGACGTTCACGAGCTTTCGACAGCCGCGAACCCCAAACTTCGGTCCGCGAAAATGCTGCGCGAACGAAACGGGCAGCTTGAGATCCATCAGCTTCAGGCCGGAGAACTGGGAGAGTTCGTAAAGATTTCCCTGCACCGTCGAAACCAGTGTCGGCAGGTTGAAACCCATGTTTTCGATCGACCACGAGATCACCACCTCCGCGCGCTGGAATTTCCCCGAGCCTGACCGGCAGCCTGGAAGACTCGGTTCTGTGACCGTTTCGAGCGGGATGATTTTTTCAACGCGAGCTGCGAACCGTTGTTTCAATTCAGCGGTTTCGCCGGGAACTTCAACGAACGTTCCGGAAGACTGCTCACCAGCGAGTGTGGCCGCCGCCTTTTCAACCGGCAGCGGTGTTTCGATACGATACGTGGCGAAGATGCGTTCCATGCTGAACGGCGTCAGAATAACGAACAGCGTTCCGGAACCAAGGCTGGTGATTCATGAAAAATCGCCAAATGCGTTAAGGAAAATGCCGTGGGTTTCTGAGCTGTTTGCGGCGCGAGACGAAACTGATAGCGTCTTGCGCAGAGCTTGAGCAATCACCGATTCACACACGGATGAACACGGATTTTGAAATGAATGGAATGCGATCTTCTGCCAGCAGTCCCGCAGATCAGCTTCGCCGTTCCAATCAATCCAAAACCTTTACCTTCCGCCGTCCATCCGCGTCCATCCGTGTCGATCCGTGGTTTCTCGTTGTGTTTTGTCTCGCGTTTCTTCGTGTCACTCTCACGGACAGTTCCGCCGCGCCTGATTGGGAAAACGAACAGGTGTTCCAAATCAATCGCGAACCGGCGCGCGCCACATTCACTCCGTTTCCGGACATCGCGACTGCAAAAGAAAACGCGGCGGAAACTTCACCGTTTTATCGTTCGTTGAATGGAACGTGGAAGTTTCATTGGACTCCATCGCCGGAACTGCGTTCGACCAACTTTTTTGAAACGAACTTCGACGACGCGAACTGGAAAACGATCGACGTTCCATCGAACTGGGAAATGCGCGGTTACGGAACGCCGATCTATGTCAGCGCCGGTTATCCATTCAAGATCGATCCGCCGCGCGTCACAACGACTCCGCCGACGAACTTCACAACTTTCCGTGAACGCAATCCCGTCGGCTCGTATCGCCGCACCTTTGAACTTCCCGACAGCTGGCGCGATCGCCGTGTGTTCATTCACTTCAGCGGTGTGAGCAGTGCGTTTTACCTTTGGGTGAACGGCGTTCGCGTCGGTTACAGCGAGGACAGCCGCACGCCTGCGGAATTCGAGATTACACGCTATGTGAAACCAGGAACGAACCTGCTCGCGGTGGAAGTCTATCGATGGAGCGACGGCAGTTACCTGGAAGACCAGGACATGTGGCGACTCAGCGGGATTTTCCGCGGTGTGCATCTTTATTCCACCGCGCCGATCCGGATTCGCAATTTCGCCGTGCGGACCGATCTGGATGCCGTTTATCGGGACGCAACACTTCAGTTGAAGGTTGAACTGCACAGCACGACCAATCTCAATGCGGGCGATTGGACGGTTCAGGCGAGACTGTTTGACGACGCGGGCAAGGAAGTGCCGTTCAAATCGGGATCATCTGTTCTGTCTCGCTCTGTCGCGTCGCTATTGAACAAGGATTTCAACCCGTCGATCCTCAATGACCTGACACCACAACGCGGTTCGCCAAAGTTCGCTTCGCTCGAAGGCGTCGTCAGCAATCCGTCCAAATGGTCCGCCGAAACGCCGAATCTCTACACGCTCGTACTGACGCTCAACGACTCCAGCGGACAGATCGTCGAAGCGGTGAGCGCGAAGGTCGGTTTTCGCGAGATTGAGATTTCGAACGGACGTTTTCTCGTGAATAGCCGGCCGATCAAATTGCGCGGCGTGAACCGGCACGAAATCGATCCCGACTCGGGCAACGTGATTTCTCTCGAACGCATGAAGCAGGACATCGTCCTGATGAAACAGGCGAACATCAATGCAGTCCGCACGTCGCATTATCCGAACGATCCCCGCTGGTACGATCTCTGTGATCGTTACGGTCTGTATGTGATCGACGAGGCGAACATCGAGACGCACGGAACGCGCGGTTATCTCGCGAATGAACCGCCTTGGGCGCAGAGCTTTCTCACCCGCGCGATCGCGATGGCCGAGCGCGATAAAAATCATCCGAGCGTGATCATGTGGTCGATGGGAAACGAATCCGGCTACGGCCCGAACTTCGCAGCCATTTCAGCATGGCTCAAAGAATTCGATTCCACGCGGCCAATCCATTACGAAGGCGCACAGGGTGAAGCGCGAGAACGCGCCATTCTGAATCCTTCAAATCAATCCGCTGCTATCGCGAGTGATGGCGATCTGCCAAAAGATCCTCCGACCGTGGACGTGATCAGCCGGTTTTATCCGCGCGTCATGCAGCCTTACCTCAAACCCAATGCTCCAGAAAACGCGCGTTGGGATCATCTGGTGGAACTGGCCCGCCGCACGAATGACACGCGCCCGGTGCTCACAAGCGAATATGCGCACGCGATGGGCAATGCGATCGGAAACCTGCGCGAGTATTGGAATGAGATTTATTCACATCCTCGGCTTCTCGGCGGCTTCATCTGGGAATGGTGCGATCAGGGTTTGCGCAAGTCAGCGGCGGATGGAACGAAGTTCATCGCATATGGTGGAGACTTCGGCGACACGCCGAATCACGGCATTTTCAGCATCAAAGGAATCGTCACATCCGACCGCAAGCCCTATCCGAAATTCTGGGAAGTGAAAAAAGTTTATCAACCAGTCGCCATTTCATTGGAACGCAAACCGCCGGGCAACGTGCGTGTCCGCATCACGAACCGGCATTCGTTTCTCAATCTCAACGAATTTGAATTGCGCTGGATGATTTCGAGCAACGGCGTCTCGGTTCAATCTGGTGTTCGGCCGAAAATTGACCTGGAGCCTGCGGCGTCACGTGTGATCGAAATTCCGGCGAACCTGCGGCGAGCGGCGCTTAATGACGGCGAATTCTGGATGCGCGTCAGCGTTCATCTCAAGGAATCGACGTTGTGGGCAAACGCAGGTCATGAGATCGCCTGGGAACAAATGGAGCTGAACGCATCGCCTGTGAGATCGAGTGCTGCCCGAGTTCGCAAAAATGAATCGCCCCGACCCGTTGCAGCGAAAGAGCACAATGCGCTGACAGTTCGCGCCGGAAACACAGAATCGGTCTTCGATCTCTCGCGTGGGGCGATTGTTTCGTTCACGCATTCTGGGCGTCAAATTCTGGCAAACACGAACGGCGGACCGGTGCTCCAGTTGTTCCGCGCTCCGGCTGACAACGATCGAGGCTTCGGCAAGTGGCTCGCGCGCGACTGGCGTGAAGCCGGAATCGACAAGCTCACCCGCGAGTCAGAAACGTCTTTTTACTCCGCCGGAACGCCGTTCCGTGTTGAATTCAGATCCAGGTCCACAGCCACAAACGGAAGCGGCTTTCATCAGACGGAAACGTGGCTGATTCATCCGGATGGCACGATTGACTACTCCAGCCGTTTCAAACCTTTCGGACCGCTTCCGCCGCTGCCGCGCATCGGTGTGGTGATGCAGCTGAATCCGGCTTTGACGAATATCGCGTGGTTCGGCCGCGGTCCGTGGGAAAATTATTCTGACCGCAAAGAGAGCGCGGATGTCGGCATCTGGAACAGCACGGTTGCGGAACTGTTCGTTCCTTACGTTCGCCCGCAGGAAACCGGCAACCATGAGGACACTCGCTGGCTGAAGTTGACCGATCACCTCGGCAATGGATTTCAAATCAATGGCAGCGAAAACCTGTTTTCCTTTTCTGCGCTGCATTTCATAGCGGGCGATCTGACAGCCGCGCGGCATCCGCATGAATTAACACCACGGCACGACGTAGTTCTGTCGCTGGATGCCAAGCACAGTGGACTTGGCAATGGAAGTTGCGGTCCGGGTGTATTGGAAAAATATGCGGTTCTCCCGCAGTCTTACGAACTGAAGCTTCAGTTTCGACCTGTTACGGGGAACGACGCGGAAAAATAAAAACTGGTTCGAATGAATTTCGCTGCAAGGCGGAGCGGCAGCTTCGCCCTCCCTTACCTGTGCCTGTGTCGCTGACCATCATCGCAGTTTCCGGAACGCATCCGGAGAAAGTCCGAAAACGCTTTTGAACGCGCGTGAGAAGTGGAACGGATCCGCGAAGCCACATTCTTGTGCAACCTGTTTGACCATCGCATCCGGCTGCCGCAGACGTTCCGCCGCAGCGTTCATTCTCAGCCGCAGCAGAAATCGGTAGGGCGTTTCATGATCGAACCGGCGGAACAGCCGGCACAGATAAGCCGGATTGACATGGCATTCCGCAGCGACCTGTTCCAGCGTCCGCAATCGTTCAGAATTGCTCTGCATATAACGGCGGCAACGCTGGTATGTGACGAATGCCGGTGATTCGATTCCTTCCGCCGGCGCGGACAATTCGGCGAGCTTGAGCGTGAGACATTCGAGCAGCTTGCCACAGATGGCCGCGGTGAAAGGCGATGAGCGGAGACCGTTGCGAACCAGTTCATCAAACAGAAATTGCAATTCGCCCGGTGCCGTCACACGGATCATCTGCCCCGGTTGCAACCCAGATGCTTTCAACAGGCGAATCGATTTTTGTCCGCTGAAATCGACGAAGTATTTGACCAGCCGCTCGGAGGCGTCGGTCCGAATGTCGTGCGGGATGCCCGGGCCATACACAAACACCGATCCGGCATGAAGTTCAGAATTCCGGTTCTGAAGGGTGAGGCTCCCCTTCCCTGCCGCCACAAACTCGATCGAATAATACGGAAACGTCTTCCGCTGAATTGCGTAGTCGGAGGCGCATTGTTCCACCCCGCCGCACACTACCGCGAGCGGGATGGATTTGGGCGGCGCGAGATTCAGATAGAAACGACGGGCCTTTGCGACACGGGTGGAGAAAAAGGACGGCGCCCGCGATGGATTCGTCCACGCCCGTGTTTTCCCGGAGTCAAGGATCGTCATGCAGCTGCAAACATTAGCCATTCCGGGATTGCCAGCCAGAATTTATTCTCCAACACTGTCGGCCCTATACCGACCACAAACCTATGGAAAAGAAACGTGTCATTGAAAAGGATCCGCCGTTGAAGAAGGACGACTTGATTGTCATCACCGGTGCCGGCGGCTTCATCGGGGGCAATCTCGCTCTTTACTTCAAAAAGAAAGGCTTCACCAAAATTCGCGCTGTGGACAAGAAACCGCTCTACGAGTGGTATCTCCATGTTCCCGGCGTGCAAAACCTCTGTCTCGACGTCAGCCATGAGGACAACTGCAAGCGCGTCTGCGAAGGCGCTGTTGAAGTTTACAACCTGGCCGCCGACATGGGCGGAATGGGATTCATCGAACGCTTCCGCGTCGAATGCCTTCGTTCCATTCTGATCAACACGCACATGGTTGAGGCGGCTTACAACGCCGGTGCGCGTCGCTATTTCTTCTCATCCTCCGCCTGCGCGTACAACACACTCCTTCAGCAGGATCCGAACGTCCGGGCGTTGAAGGAGTCCGATGCTTATCCGGCAATGGCCGAACGCGGTTACGGATGGGAAAAATTGATCTCGGAAATGTTCTGCCAGGAATACTGGCACGAACGCGGAATGAAGACGGCCATCGCCCGCTTCCACAACGTCTATGGACCGCATGGAACCTGGTTCGGCGGACGCGAGAAGGCACCGGCCGCCATGTGCCGCAAGGTCATTGAGGCGATCGACACCGGAAAGAAGGAGATCAACATCTGGGGCGACGGCACGCAGACCCGCAGCTTCATGTATATCGACGACTGCGTGAAAGGCATCGACATGATCATGCATTCCGATGAATTGATTGCGACGCCGATCAATCTCGGTTCGAGCGAACTGGTGTCGATCAACGAACTTCTTTCGAAGGTCGAAAAGATCGCCGGCGTGAAGCTCAAGCGCACCTATGATCTCGACGCACCACGCGGCGTGGCTGGTCGCAACAGCGACAATACGTTCATCAAGAAGGTGCTGAAATGGGAACCGAGCACTCCGCTCGACAAGGGTCTTGCCGCCACCTACAAGTGGATCAAGCAGCAGTATCAGCTCAAAAAGGAAGGCAAACGCGTCGGCGTGGGCTGATGAAAAGCAAGACTGCTCCGTTCATCACAGAAGTCATTGGATCAATTCCCAACCGCCTGCAGCTTGCGGGCGGTTGGATTGATCAACCGTTTGTCTCCCGGCTGAATCCCAAACCGCCCGGTTCAATGGTTGTGGTTCAGCTGGAACCGACGTTTCGCGTGATGGACCGCGCGGGTTGCGCGAGTGGCACGCGGGCCATTGCCACCAAACTCTGGAAAGGCCGGCTGCCCAAGCGTCCTCTTGAAGAGTTGGTTCACGAACTTTACGAAGAGGAAAATCGTGGCAAGGCCGAACCCAGCGGTTCACAGGACATGATCGGTCTTGTCTATCCCGGCATCAGCCGGCTGGACTACGATTTCAAGATTCACGGCGGCATCTTCCCCACGCAGATCGAATCGATCAATTCAGCCCGCGTGGCGCGCTGGCTGGAACGGGTGCTGAATGTCATCGCCGTCGAACCCAGGCCGGAAGGATACAATCCGCTCGGAGTCAAAAATCTCGATCCGAAATGGATCGCCCGGCTTGGACAGTCTGGAAAGGATTGCTTCGATTCCATTCGCCGCATGGACATCGACGGGCTGGGCGCTTCGCTCAACGAAACGATGCTTTGCTGGGAAAAGCTTCTGCCACAGGTCGTGAAGCACCCGCTCATCCGTTTCGATCTGAAAGGAATGCTCAAGGCGTATCAGCGCCGATATCCGGGAGCGATGTTCTCGGGCTGCGGCGGCGGTTATCTTTTTGTGATCTCGAACGAACCTGTTCCCGGCGCTTTCAAAGTGAACGTTCGAATTGCGAAGAATTGAAATGAGTTCGGCATCTGTTTTTGTCACCGGCAGTTTCGACGACATCAAATCGCGCGAACTGCGTTTTCTCGAAGAAGCCTCGGAGCTAGGCCGTGTCAGCGTTCTGCTCGCGTCCGATCAATTCATTGAAAAGCAAACCGGCAAACCACCCAAGTTTCCCGAAGCGGAACGCCTTTACTTCCTTCGGGCGGTTCGTCACGTCGCAGAAGTCACAATCGCTGACATTCCACAGAATGCATTGCCTGACTTCGTCCCGGCGGGATCCATCTGGGCGATGCGCGAAGCGGAGAACAATGCCGAACGCCAGGCGTTCTGCGCCAGCCGCAGCATCGATGGCAGGGTGATCGAAGAGTCACGACTGACGGAATTTCCAAAATCAAATTTCACCGCACCCGAAGCCACCGGACGCAAACGAGTCATTGTGACCGGCTGTTACGACTGGTTTCACTCCGGTCATGTGCGCTTTTGCGAGGAGGCAAGCCAGCACGGCGATCTTTACGTGGTGGTCGGTCACGACGCGAACATTCGACTGCTCAAGGGCGAAGGCCGGCCGCTGTTTCCGCAGGAGGAACGTCGCTACATTCTGAGCTGCATTCGTTACGTCAAGGAAGCGTTGATTTCCAGCGGCACAGGCTGGCTCGATGCCGAACCGGAAATGCAAATCATCAAACCGGACATTTACGCTGTGAATGAAGACGGCGACGTTCCGGAAAAGCGCGACTACTGCGCGCAACACGGCATTGAATATCTGGTTTTGAAACGGACTCCAGCTCCCGGCCTGCCCAAACGAAGCAGCACCGCATTGCGCGGATATTGACTCGACCAAACTCTGCCCGAACGCGCCTACTCCAGTCCGCTCGCGCGGCGGGCGCGCTTCAGAACTTCCGCAGCCTTCGCGCGCGCCTTCGCCGCTCCGTCTCGAAGCACCTCATGAACGTGATCAAGGTTGGCCGCGAGTTCCGCGCGACGCTGCCGGGCAGGCGCAAAGTAGTTCCAATAGTGCTCGAAAAGGGCTTTTTTCAGGTCGCCGTAACCGAATCCGCCAGCACGAAGACGGTCCTCCAGCTCCTTCGCTGCGTCCGGCGGTGCGACCAGTTTTAGAAGCTGAATGGCGTTGTTTTTGTCGGCATCCGGCTTCGGTTCCGCAGGTGTGCGGCTGTCCATCTGAATGGACATGATCTTCTTTCGCAGAACCTTTTCGTCCCCGAAAATTTCGATCGTATTGCCGTAGCTCTTGCTCATCTTCTGCCCGTCAACACCGGGGACCACCGCGACCTCCTCGCGAATCTGCGGTTCGGGGAGAATAAATGTCTGGCCATATTGTTCGTTGAACTTGATTGCGATGTCGCGGGTCATTTCTACGTGCTGCTTCTGATCGCGTCCAACGGGAACAACATTGGAATCATAAATCAAAATGTCGGCCGCCATCAGCACGGGATACGCGAACAGTCCGTGATTGGGTGAAATGCCTTTCGCGATCTTGTCCTTGTAACTGTGCGCGCGTTCCAGCAGGCCCATTGGCGTCAACGTGGTGAGAATCCAGGAAAGCTCGCAGACTTCCGGAACGTCCGATTGACGAAAGAAAACCGATTTCGCTGGGTCGAGTCCACAGGCGAGAAAATCGAGGGCCACATCGAGCGTGTTCTTCCGGCGTTGTTCCGGATCGAACAGTGATGTCATCGAGTGGTAATCCGCTATGAAATAATACGCTTCGCCCTTGTCCTGCAGCTCAATGGCCGGCCGCATCATTCCAAAAAAATTACCGATGTGCAGCGTGCCCGAGGGCTGTATGCCTGAAAGAATTCGCATGCGGCAGAACGTAACAATGAAGCTTCGAAGGTGTGAAGAACGAAAAACCGGATTCCACTTTCGCGGAATCCGGTTGAGAAAACACTGGTAGTTCGACGGTTACCACCAGAAGATCGGTCGTCCCTCCTTTTGAACGGTACGGGGGATCATATCGTTGAACTTGCGCCATTCACCGTGTCCATCAAGAAACCCGATGTTTCCACCCGCCGCTTTTCCCTTTTCAAGATGAGAAGTTCGGTGTTGAAAATCCCTTCCGCCAACCTTCAATCCGCCGGTATGGCCGGTATATCTATAGCTTGCACGTGAAGCAATATTCGGATTGTTCTGGTTCCAAGCCGATATTGTTGCACATGCCATTAAGGGACGCACAGAAGCGGATGGCGGGGCATGACTGATCGCACCATCCCTGATCGGACCTGGCACGAGGCTGAAGTTTTCATTGGTTTTAATCAGAGGCCCATCACCCGTCCTCGGGAAGGTATATGTGTACCCGGTCACCCTGAGAACGCCGTTAAAGTTCCAAGCCTCATCTACGTTCTGGTCCGGAAAAGCAGGATCATAAAGAACAGGTCTCGTGCAACCCGACCGTTGCATCGAATCTGTCATGGTATAAGGAATATCCCATGGCCACTCAGAGGGGGCCACGTCCGGAAGTCGGTCTCTAAAATCCGCGCCATAGACAAACATCGCCGCCGTAATCTGCTTGGTCGATCCAAGGCACTTGATCCGAACGGCCTTTTCCTTGGCTTTAGACAGTGCCGGCAACAGCATCGCCGCCAGGATCGCGATGATCGCGATAACCACAAGCAGCTCGATGAGAGTAAACCCTCGTGCGCCGGCAGATCGGGAGATTACTCGGTTGTTTATTTTTCTCATAGGGATGGGACTGGTTGGATGGGACTGCACGTTACTTAGATGACTGTCGCTAAGATACACTACCCGCGTCGGTGCGGAAGACACCCGCTCGGGTGGAAGGAGTATATGTGACGATGAACCTGATTCAACAAGAATTTATTAATTAACTTTCGAAACTTTTATCCATGCTCTCTTACGAGCTTGCCGTCGTGAACTTTCCACCGAATGGCCGCCATTGCCAGTTCTCGAGGCCAATTTTCTTCAGTTGCAGTCACAAAAACCTGCCCTGCGCTTTGATTGGCCCGTTCCAGCAGCGGCATTAACCCCGAACGCCGCTGTAAATCCAGCTCTCCCATGATGTCGTCGATCAGGAGAACAGGCGGACCGCCATGAATGCCCGTCAGGTATTCCGCCTGGGCCATCTTCAAGGCAATGACCACGCTCCTTTTCTGGCCTTCGCTGCCAAACTGGGCGGCAGACCGGTCATTCAGCAGAAGCTCAACCTCGTCTCGATGCGGCCCCACCAGCGTGGCGCGATAGGATTGCTCACGGCGACGGGATTGCGCCAGTTCGACCTCAAAGTCCTGTTTCACACTCGGCTGATATTCAATTCGCAGTTCCTCCGCCCCGGCCGAAATCCGCCGGTAGGCAAGCCGCGCCAGGGGCGAAAACTTCGGAACCAGTTCCCTGCGATACCGAATGATCTCCTTCCCAGTCAAAACCAGTTCCCGCGTGAATCCTTCCAAGGCAACCTCATCCACAATGGCACGTTTCAGCAGTGCGTTGCGGGAGCGCAACGTTCGAGCATAACGCTGAAGCAACGGCAAGTACCCCGGATGAGTTTGCGACAGCAGAAGATCCAGAAAACGCCGTCTGCTCCGGGCGGTTCCTTTCACCAACTGGAGATCTTCCGTGCAGAAAACCACAGTCCGCAATGTTCCAAGAAAATCAGTCAGCCGTCGAACAGGTCTGCCGTCCAGGCTCAAGCTCCGTTCCCGCGCCGACCAATACATTTTGATCTCGTGTTCCCCTTGCCCAATCACCTTTCCGCCCACGAAGTACCCCTTCTGGGCGTGGCGAACCATTTGCGAGCTGCCAACTCCGCGAAACGATCGAAGCGTCGCCATAAGGTAGATGGCTTCCAAAATGTTCGTCTTGCCCTGGGCATTGTTGCCCAGCAGCAGATGAAATCCGGGCGAAAAAGCCACATCCAACCTGCCGTAATTGCGGAAGTCTCGAAGTCGCAGTTGAGCCAGATGCACGGCTGGAAGATGAAGGTCACCGCAAACGCACGCCAGTAATTTTGGTCAAAAGAGTTTGTTTCAACGCGCCGCCCGACAAATGATATGCCGAAATGGATCGTCCGCCGAAATATGTCTGGCCAAAATTCGCAGCCCTCGCGGTACTTCTGGGCCTGATTCTGGGAGTGATCTGGATGACCGTTGCCGTCCGGAAACTTCGATCCCATCGCGACCCTCTTCATCAACGAATTGTTTCCTCCGATCGTTCTCACTCGACCGTCCGCGGGGACTCAAGCGCCAACGCATCCACGCTCCCCGCCAATATCGAGTCCGGACGAAAAATCTTTTTTGAAAGACCGGAAGCAAGCTGTGCAAAATGCCACGCCATCTCCGGCTACGGAGGCGGTGATCTTGGACCTCCGCTCGATGGAATCGGAAGCAGACGATCACGAGAGGAATTGCTCGACGCTCTGCTCAACCCGAACGCCCGGGTTCTCGAAGGATACGAGAGCATCATCGTTCTACTGGAGAGCAACACGGGGATCAGCGGCCTGCTCAAGAAAGAAACCGATACGGAACTTCATATCCTCACTCCCGAGGATGGAATGACGGTAGTAAAAAAAGAAGACGTGCGACTGCGTCAACGCGGGCTCTCTCCGATGCCGGAAGGGCTGGCGAGCCTTCTCACTGAGAAAGAGCTCAGCGATCTCATCGAGTTCATGGCTTCCTTGCGCGAACCGGCTCCCTGATCGCACTTAATGTAACTCGTCGAAACCTCCAAATGCCGGTTGCACCTTTGGAGAAGTCGGGCAAGACTACTTTGCGCTGTCGTCACTCATAGTCTGTTGTCGTGTTCTGTATGATGCGACGTAATACGTAAACCCTTGTGGCAAAGATTGATGTTCAAAAGTCGTTTGGTATCTCCGTGAGAGCCTGGAGGTCGCGTTTGGGTATCTCGCAAGAGGAGCTCGCAGAAAGAGCGGGGTTGCATCGCACGTATGTCTGCGACATCGAACGCGGCGCGCGGAATGTATCTCTGAAAAGTATTGAGAAGCTGGCGATGGCGCTGGAAGTCTCCCTTTCCACCCTCTTCTCCTCCCCGGAAACACCCGTCAGCGACGATCCCAGTGCAACTCCTCCCGACGGGATGGTTGATATCCTTTTCGTCGAAGACGATCCAAACGATGCCGCTCTCGCAATGGCCGCGTTGAAGGAAGCGAATGTGTTCAACCGGATTCATCTCGTCCGCGACGGCGCTGAAGCTCTCGATTTCATCCACTGCACCGGCCGTTACGACAAGCGCAAGCGCAGCGATGGACCGCAAATGATTCTTCTGGATCTGAACCTTCCCAAGATCAGCGGTCTTGAAGTTTTGCGGCGCGTGAGATCCGATCCACAAACGCGTTCGATCAGCGTCGTTGTGCTTACCGCCTCGAAATTTGATCGCGATTTGGAAGCCAGCATGCGGCTGGGCGCCGACAGCTACATTGTCAAGCCGCTCGATTTTCAAAACCTGACTGAAGTCACTCCCGGCCTGAGTCTCAAATGGGCATTGCTGAAACCGGCGTCGGCGGTGGCCGTCTGAGCCATCAGGGCTCCACCGGCCTGACGAACACCTGCCTTGGCGGGGACGGCTTGCCATTTTGCCCTCGCTTGGATTTCCTTCATTGAAAATTTAGTTAAGGACGTTTTACCGGCACGCACGTTGCGGTCTCGATCGTCCACAGAAAAACAACATGGTGGGGGTGGATTATGGCTACTCTGCTCAGGACATTGATAGTTGAGGATTCGGCTGTTGACGCTGAATTGCTGGTGATTGCGTTGCACGGCGCCGGTTTTGAACTGGAATGGAAACGGGTCGATCGGGAACAGGAACTCGCGCAGGAACTCAATCAGCCGCTCGACATCGTGTTCTCGGACTTCAGCATGCCGGGCCTCTCCGTGTTCCGCGTGCTCCAACTGATGCGGGATCGCAAACCCGACATTCCCTGCATCATCGTCTCCGGCACGATCGGCGAAGAACAGGTCGTCGAAACACTCAAATGCGGTGCGGTGGATTACGTCCTGAAGGACAGGCTCGACCGCCTTTCGCTCGTCGTCAGCCGCGCATTGCGCGAAAGCCATGAACGCGCCGGGAAAAAGGAGGCGGAACGCCAGCTTCACATTCGCACGATGGCGCTCGAAGCCGCCGACAACGGCATCCTGATCGCCGATACCACTGGAAAGATTCTCTGGGCCAACGCCGTGTTCAGCCAGGCCGGAGTCACCACGCTCCAGGAGGCACTCAAACACAGCACCTGCCTGCATCCCTCCACAGAACAGGAATGCTCTTTCGAGGAACTCTGGCGAACCATCTCCGCCGGCAATGTCTGGCGCGGTGGATTGCAGAGTCAACCCGACCGTCCGGTTTCATACGAGGAAATCACCATCACTCCCGTCCGTGTCGATGGCAATGCGATCACTCACTTCATTGCGGTCAAACAGGACCTTACGGAACATCGCCGGGCCAAAACCGCGCTTCAGACTGCGACAGAACAATTGAACCGACTGCTCGCACACAGTCCCGCAGTGATCTATTCGCTGCGCGTGGATCAGGAAGGATTCATTCCAGTCTGGGTCAGCGAAAACATCCGGCACCTCTTTGGATATAATCCGGATGAAGTGTGCTATGCAGGCTGGTGGCTCGAACACGTTCATCCGGAAGACCGCCGCCTTCTTGCCGACGGCAACGCGCAACTCAAAACCACCGGCCACGCGATTCACGAATATCGTTTCCGCCATCAGGACGGTTCGTTCCGCTGGATCTCCGATGAAAAACGTCTCGTGCGCGATTCCCAGGGCGAGCCAACCGAAGTTGTCGGTGTCTGGACAGACATCACTGAGCGGAAAGGTCTCGAAGCCCAGCTTCGACAGGCGCAGAAACTGGAATCCATTGGTCAGCTTGCCGGCGGCATTGCCCACGATTTCAATAACATTCTCACCGTCATCCAGGGCCATGCCTCCCTGCTCCTTTCCAACCGTGCGCTCAGCGATTCAACCCTGGATTCTGCCCAACAAATCGCCTTCGCCAGCGAACGCGCCGCCAATCTCACCCGCCAGTTGCTCACGTTCAGCCGCAAACAGGTAATGCAGCCGCGCGCGCTGAATCTCAATGACATCGTCGGCAACATGATGAAGATGCTTCGCCGCATCCTTCGCGAAGACGTCACGCTAAAAGTGAATTGCGCCTCCAATTCCGCCGTTCATGCCGACGCGGGAATGCTCGAACAGGTTCTGATGAATCTCGCCGTCAATGCCCGCGACGCCATGCCCAACGGCGGCGAATTGATCATCAGCACGTCAGACGAACGCATCGGACCGGAATATCTTCAGGCCAGTGCTTACGGAACTCCGGGAGATTTTGTCTGCCTCAGCGTCAGCGACACCGGATGTGGCATTCCACCCGATGTTCTCCCGCGAATCTTCGAACCTTTCTTTACCACGAAAGCTGTCGGTCAGGGCACCGGACTCGGACTCGCCACGGTTTACGGCATCGTTCACCAGCACCGTGGCTGGATCAAGGTTTACAGCGAACCCGGCAGCGGGACGACCTTCCGCATCTACCTGCCGGTTCTTCGCGAAGTCGCCAAAAACAAGGTGGAGTTGAAACAGGAGAACGACATCCAGGGCGGCTCTGAAACCATTCTTCTGGTCGAAGACGAAGACGCAGTCCGCACACTCGCTCGAAACCTTCTGGAACGGAAAGGCTACAATGTCATTGAAGCCTCCACCGCCGTTGAAGCCCTAAAAATCTGGAAAAGCAATCCTCGCGTGGACCTCGTGCTCACGGACATGGTGATGCCGGGCGGCATGACCGGGCTCGACCTGATGCGCAAAATTCACGAGGAGGCGCCGTCGCTTCCCGCCATCTACGCGAGCGGCTACAGCGTCGATATCGTCGGCAAGGATTTCGAGCTGAAGGATGGAATCAACTTCCTCCAGAAACCTTACGGTCCGCGGCGACTGGCGCAGACCGTCCGCGACGCACTCGATCAGCGACCCAAGTGATCGCCGGCGGCGCGAATTCAGCGCTTCTTCTTGCGTGGCATTCGCACTGCTCCCGATGTCGAACAGCTTCGGCTGATCGACCATATGACGAATCCATTCACCGCCGCGCCCGAGCAACATTCGAATCAGAACCAGCTGCGTCGGGAGCGGGTAAAAATCACAGTCTATTCCGTGCTGGGCTGCCTTGTGATTCTTTGCCTCGCGCTGCTTTTCCAGGGCTGCAAGAATCATCGCCCTGAAGCGGAGAATCCTCTTCAAAGCACCAGCCAGCATGTCTGACCTGATTCCCGGAGCGCGATAGAACAGCCGCTTCGGATTTCCGCCAGACTTCCTTCAGCGTTACATTTCGAGACAACGCACTGCTCCATTTTTCTACACAGCCAACCGGCGTCGTGCCCAGGCCCGACGCCGGTTTTGTTTTGTCCATGTCATAATTTCACCGCGCCACGCGAAGCGGAAGCATCGCTTCGCGCGAAGACTCATCACGTTCCAAGAGGCCGATCATTCCACCCACATTCTCAAGATCATCGCGTCGGGATATTGGAACCAAACGTGGCTTTGATACTGACGCGCATCCCATTGAGAGGTAAGAAAGCTGAAGCATTCCGTACGGTGCACTCAACGATCTCTGCGTTCTTTGCGATCTTTGCGATTCAAATTTCGGCAGTGGGGAGCACGCCCGCCCCGGGCGTAGCAGATTGCGCCTCGCGATCTGCTTTTGAGGACGTAAAAAATTTCATCTTCCCTCGGTTTATTTCTGCGCTCGATGTTCGCCGCGAGGCGTGTCGAACAGCAGCCGGGGCGGCTGCGCTCCCCATCTGCATTTACAATGGAAAGCGACGTTGCCAAACCCACACCGTGGAAGCTGAAACATTCCAAACGATTGCACTCAATGATCTCTGCGTTCTTTGCAATCTTTGCGGTTCAAATTTCGGCGATGAGGAGCACGCCCGCCCCGGGCCTGGCAGATTGCGCCTCGCGATCTGCATTTGAGGATGTAAAAAATTCCATCGCCGCTTCGGTTTATTTCCGCGCTCGATGTTCGCCGCGAGGCGCGTCGAACTGCAGCCGGGGCGGCTGCGCTCCCCATCAACATTTGCAATGGAAAGCGACACCGGTGATAAACCGCCATACAACGACGTTTCATTTGCCGACTCATTCCTTGCTTTTCGGCGAAAATCCGCTTTCTTCCTCCACGCCTTTTCAGTTCCTCCTGCATGCCGGTGTGGCGAAATGGCAGACGCACAGGACTTAAAATCCTGGGACCTTAAAAAGTCGTGTGGGTTCGAGTCCCACCACCGGTACCACTTTCAACTCACGCATCACAAAACATCGCTAGTCAGTCCCGCGCGTTTCATCTACGTTGGCTGACCATGACAATTCCGCTGCCCAGGCCCGACGTGATCATCACCCACGAAAGCGATCTCGATGGACTTGTTGCTGGCGTTTTGCTGCAACGGCTCGCCAAACATCTCTTCGGGACAGATGTCCGGCTGGAAGCCTATCACTACAATTTCTGGAAACAGCGCGAGCTGCGGGAACGCGCCGCATGGGTCACCGACTTCGGCTTCGAACAACGCATGGACCGCGCGAACTGGGTCGTCATCGATCATCACGCCACCGAAACGATGCCGAAAACGGCGCATCTGATCCACGACCTGAACAAGTCGGCCGGTCTGCTCTGTTACGAACTTTGCAAGGAACACGGCCTTGGTTCGCCGGAACTGGATCGTCTCGTTCACCTGAACAACGTTTCGGACCTTTTCCTCGAAGATGACCCGGACTTCATGCTCGCGAGCGACTACGCGAACCTGGTGAAGATCTACCAGTTCTGGAATCTTCACGCGCTGTTGCACGGACAGATCGAACGGTTGCTCAATCATCCGCTGCTCGAAGTGATGGAAGTCAAACGTCGCGTCGAAAATCCGCTCGGATTCGAATGGAGCCGGAACAACATCACTGAAATCAGCCCCACGGTCGGATTTGTCGAAACGGTGGTCGGCAACAACAACCTGATCGTCCACCAGCTCCTCGAACGTGAAGCCACGCGGTTTCCGGTGCTCGTGACACTGTTCAAGCGCGCCAATAATCTTGTCATCGCCAGCTTCCGAAGCCGGAACGGTGAAGCACTCAAAGTCGCCGAAAAACTCCAGGGCGGCGGTCACGCCAACGCCAGTGGCGCGACGCTTCCCAAGTCGGTTCGCTCCGTCGCCGACGGCGTCAATTACCTGCGTCAGGTGCTCAATCCCAAAAAGGATTCTCCACTCAACAGCCTGGAGAGCCTTTTTGATTCCATTGAGACGCCGCGCCGCTGAGGGTTGTCGCTCCATGTTCGCGGGGGGCCGTCGCGACGATGATTCCGGATAGCTGGCAGTGCATTTGGGATATGTGCAGCGGATTCCAACTCCGTCCAAAGTCACATCGGAATCACCTTTCAGTCATGAAACCTTGTGTTCACAAACTTCGAACGGTCCTCGCCTGCTGCCTGGCATTTGCCTTTTCAAGCGCATTTCTCAGCGCACAACCGGAGGGACAACGTCCGGTCGAGGACACACTCGGCCTGACAAACGGTTTGCAGGAATTTGAAACTCCGGAATTCAAGGTGAAGCTCGTTCGTTCGTCGCAAACAATTGCTGCGCTCGAACCGAAAGGAACATCCGGCTTCGATTTCACTCCCGCGGATCAGCTCGCGCAACGATCTGGAAATCGATTCTATCATCTGGGCGACATCCGCGTTCGTCTTCGCACCGGCAATTCCACTGAATGGAAAAACTATTCCACCGCAGAATCGCGGCGTCCGGTCACGGTGCTCGCAACCTCCGGCCGCACACTGGCAAAGGCTGACATCTCCCCCACACTGCCCGACGATTGCCCGCTTGAAATCACACGCAGCTGGCTGTTGGACGACGGCAAGCTGACGCTTCGATTCGAACTGAAAAACCGCTCCAGTGCTCCGGTGGAAATCGGCGGCCTCGGAATTCCCCTGATCTTCAACAACTACATCACCGGCCGCTCGCTCGATCAGGCGCATGCAATTTGTTCGTTCTCGGATCCAGCCATCGCCCTGGATGCTGGCTATGTGCAAGTGACACGACTGAGTGGAGAAGGCCCGGCTCTGGTTGTTGTGCCGGACGGAAAATCGCCGCTCGAAGCCTACAATCCACTGCTCACCGATCGCACTCCGCGAAGCCAGCCGTTTGAAGCATTTTACGAATGGCTCGTTCGCAGCCACGCATGGTCGGTTCAGGAATGGAAAGGTGTTTCTCAATGGAACGAGCCCACATCCGAAACACTCGAACCCGGCGCCACACGAACCGTCGGGCTCAAGTTTCTCCTGTCACCGGAAATCCGAACGATTGAAAAAACGCTCGCAGAAAACAAACGTCCGGTGGCCGTCGGCGTTCCGGGTTACATCCTTCCGATGGATCTCAACGCACAGCTGTTCCTGAAATACGGGAGTCGCGTGAAAACGATCAGCGCCTTTCCCGAAGGCGCGATTGAAATCAAGTCCAACGGAAAGCGCGGAGACTGGCAGAGCTACGAACTTCGCGGAAAGAAATGGGGCCGCGCACGGCTGACCATCGATTATCGCGACGGCACACGCCAGACGATCAGTTATTACGTCATCAAGCCCGCCGCAGAAGCGGTTGCCGATCTCGGCGACTTCCTATTCACCCGCCATTGGTATGTCGATCCCGACGATCCATTCAAACGCAGTCCTTCGATCATGAATTATGATCGCGCGAAAAATCGCATTGTGACCCAGGACGCGCGCGCCTGGATCGCGGGGCTTCAGGATGAAGGCGGCGCCGGGTCATGGGTTGCCGGGGCGATGAAACTCTTCATCCAGCCGAAAGCCGAAGAAGTCGCGAAATTCGAGCAGTTCGTCGATGGCGTGCTTTGGGGCGGCATTCAATACAACGACGGTCCGCGCAAGTTCGGTGTCCGCAAAAGCCTGTTCTACTACGACACCAACAGCTTTCCGAATTACTATGATCCGAATATTCGCTACGGCGGCTGGACCAGCTGGAATCGTCGCGAAGCGGAAAGCATCGGTCGCGCCTACAATTATCCGCACGTGGCGGCGGCTTACTGGTCGATGTATCGCATCGCGCGCAACACGGATGGCATCGTTCAGAAACATTCGTGGGACTGGTATTTGAATCAGGCTTACGAAACCGCCAGAGCATTGATTCGCACCAATCCGAACGGACGACATGCCGTCGGTTACGTCGATGTTGGCCTGATGGAAGGAACTATTTTTGTCCGGGTGCTTGAAGATCTGAAACGCGAAGGCTGGCATGACAAGGCTGCGGAAATTGAAGCCGGCATGAAGCGGCGCGCCGACATCTGGAAAGCGAAGGCATATCCGTTCGGCAGTGAAATGGCGTGGGATTCCACCGGGCAGGAGGAAGTTTATGCGTGGATGAAATACTTCGGTCTCGATGACAAGGCGCTCGTCGCGTTGAACTCCATTCTCGGTTACATGCCCACCGTTCCGCACTGGGGCTACAATGGAAACGCCCGACGCTACTGGGATTTCTATTACGGCGCAGCACCCGGACGAACAGGACGTCAGGAGCGGCAGATTCATCATTACGGTTCAGGCCTGAACGCCATTCCCGTGCTGCACGCCTATCGCGAACAACCCGACGATTTTCATCTGTTGCGCGTCGGATACGGCGGCACGATGGGAGCGCTGTCGAACATCGATGAGGAAGGTTTCGCCGGAACCGCATTTCACGCCTGGCCGGACATCATGGCATGGGACACGTATGCCGGAGACTACGGTCCGAATTTCTTCGGCCACTCAATGAACGCCGCGACTTACGTGGTGAAACATCCTGAACTCGGCTGGCTTTCCTTTGGTGGAAATCTGAATGAAAAGCGAAACACGGTGACGGTTCAGCCTCGCGATGCGTTGCGTCAACGACTCTACATCGCGCCACTTGGGCTCTGGATTACGCTGGATTCAGGACGCATCGAATCCGCTGAACTGAACCTGAAGAACAACACAGTTCGAATCACACTTGAACCGGCGACGAAGCAAGTGTCATCAGCACTGCTGCGAATCGAACAACCCGCGAAGCCCATGAATGTCGCTTCCTATCGACTCGCCCGCACATTCATCACCGAACGCGAAGCTTTCAAAATCCCGCTCCAGTCCGGCCCAACAACGATCGAATTGATTCCGGCAAAGCAATAGCCATACGCCGGGGTCAGGTTTAACCGCGGATGCACACGGGTAAACACGGATGAAAGATGGGAATCTTCTCATACCTCGGACAGCAGAAAGTCTGTGACAATGTTCGGATGATGGACTCGGAAACCGATTCGGAATTTCAGATCGTATGACCGTTATCCGTGTCTATCCGTGTGCATCCATGGATAACTCCCGCCCCAGAACCGTTGGTTGATCTGCCGCATTCGTCTCCGGCATGATGCCGCGATGGATTTGAGCTTCTGGCAATGGGTGTTGCTGGCACTGGGCGCGTTTTGCACCGGGCTTTCGAAAACCGGCATCGCCGGACTCGGCGTGCTGTCGGTGGCATTCTTCGCCAATGCCCTGCCCGCGCGCGAATCGACCGGCGCACTTCTTCCATTGCTGCTGTGCGCGGATGTCTTCGGCATCGCATTCTTCCGCAAGCACGCCGACTGGTCGCATCTCTGGAGACTCTTTCCCTGGGTCGTCGCCGGTGTGGTGGCCGGATACTTCGCGCTGGACCGAATCAGCAGCGAAAATGTCGCACGTGGCATCGGTGCGATCCTGATCGCCATGGTGGCCGTTCATCTCTGGCGCAAGCGTTATTCCGGGAACGAAAGTTCGCATCTGCCACATTCAATCTGGTTCGTTGCCATCACCGGCGTGCTGGCAGGTTTCACAACCATGACAGCCAATGCAGCGGGACCGGTCATGACGCTTTACCTGCTGGCGGTCGGTTTGCCGAAGCTGGCATTCGTTGGAACTGCCGCGTGGTTCTTCATGCTCGTGAATGCGTTCAAAGTACCGTTCAGCGTGCATCTCGGACTGATCACTGCCGATTCGCTTCGAATGGATGCCATGCTGTTGATTGCGATGATTCCGGGCGCGCTTCTGGGACCGCGCATTCTGAAACGGCTGAATCAGGAACGTTTCGAACAGGTGGTGGTGATTCTGACGATTATCGCAGCGGTGCGGCTGCTTTTCTGACGGAAGTTTTGGCCACAGATCAACACAGATTTTCACAGATCGGAAAGGGGCAGATTGGCGAGCCGCCTTGTGCGTCCGCCTCGCCAATAGCCAATAGCCAATAGCCAATAGCCGATTGCCGATTGCCTATCACCCCAAGCTTCTCGTTCTCCTAACCGCTCTTGTATTCAACCGGCGCCGGTTCTAACCTCGCGCGCATCGAAGGATCGCGATGGCAAAAGCAACTCGATCGAGAACAACCCGCAAGCAGACCGCCGCGCTCGTGCTCGGCGTTGGCTCCTTTGCGCACAGCATCGGCACGGCCCTCAAAGATGCCGGCGCAAAAGTCTCCACTTACCTCACGCGCAACTACGGTCATTTCCCGCCGACGCTCGTCGGACCGGCGTTTTCGAAAGACGCCATCGCCGATCCCACCGCAATCCTCGCGGATCGTTCGATCGACGTCGTCATTCCACAGTCCATCGACTGGGCGCAGGCGCCGTGGGCGGAAAACCTCGTTCGATCCGGCACAGGCATTTTCAGTCCGACTGGCGAAGCAATGCGCATCGAACGCGAACGCGACTTTGCGCGAAAACTTTGTTCGGATTTCGGCATTCGCTTTCCACAGGCTTACGTGGCGTCCAACCGGCTCGAAGCCGAAAAAATTCTTCGCGATCATCCCCAGCCGTTCGTCATCAAAAACCCGCTTTGTTCCCCAACAAGTCCGGTTCACACGATTCTCTGCGAAACGGTCGAGGACACCCGGGCGTGGCTGCGAAATGTGAACTATGCGGAGGGCGTGTTTCTGCAGGAATATCTCGGGCGCGCCGAAGCGGGGCACATTGTGCTGGTGAGCGGCGGTGAGATTTACTCGCTGGTGACGAATCAGGAATACAAATACGCCTTCAACGGCAACATGGGCATCGTGGCCGGTGCGCCGCTGGGCGGATTGGTGGAACGCGATCCCGACGACAAATACGGCCTGGCAAAACAGCTGATTCATCCCCTGCTCCCCTGGCTGCGCGAAGTGAAGTTCAACGGCCCGCTGCAGGTCACCGCAATCAAACGCGGCGGCAAATGGCATGTCATCGAATACAACATCCGCATCGGCGTCACGTCCGGACCGATGATTCTGCGCATGCTGAAGAATCCGGTCGAAGCCGTGGTGCGAACGACGCGAAACGAGAGACTCGATCTTCGGTTCAAGGAAGATTTGAAGTTCGGCTGTTCACTCACGCTCGCGGGCTACGGTTATCCGTTCACCCAGGTGCGCGGACCGCAGTTGCCGCTGGAAGTCAGCGAACCGCTTGATTGTGACGTGTGGTGGAATGAAGTTGCGCGGGGCAGCGAAGGAAAATTGATGGCAACCGGACAGCGCATCGCCGACGTGATCGCCATCGCGCCCACGTTGAAAAGCGCGATTGCCAAAGCTTATTCGAATATTGGGAAGCTGCGGGTCGTCGGGAGTTATTACCGTACGGACGTCGGAGAGACGTTGTGGCCGCCGGGGACGGTTTGAGAAGGCCGTGGGAGCAGAGGAGTTGGGGAGAAAGGGAGAGAAGGTGTTGCCGGCAAAATTGAACATCCGGCCGTTTCAACTGACTGTTCACAGGTGAATGCAAAAGGTTTTATGACTGGGTCAAAGTGGATCGCGGCAATCGCTGCGGGCTGGCTGATTCAATCGAATCTGCCGGCGACCGCCGCTTCCCTCGCGCAAGAGGACCCGCGCCGCGACGCGACCGTGCGTGTGATCGAACAGGTCATGCCGAGCGTCGTGAACATCCGCACCCGAACGGTCGTGCCGGTGCAGGATCCCTTCGAGGCAGGCTTGCGACGTTTCTTCGGAAGGCAATCGACGGACACAATGATCAGTCTCGGCTCCGGAGTTATCATCGATGAAAACGGTTATCTGCTGACGAACGATCACGTTGTCCGACGCGCTCAACAGGTGGGCGTTCAGCTCAACGTGGGAACGAATCTTTACGAGGCGGAGATCATCGCAAGCGACCCAAAACGCGATGTCGCCTTGTTGAAATTGAAGTCACAGCCGGGAGAGAAATTCCGGGCGATCCGACTCGCGCGTGAAGATGATTTGCTGCTCGGCGAAACCGTCCTCGCACTCGGCAATCCCTACGGCCTCGGCGGTTCCGTTTCCCGAGGCATTCTGAGTTCCAAGAGCCGGACCGTTCCACAGGAAGGCGCGCCGCTGGTGCCGGGAAACTGGATTCAGACCGACGCCCCGATCAATCACGGCAACAGCGGCGGTCCCCTCGTCAATCTTCGCGGTGAACTGATCGGCCTCAACGTGGCGGTGTTCAATCAGACTCGCGACGGCGAGCCGGTGCAGGGAATCGGTTTTGCCATTCCCATTCGAACCGTGCAGGAGGCGCTCGGTGACATTCTTCCGATCAGCGACGTGGTGAAAACCTACTGGTTCGGCGCGCGGGTGCGTGTCGGAAGTTACCCGCTGGTCTTCACCTCCGTTCAACCGGACAGTCCGGCCGAGAAGGCCGGGATTCGCGTCGGCGACACGGTCATGCAGGTGAATGGAATTGTCCCGCGAACGATCTTCGAATTCGGCGATCTGCTGACCGCCAAACCACGATCCACCGTGAATCTGGTCCTCCGGCGCGACGGTTCCCTCACCGAAGCGAATGTGAAGCTGATTCCCGAAGCGGAAGTGTTCAATGCCGAGATGATCCGGGAGAAACTCGGGTTGAAGTTGCAACCGATTTCACGCGGACAGGAAGTGGCCTTCCTCATTTCGGACGTTGACCGGCGCGGTCCGGCGGCAAAGGCCGGTTTGGAGCCGAACATGATTGTTTTCACTGTGGATGATCAAACTCCGGCGGACATCCTGAGCTTCGCAAAAATGCTCAAGGACAAGCATTCCGGATCGAAAGTTTTGCTCTCGGTTCTCATCCCGCACCGCTCTGGATATTATCTGCGCGCCATTGCGGAAGTGACCGTGCGGGGCAACTGAACACACGCAACCGAATTGATGAAGCATTCAGCGAAGCGCGATACCAACGTCTCCCACTCTTCCGAGCGAAGCCGGAGGAGAGGGAGATTTCGTGGTGTGATGTCGTTGACGAACAGAACACACCGGTCGGTGCGGAGAATGGGGCAAAGCGGCAGCTTTGCCCTACCTGTTGTTGGCAGGACGGAGCTGCCGCTCGGTTTGAAAATCGTTCGGGTAAAGCAAGTCCTCCCGACGACTCATGGGTTCAAAGCGCGAAATCCATTTGGAAGAAATCTCCTCCACTCCCCGCGCTTCGGTGCGGAGCGAGGGAACATTTCATGGCGCAGTTCACCAGTTGCACCAGACGGAGCGGTAGAAACAAAATTTTGTTGGCTGTGCCAAGTGCCGATTGACTAAGCTTCGCGTCTGTTCATGAGCAATGGCCTGATGATTGAGGTTGCAAACCTGACCAAACGATACGCGGGTCACACCGCTGTGTCGGATATCTCCTTTTCGGTCGGACGCGGCGAGATCGTCGGCCTGCTTGGACCGAACGGCGCGGGCAAAAGCACCACGATGCGCATCCTGTCGGCGTTCATGCCGGCCACATCCGGAACCGTTCGCGTCGGCGGCTACGATGTTTTCCGGGAATCGACCGAAGTTCGCCGACGGATCGGATTCATGCCGGAGAACAATCCGCTGCACCTCGACATGCGCGTCCGGGAATACCTGAAGTTCCGCGCCCGGCTCAAAGGACTGGGCTGGCGGCGTTCACGGGAACGCGTCGATGTGGTGATGCAACAGTGCGGACTGACCGACGTGAGCCGCAAAATCATCGGCCAGCTTTCCAAAGGCTACAAACAGCGCGTCGGTCTCGCAGACGCACTGGTGCACGAGCCGGAATTGATCATTCTCGACGAACCGACAATCGGGCTCGATCCGCATCAAATCCGTTCCGTGCGGCAATTGATCAAGAGCCTTGCCGGATCGCACACGGTTTTGATTTCAACCCACATTCTTCCCGAGGCGGAGATGACCTGTAACCGGATGCTGATCATGTATCAGGGCAAGGTGCTGGCGTCGGACACTCCGGAGAACCTGCAACGGTTCATGAGCAGCAACAGCCAGGTGATCGCAGAAATCGCCGCGCCCGAAGCCGAGTTGATCGAATGCTGGATGCAGATTCCTGAAATCGAACAGTTCGATGTCTCGGCGGCGGAAGGCGAATTTTATCGCTGCGCCCTCACCCCGCGCGAAGGCATCGACATCCGTCCGCAGGTGTTTGCAATCGTTCAGGAGCGCGGATGGTTTCTGCGCGAACTGACCCGCAGCCGTCATTCGCTGGAGGACATTTACGTCCATGTGACGCGCGCCGATGAGGAGGAGGAAGCGTAATGCAGGCCTACTTGACCCTGGTCCGCCGCGAACTCGGCGGGTTCTTTTTCTCACTCACGGGCTACGTGATCATCGCCGCGGCGGCGTTTCTCATCGGACTCAGCTTCGTCGTGCTGCTGATCAATCTTGGAAATGATCCGACGCCAATGCCAGTCACCGAGCTGTTCTACATGACGCAGTTCTTCTGGCTGATTCTGATCCTTGCGGTTCCTGTCATCACCATGCGCCTCTTCGCGCTGGAGAAGTTCACTGGAACGTATGAAACCCTGATGACAACGCCCGTGAACGATTTCCAGGTGGTCGCCGCAAAGTTCACTGCATCGGTGATCTTCTACATGGTGATGTGGCTTCCGCTGCTCGGCTGCATTTTCCTGATCCGGCATTTCACGCAGGGCGCCGCGCCGCTCGATCCCGGTGTGATTGGCGCCACATTTGTTGGAATTTTCCTGCTCGGCTGCATGTTTCTTTCGCTCGGCTGCTTTGCGTCGGCGCTGACAAAAAGCCAGGTGACTGCGGCAATGATCAGCCTCGTCCTGAGCGTCGGCGTGTTCATGCTGAGCTTTTTGACCAAGGGCGTTTCAGGAACCAGCTGGCAGGCGAAGCTGCTCGCGTTCTTTGCGCTTCCGGATCAGATGCACGATTTCGTTCGCGGGGTTGTGGACACGCGTCCAATGATCCTCTGCCTGTCGGTTTCGGCGCTCTTCCTTTTTCTGACATTGCGGGTGATTGAAAGCCGCCGCTGGAAATAACATGGCCAACGATCCGAACAAACCGAGTTTCTCGCCCGCCCAACGCTGGGGCATCGGCTTCAACGTCGTTCTTGCGACCGTGGTTGTCCTCGCGCTGGTGGTCATGGCCAATTACCTCGCCAGCCGCTATTTCAAGCGCGTCCACCTGAGCAGCAACAGCAAGGTTCAACTCTCCTCTCGCACAGAAAAGTTCGTCCGTTCCATCACGAACGATGTCCAGATCACCGTTTACTACGATCGCGACGAACCGATGTACGGCGACGTGATGGAGCTGCTGAAGGAATACCGTTCCACGAATCCGAAGCTGGCCCTCCGCACGGTGGATTATTATCGCGATCCCGGAACCGCGCAGGAGATCAAGGCCAAATACAATCTCGGCGCATCGACCAACAACAACTTCGTCATCTTCGACTGCGAAGGCCGCTCCAAGATCGTCGATTCGAAAATCCTGACGCAATACACGCTCGAAGCCGTCGAGGGCAGCACGGAACGCGAGTTCCGCCGCAAGCCGGTTGCGTTCAACGGAGAAATGCTTTTCACCGGCGCCCTGCTCTCGGTCATCAATCCAACGCCGCTCAAAGCCTATTACGTCGAAGGTCACGGCGAACATTCACTCACCGACGCAAGCGAGGCCGGTTATCAGACCTTTGCCAGCGTGCTTCGACAGAATTACATCGACATCCAGCCGCTCTCGTTGACCGGCACCAATGAAGTGCCGATGGATTGCAATCTTCTGATTGTCGCCGGTCCCACGACGGCGCTGCTTGATTTCGAAATTGCCAAGGTGAGCAAATATCTCTCGGAAGGCGGCCGGCTCTTTGCGTTGTTCGACGCCCGTTCCGCGGCGAAACCGTCCGGCCTTGAAGAAGCCCTGCTGCCGTGGGGAGTTCATGTCGGTTCAGACCTCGTGATTGATCCCGCCGCGCTGGATCCGGCCACTGGAAAAAATCTGGTCGTCAGCGCCTTCTCGCTTCATCCCGCGCTCAATCCCGCGGTCGGCTCCGGCCTTTACATGCTTGTCCCCCGCCCTGTCAGTTACGTGACCAACACCGTCGAAAATCCGGATGTCAAAGTGGAGCCGGTGGCGTTCTGCCGCGATGCGTATCTCTACAGCGACAAATCGCAGAAAACGGCGCTTCGTTCGGTGATGGTTGCGGTGGATGCAACCGTGAAAGGTCCGATTCGCGAACGCGGCGCCACGCGGATGCTGGTCGTCGGCGATTCGTTCCTTCTGAACAACCGCAACATTGAGCTCGTGGCGAACCGCGACTTCCTCCACGGCGCGGTGAACTGGCTGGGCGAACGGAATTTTCTGCTCGAAGGCGTCGGCCCCAAACCGGTCACTGAATTCCGCCTGGTCGTAACACAGTCGAAAATGCGGACGCTCCAGTGGATTCTGCTCGGTGCAGTTCCCGGCGGCATCCTGCTCTTTGGCGGAGTGATCTGGCTGGTCCGGCGCAAATAGCATGAACCCGAAGAAGACTTTGGTTTTGCTGGCAGTCGCGGCAGGTCTGTTCGCGTTCATCTTCTTTTTCGAACGGCATATCAATCTCGATCCCGCCGGGCCGCCTGCCGTTCTTCCCGGTTTCAATCCCGAATCGGTCAAAACGATTCAACTCCAGCCCAGGGGCGAGCGCGCGATCGTCGCCGTCCGCACCAACGACGGCTGGACATTGCGCGAACCGATCGCCTACGCCGCGAACGGGAAACGCATCGATGCTCTCCTCGAAACGCTGTCAAAACTCACCGCAGCGCCCTACCTCTCCGCCACCGAACTCGCCGCAACGCCCGACTGGGAAACACAGTTCGGTTTCGCGTCGCCCCAGTGCTCGCTGATGATCGACATCAAGAAACACTTTCTGCTCATCGGCAATCGCACACCAGCCGGCGATCGCGTGTACGTGCAGCTGGTCGGCGTGGACGGCGTTCATGTCGTTGACGCTTCCGTGTTGCAATTGATTCCCACTTCACCGAGTCCGTGGCGCGACACCGCGATCCTTGATTGGGCGCATGTCGGTTTCGACCGGGTCCTCGTCACGAACGCCGCGAAAGTGTTGGAACTGGAACTCAATTCCAACAACCGCCAGTGGCGAATGCTTTCGCCCAATGACACGCGTGCCGACAGCACTAAAGTGACCCAGACGTTGAATCAGCTTCCGACGATGCGTGCGCAGGAATTCGTGACCGATGATCCCGCGGCGGATTTGGAATCCTTCGGTCTTCTTCCGCCAAAGTTGAGTCTGAATCTTCTGAACGGAACAAATACCGTGGCGCGGATCGATTTCGGAGAAAGCCCGGCTGGAAACACGAATCTCGTCTATGCCCGCCGCGCCGATCAGGCAACGGTTGTCACCGTGCCAAATACATTCTTCAAATCGTGGTCCTCCGCTCACACTCACGGTTTCCGCGACTTCTTCGATCCGCACCTGCTCGCGCTGCCGTTTCCGCCGGATCAGATCGATTTCCACGCCGACGAACAATTCTCGCTCATTCGCTCCGAAAATGGCGCCTGGCGCGTGATGCCTCAGAATCTTCCTGCCGACAGCAATCTCACAATGCAGGTGATCGCAGCATTCACAAACCTTCAGGTCACATCGGCGCAGATTGAGAAGGATGTCGTGCCCGCCGCCGACCTTCCCAAGTACGGCCTCACGCAGCCGTTCCGGAAATTCATCTTCCACGCGAATCTCGCTGCGGACGTCGGAACAAACATGTTGATGGCGCAACTGGACATCGGGACCAATGAAACCATGTTCGCGCGCGTTCAGGGCGAAAGCTTCGTTTACCGGCTGGAACCCGCCGTTCTCAATCAATTCCCGTCCGCAAGCTGGCAGATGCGCGAGCGCCGGATCTGGAACTTCACTCCCGCACAGGTCGCCGGTGTGACAATCGAACAGGGCGGTCGCTCGAAGAAATTTCTGAGAAAAACGGAGAAGAGCTGGACGCTTGCGCCCGGCTCGCAGGGAATTGTCGATGACATCGTTTCGGCACAACTGGAGGAATCGATGGTGCGGCTTGGCGATCTTGCGGCCGCTTACTGGGCTCAGCGCGGCGATGCGAACATCGATGCCTACGGCTTCAAGGAGACGGCCCATCGCGTCAGCATCGAGCTGAAGAGCGGCGAAATTCTCACCGTCGAATTCGGCAAACCGGCGCCATCGGAATTTCCCTTTGCCATGACGAAGCTCGATGGCGAGACGTGGGTGTTTGAGTTTCCCTGGACGGTTTACCAGTTCGTCCAGCTGTTCCTCACGCTGCCGGCCGAGACGCATTGACGATGGCGAAGACTGAAAAGCGCGGCTTCTGGAGAACCTGCCGGATCTACTTCCGCAGGTTCCGCATCGCCGTGCTCTCGGTGATTCTCATCCTGCTCTGCTGCCTGCTGTACTTGAACCGCATCGGGCTCCCCGACTTCATCAAGCGCCCGTTGCTCACGCGACTCAATCATCGCGGCATCGATCTTCAGTTCGAACGCATGCGCTGGCGATGGAACCGCGGCATCGTTGCAGAGAAAGTTCAGTTCGTGCGCTCGGACGGCACCGTTGCCCCGCGCTTTACCGTGAAGGAAGCCGAGGTGGAAATCGACTATCGCGCCCTGCTCCGGCTTCAACTCCAGGTGCGCGGACTGGTATTGAAGGACGGCGAACTCGACTGGGAGATTTCCGACACCAACGCGCCAAGCCGCAAGATCGCGCTGGAGAAAATTCAAACCGAACTCCGCCTTTTGCCAAACGATCTCTGGGAACTCAACCAGTTCCAGGCACAGTTTGCCGGCGCGAAGCTGAACCTCGGCGGCGTGTTGACCAATGCCTCAGCTCTGCGCGAACTGCGAACCACGCCCAGAAAACCGTCCGAACCCGGCGCGGTGCAACGACGGCTTCAGCAGCTTGCCGACACGCTGGAGCGGATTCATTTTGCCACGCCGCCGGAATTGAATCTCGATGTGCGCGGCGACGTGCGCGAAATCCAGAGTTTCACGGTTCGCCTGAACGTCAGCACGCCGGACGCCGACACGCCGTGGGGAAAGGTTGAAGATGCCTTCCTCACCGTCGTGATGCTTCCCGGCACGAGCAACATCGTCTCGCAAGTGGACCTTCAGCTGAATGCCGCAAGCGCGCAGACACGCTGGGCCGGCGCCACGAACCTGAATCTCAACCTGCATCTCATCTCCGAACTGCCCGACACGAATCTCATCGGCGCACAACTCGAGCTTTCCGCCGCCGCGCTTCACACCCGCTGGGGCTCCGCGCGAAATGCCAGCATCAACGCGAACTGGCGTCACCCGATGACCAATGCCCTGCCGCAAACAGGTTCGGGATCGATCGCAGTTTCCGGATTCGAAAGCCCGCACGGTTCCGCGGAACAGGTGAAGCTGACCGGCTCGTTTGAACCCGCGCCGCTTCTGGAAACGTTGGATTCCAGCTGGGGATTCTGGACGAATCTCGCGCCCTATTCGCTCCGCTGGCATTCCGAACTCTCGGGGATCAAATCGCCGAAGCTGAACGTGGATCAATTCTCCTGCGACGCCAGCTGGGACGCTCCCGATCTGAAGTTGAATCACCTGGCCGGGACACTTTATGGCGGCAATGTCGCCGCAGATGCCGCGGTCGATGTCGCCACGCGGGAATTTCGGTTCAACGGGAACTCCGATTTCGATGCGCAGAAAATCGGTCCGCTGCTGACGGAGAAAAGCCGGCAATGGATTCAGCAGTTCGCGTGGACGGTGCCGCCGAAATTGAAGGCGTCCGGAGCGATGACGCTTCCGGCGTGGACAAATCTTTCAAACGCCGACTGGCGGAATGAAGTGCGCCCCACCATTTTGCTCGACGGACATTTCGACGTTGGCGAAGGCAGTTTTCGCGGCGTGCAGTTCAACGCGGCGCAATCCCACTTCGGTTACTCCAACCTCTTCTGGCGCCTGCCCGATCTCGTCGCCCACCGCACCGAGGGCGATCTGAAGCTGGTCCATGTTTCCAACGAGGCGACTCGTGATTACTGGTTCAAAATCGACAGCGCGATCGACCTCGCCGCCCTCAAGCCATTGCTCGAAACCAAACAGCAGCGCATCTACACGATCATCGGCCTGAGGCAGCCGCCGTCCATCAAAGGCGAAATCCGCGGTCGATGGTACGATCACGACAGCATCGGCGCGAAGATTCAGATTGCCGCCACCAATTTTCTGATCCGTGAGGAATCGTTTGACCACGCAACGGCAACGATCGAATACACGAACCGCTACGTCCGCATCATTGAACCGCGCGCCTCCCGCGCCGGCGGCACGCAATACGGATCGGCAACCAGCGTCGATATCGACATTCCGAACTGGAAGATCTACCTGACGAACGCCAACGGCGTGGCCGATCCGGCTGTGATCACGCGCGCCGTCGGACCAATGGTCGCAAGGCACATGGATCCGTATCGTTTCATGAATCCGGTTTCAGCCACCGTGAACGGCGTGATTCCCATGCGACACGAACAGGATGCCGACCTTCACTTCGTGCTGGAGGGCGGTCCGTTCGAATGGTGGAAGTTCCGGCTGCCGCACATTTCCGGAAGAATTCATTGGGTTGGCGAACACCTGGAACTGGAAGGTCTGCACGCACGGTTCTACCGCGGCACAGCCACCGGCAACGCAACGTTCGATTTCCGCGAAGCCGGAGGTGGCGCCCGTTTCGGATTCGATGTCCTCGCAAATGACGCCGACCTGCATCTGTTGATGAGCGATCTGCTTCCAAGAACCAACAGGCTGGAGGGACGGCTGAGCGGACGTCTCACGGTGACCGATGCCAGTTCCACAAATCTTCACAGCATCCAGGGCAGCGGACGATTCGAACTTCGCGACGGACTGATCTGGGACATTCCGTTGTTCGGGGTTTTGTCGCCCGTGCTGGACGGCATTGTCCCCGGAATGGGCCTTGGCAGCAGCCGGGCGCGTGAAGCGCGGGCGAATTTCGTCATCACCAACGGCGTGATGCACTCCGACAACCTGGAAATCGGCGCCTCGATGATGCGGCTGCAATATTCCGGCACGGTGGACATCGCCACAGGCGAAGTGGACGCGCGCGCGCAGGCGGAACTGCTCCGCGACACGCCTGCTGTGGGACGGTTGCTGAGCCTGACCTTGTGGCCGGGGACGAAAGTGTTCGAATACCGCTTCACGGGAACACTGGGCGAGCCAAAGAGCGAACCGGTTTACTTCGTTCCCAAAGTCCTGCTGCTGCCGTTCCAGCCGTTTCGTTACCTGAAGGAAATCGCGCCCGACCTGCCCCCGCCCGGAAACACGTCACCGTCGCAGCAGCCGAATCCGTGACACTGACGCCGCTTCAGCTCAACGCAAAGGCGCAGAGATTGAAGGACGCAAAGGAAGGCTGAGCTTGTTGCCGTATGGCATCTCCCCGTTTTTGCTGTCGTCGAACATTTCGTTTCGAAACCGATCCAAACAGCATCTCCCACGAATCCACTCCGCGTGAAGAGTACAATCCGGAGCACGGAGCATTCTTCCGCGCGATGAGAGGTTGCGGACGGGAATGTACCGCCACTCACAAAAAGAACTTCTGCGTCACGACTGGATTCTTCTCAAAATCCGTCGGATCAGCCGTTGAGATTCCGATTAAATGGAACCGATCCAAGATCAATCCGGTTTCGGACTAAAGCAGTTTCCAGCCTCGTCCACAATCGTACCATCAGGAAGAACAGTCACCGGAACCACAAATTCATCAACCTGGATGGCGTCTTCAAATTCTCGATCTCCATCAAGGAATTCCCGAAGCCGGGTCATCTGGTGATCAGCAATTTCCTTCTGCGCCTCCAATTCAGATTCGAAGATGATATAGCCGTTTTCGTCGCTCACGCAGGGCATCGATCCTTCGAGGAAGACATCCACGAAAATACAGAACCCTTTGCGTGCCGTGCTTGAAGTTTCCCGGTTCATGATTGTTCGTCCCGTTGTTTCCGAATCTTGCCGATGATCGAGCGGTAGTGAGTCGCAATCTTGGCCGCTTCGTCTGCATCGCGGGATTCTTCGACTATGAAATCGACCGGCATTTTCCCGGTGCGATGGTAATCAGCCGTATTCTCCCAAGCCTCGGCGCGCACTTCCAATCCATCAAGAAGCTGGCCGAGATCGAGTTCACTTAATGTGATGCGATAAATTTTCTCCATATCCCGGCAGAAACACCTGGCCAGGTACATCTCGGATGACAAGCCTTTTTCCTGCTCGCATCAGAATTTCCACCTCGGCATTCTGCCGACATGGCAACCGGAAGAAGATGGAGGCGCGAAGAACTTCTCGTGGCTTTGAATCTGTATCACAAGCTCACGTTCGGTCAGCTTCATGCCCGGCAACCTGCGATCATTGCACTGGCGGAAAAACTCGGGAGGGGATCGAACAGTCTTGCAATGAAGTTGTGCAACTTCGCTTCGCTCGACCCGGCCTTGAAATTGCGTGGCATCAGAGGACTTGAAGGTGCCAGCGCACTCGATCGCGAAATCTGGGACGAGTTCCATCACGATCTCAATGAAACGGCTCCAGCCACCGAAGATGCATTGCGCAAGTTGTTCGAAGTGGATGAAAACAGCACGCTTGAGGTGTTGCCTCGCGAAGGCATTCGTATTCGAAAGAGTCCACCTGCAGGTCAGACTGACGCCACCGCCATCGCAAAGCGCCGTCGTGGACAGGATTACTTTCGCGATGCGGTATTGAACAACTTTGGCGGCCGTTGCGGCGTAACCCAACTCGCCATTCGCGAACTGCTGATCGCCTCACACATCCTTCCTTGGGGCACGCATGTTTCCGAAAGGTTGAACGTTCGCAATGGGCTGGCTTTGTCGCGGCTTCACGATGCTGCGTTTGATCAAGGGTTGATTACTTTTGACGACGATCTGCGGTTGCTGCTTTCTCCGCGTTTGAAGGCAGAACTGCCGCAACGAACAGTAGCCGAAAACTTCGGCGCTTACGCCGGCCAGCCGTTGACTTTGCCTGAGGACGCGGTTCTTCCCGATCCAGCGTTTCTTGCAGAACACCGACGGAAAACATTTCGGCAGAACTGATAATCGCTCTGGAACCTTTCGAAAGGTCTATGGACGATCAGTCAGGTTCACGATCCGGGGGCACGACGTACAACGGCATCCCGCACCAAGTTTTTTCACTCGCGATTTTCTATTTCCTTTTCAGCCCGTCGTTCTTCTATGAGTTCCTGAACAACGGATTTCTCGCCCGGCTTTTGTTTGAAGATTCCGAAGAAGGAATCGATGTAATCCCGGGTGACGGGCTGAAAAATGATCTGCTCCCCCTCTTCAATGAAATGGATGCGCGTGCCGAGCTTGATGCCGTATCGGCGGCGAATGCCTGAAGGAATCACCAGCTGGCCTTTTGATCGAACGTAGGCTGAACTAATAGCCTTTTTCATGTACGAAATGCTCCTCGAACTTTAAAGGTAAGGTCTTTCTAGCAGACGCTGATTCAAATTACCATCCCTTCCCCGGCTTCCTCAGACCCGCCGAAGCCATCCGAAAAGCAACAATCGGTGGAAGTTTCCAAGCGCTGCGGCTGGTCTCAAGTGACACAGCCGCGCTCCCAGATTTTTCAGACACGCTCCTACCGTCTCCGCTTGAACAGCAATGCCCCGGCGCCGAGGGCGAGCAGTGTGATGCTCGATGGCTCGGGGATGGTGGTTTCGCCAATCAACGTCAATGACCAGCCGACAAGCGTCATCTGGCCGCCCTGGGAAAGATCAGCCACCGCAAGCCGCCAGTCGCCGTTGCCGGAATGGCCGTTGAAAAGGCTGAGCATCGCAGGCCGCGATTCGTCCGTGGCCAGAATGCGCCCGTCCGGTTGATACGTTCCGGTCAACACACCGGAGCCGGCGTCCCAGACATGGATGTCGCCGTTATCCGAATCGTCGCTGAACGTAACGTTCCAGCCGTCGTAGAAGAACCCGACAGGATCTCCGAATGACGTTCCAACGCGGTTCAGCAGAATGCTGTTCGGCCCGAGATCGAGGCTCAGAGCCACATACATGTCGCTGGCAAAACCGTTGTCCGGGAAGGTTCCACGAAGGTGCAATCCGACTTGCACCGCTGTGAGCGAAAGGATCGCGGAATCGTTGATCGTTTGCAGAAAGAGACTGGGCGGATTCTGCGGATCCTCAATGGGCATCGCGACGTTGAACGTGCGGGTTTCAGTGACGATGTCCGCCGAGGCGATTCCGGCTGATGCCATCAGGATGGCGGCGATGTTCGAAATGTTTCTCACGAGTAAAATGAGGGCGTTAAAGGTTGGTTGTCGGATCAGGGATGCAGCACGGCGCGATAGAAACGGGCGTCGTCCGATGGCTCAACATCCACGTGTTCGAACACGCCGTTTGTGGGCGCGATGTAGATGGCGAGAGGATCGAATTCCTTCCAGATGTAAGGCGCGCTGAGATTGGTCGAATACTGAACCCGGTAGTTGTAGCCCGGCACGCCAACGAACTTCACCCTGAAGCTCCCGTTGCTTTGAACGATGGTTGCTGGGTTTGGTCCCCCGACGTTGATTTCCGAAACAATCTCCAGCACCGGAACGATGTTTGTCACAAGGTTGCCGCCCGGTCCGTCGCTGAGTGTGTAGGTGAAGCTCCCAATGCCGGCATTCGTGCTCGGCGCGGTATAAACAATGAAATTGCCGGCGAACGCCACCGTGGCGCCTGGAGGCATGGCATCGCCAACGGCTATGATCGAAAGCGGGTCGCCATCAATATCCGAGTCATTCACGAGCAACATCCCTTTCACCACTTTCGCGATCTTCGTGTTGTTCGGCCGCATCACGACGTCGGGACCGGCCATGGGCGGGAAGTTGAAATTGGTGATCGTAATTGAAACGAGAACTTCCTCGCTGATCGCCCCATCGCTGTCCACGACACGGAAAGAGAACGCATCGGAGCCATGCACATCGATGAACGGCATGTAGTTTAACGCTGGCGGGATGCCGACCAGGAAACCGTTCGTTGGGTTTGCTGTGATTTCATAGGAGACGACTGAATCCTGGCCGGGGTCGGTTGCGGTCAGTGTGAAAAACACCGGCATGTTCTTCTGCGTGCCGATGGACTCCGCCTGCGCCACGGGCGGCAGGTTCGTCACAGTGAGTGTGAAGCTGGCGGTATTTGTCGCGCTGCCATCCTCCGCAGTGATCGTAACGGTCTGAGAATCATCGGGACCATCCGTTGTGGTGAACGTCCAGGTCCAGGTTCCGTCGTTCGTGTTGACGAAGAGATTTCCAATCGAAGCGGTCAATGAAACCGTGTCGTTTCCATTCGCATCGGAAAACGTTCCGGTGTTCGTGACGGAAGAACCTTCGCCAATCGATATGGTGTCGATATCGACGGCGACGGTAGGAGCTGCACTTGCCGGCAACAAAACGCGAGCTTTCACGTTTTCATCGCCACCGGGCTGAATATCAGACCACACGGCAGCAAAGCGATTATCCGAAAGCGCTGCGACTGCAGCCCAGTCCTGCCATCCCAGTCGATGTTCGTTCACCTGAAAATCCGTCGCATCCAGTGGAGTCCCGTCCGCGGCAAATCGGCGTCCCATGATGCCGGTCTGATGGAAGTCATCCGAGTCCGAAGTCCACGTGACGATAAAGTCTCCGTTGCTCAACGTCGCGACGGACGGACCATAACGTCCGAAATCCGTCCCGGCATGGACGATGAAGGTTTCTCCCTGCTTCACGCCGGCGTTGTTGAACAGCGCGCCTTCGATCCGTGTAAAGCCCGTGTCGTAATCATAGACCTCCGACACCACCACAAAGCCGCTGCCGAGCACGGCGATGCGTGGAGGGGTGTAGCCGCCCCAGAAGATTCCTGTTCCTCGATTCTCACCGAGATAACCAACACGCACCATGATTTCATAGGTGTCCGGATCGCTGAACGCTGTGACATAACTGCCGGTGCTCAGGGCGCCAACGTTCATCGTGTAGCCGCAGTATCCGAGGATCAGTTCTCCTGAAAGCGAACCTCCGTTGCCCGAAGAAAACAGATGCACCCGCATCTCGGCGTCATCATTGAACCATCCAATCAGGATCGATCCATCCGCCATGGTTGCGATCGATTGCGAGTAACAATTGCCCGACGGGGTGTTCGCGATGTGTTCCGCGCCGACAGTGCCATCGGCTTCAATGATCCGGAACGCCACGTCGTAAACCGATTCCGCCGTCAGATACGAAACCGCAAAGCGTCCATCGTTCAGCGCCGTCACTGCCGGCGAAGCTTCGTCCACCAACACACCGGAACTGCTGATGACGAATTCGTCGCCGATCTTCGTTCCCTCGCTGGAGAACAGCTGGCCGTAGATGCCGTGTCTTGTGTTAGGATTCAGACTCTTTCCGTCCTGGCCGGCAGACTGCCAGACGACCACGAATCGCCCGTCGCTCAACGTTGCGATCGCGGGCATGGTCTGCGTGTCGTTCGTGTAGCTGTTCACCAGAATGTCGTTGCTGAACTCAAGATCGCGCGACGTTTCCGAAATGATGTCGAAGCTGAGTTGTTTGCTGAAACCTTCGCCCGGAATCGGATTTCCGGAGTCGTCGGTCTGGTAAATGTCGAAGTAACGCACTGTGACAGTCACCGTGCTGCCGCCGGCGGGGATTGTGCCCGAGCCGATTCGCAGTGCCGCGGTGTTTCCAGTCGTGTTCGTGAATTGCAGCGTGAACAGGTCCGGCACCGATTGACTGTCGATCTGCCAGTGTCCGCCGCGGGTTGCGCCGGTGTCTCCGGGCGTCAGCGTCGCAACCAGGTCGCCGGGCTGAAGGCTGTTGAAAAGCGTTCCGGCCAGGTTGTCAGAAAGAATATTCGTCGGCGCGTTGTCGGGAATGATGTTTCCGCCGGACGAAACCGAGCTGGGAACGCCCTGAAGCGTCCAGGCGGTTCCGAAGGAGTTGGCCGTTGTTGTGTCAGCCGGACTGGTATCGACGAATCGCCAGACATTGGCGGGATTGGCGATGTAGTTCGCCGAAGTTCCCAGCGTGTAGGTGGTCCATGTTTCGCCGCCATTGTTGCTGTATTGGAAATAGCCGCGCGTCACCACCCAGTCCCAGTCAAAAGCTTCCACATTGTAGTAGCCGACCGATGCAACCGGATGTTGACCGGGATAGCCCTGGAGTGGCGTCGTGGCAGTGTTGTAATACCACGTGTAGCTGGTTCCACCCGGCCGGACGAAAATCGTCGGCGGCAGAGTCAACACCTGATCCGGAACCGCACTGGAATGAGCAACGCTTCCAAGGGCCGCCGCAATCATGCAGATCAACCTGAAGAAACGAGGAAGGGATGAATACGTTCGCGGGGACCTGCCGCATCTGGTCTGCACTTCCGAACTGCCGAACCGCCATAGTCCAATCACCGACTCAGTCTTTCGCATCATAAATTTCACCCCTATCGACGGCGCGGACTGACGCTTGAGCAAAATTTTTGGGAAAAGGAAGGATAGGACCATGGGACCATAGGACCATAGGACTATGGACTATAGGACTATGGCCTATGGGACTATGGGACGAGAGGACTGCGGTCCTATAGTCCTATGGTCCTATAGTCCTATGGTCCTATAGTCCTATGGTCCTATAGTCCTATCGTCCTATAGTCCTACAACTCCGAAATCACCTTCCACAGCGGACGAAGATCCCGGTCTTCCAGTGCGGTTCGCTTCAACTCCCTGGGATCGCCGAGTTTCATGGCGCGGGTCAGAAGATCGCGCGCGGTTTTGAGTTCACCGAGGCGGCAGGCGTAGCAGGCGCGGTTATACGCAATCGTGCAATCGTCCGGAAATCGTTCGGCCACGACTGAGAGATTTTCCCACGCTTCACGCGTCCGCCCCAGCTCATGCAACGTGTAGGAGAAATGAATCCAGCCGACGGGCGACGCGGGAACAAGACGCGTGATGGCGCCGGCGATCACGAGGCAATTGTCCCAATCTTTTTGCCGCGCGAGTATCTGCCATCGGACATTGAGAACCTCCGGATGCAGCCTCAGCTCCGGCGCAATGCGTTGGATTTCCTCGGACGCAAAGTCAGCGTCGCCAAGTTCAAGCCATCCTTCGGCGGCGTCGAGGTGATGATTATCCGGCCACGGCAGCGGGTTCATCTTGCCGCTACATTACTCCCACATGGGCGGGTTGTCACTGTCTCCGGCTTGGAACCGGCCAAATCGCACGAGATTCTTCGCGTCTGAACACTGGCTCCGGCTTGCTGACCAAAGAGAAAAGGAGAAGAGGTGCGGAGGAGAAAGGGAGATTCGCTCATCGTCCGCGCAGAATAATCCATCTCAGTGCCTGCACTTATGGGAACTTTGCAGAACTTTCATTTTCCTTTCGGTGAAAGGTTCGCTTAGTATTCGCGGACGTTTTTGAAAGAAACTTAATATCAGAATACTATGGCCGCCGATAATTCAGTCGTTGCAAAAGTTGAAGCTCCACCACTGAAGCCGCTCGCTCTCAAAAGCCGGCTCGCGCCCACTCCTGCGGGTGCGCCCAAATATTCGACCAAAATCAAAAACCTCGCCGGCGAGGAAGTCACGGTGGCCGATCCCCGAGCCACCCGCGCATTGCTGGCGTTAATGGATATTCACGCGGTTGTCGGCGGTGCCGCCTGTCACTGGGGCGGACCTTCCGCCTTTGCCGAATTGAACGCCGCCATTCACGCGATCATGTTCGGCGTAAAGGGTCGCCAGTGGCACGAAGCCTACAATTTCGTCAATGACGCCGGCCACGCCGAGAACGGCATCTACGCGCTGCGCGCCAATTACGGCTTCGACAACATGACCTTTGAAGACCTCAAAGGTTTCCGCAGCATCAAGAGCAAGCTCACCGGCCACGGCGAAAGCCACATCAATCCCGAAGGCGTGTTGCTCAGCAACGGTCCCCTCTCCTCCTCGCTCCCCCAGGCACAAGGTCTCGCCATCGGCGACAAGCTCGCCGGCAATGATCGCATCACAATCTGTCTCGTGTCCGACGGCGCGAGCATGGAAGGCGAAGCCAAGGAAGCGTTCGCAGCCATTCCCGGCCTCGCCGCGAAGGATCGCGTAAATCCGTTCGTGATGGTCATTTCCGACAACGACACCAAGCTGTCGGGCCGCATCACCAAGGATTCCTATTCGATGCAACGCACGTTCCAGTCGCTCGGAACGCTCGGCTGGAATGTCATCTCGGTTCCGAACGGCCACGATCTTCAGGCCGTTTACCAGGCGGTCGAAAAAGGAATTGAGCAGGCTAAGTCGAATCCCAATTTCCCCGTCTGCCTCTGGGTGAAGACGGTCAAGGGTTACGGAATCAAAGCCACCGAAGAGAATGCTGCTGGCGGCCATGGATTCCCGCTCGCGAACGGCGAAAAAATCATGGACTGGCTGACGGAAATCTACAAAGGCGATTCCGTCCCCGAGGAATTTCTGAACTGGGGCAAGGCACTCCGCGCCGACTGGGAAAAGAAGGAGGCGGAAAAGAAAGTCAAAGCCGCCGCTGCAGCTCCAGCCGCTCCTTCGGTCAAGAAGGACAAGGTTCAAGCGGGTCTCGCCGCCGGCGCCATCCGCGCTGCGAAGGAAGGTTATCCCGTCTTCTCAGTCAGCTCGGACGTTCAGGGCTCGACGGGCATCAGCACGTTCCAGAAGGCGCTCGGCGACCGTTACATCGACGTCGGCATCGCTGAAGCCAACATGGTCAGCGTCGGCGCCGGTCTGAGCAAGGCGGGCTTCGTTGCGATCGTTGACACCTTCGGCCAGTTCGGTGTCACCAAGGGAAATCTTCCCCTCACGATGGCAGCGCTTTCGCAGGCTCCGGTCATCGCGATGTTCTCGCACGTCGGATTCCAGGACGCTGCGGACGGTGCGAGCCATCAGGCGACCACTTACCTTGCTGCGCTCAGTGCCATTCCGCACACCGTCGTCATCGCTCCGAGCTGCGCCAACGAAGCCGAGGCGTTGATGTATGAAGCGATCCGCCGCCAGGCTGAAGATCGCAAGGCAGGCAAGGATGGCGAGAGCTACATCTTCTTCGTCGGTCGCGAAAACTATCCGGTCCAGTGGCTCGAAAATGCGACTTATCCGTGGGGCAAGGCGCAGGTCACGCAGGAAGGAGATGACGTGGTGTTGATCGGCTGCGGCACGCTGTTCAGCAAGGCAGTGGAAGCAGGCAGGCTGCTCGCCGCCAAGGGCGTGAAGGCAACCGTGATCAACAATCCGTTCGTCAATCGCGTCGATCTCGAAACCATCGCCGCCGCCGTGAAGAAATGCGGCAAGCTCGTCACGATCGAAGATCATCAGGTCGTCTGCGGCATGGGCTCGCAGATCAGTCATGCGCTTTCGAATACCGGCGTCGCGCACGTGGTGAAGTCGCTCGGCATCCATGGCGAATTCGGCCAGAGCGCCTACGTGGCCGAGCACCTGTATGAGAAACACGGCATGACCGGCCCGAAGATGGCCGAAGCCGCGTTGAGCCTGCTGGGCAAGTAATCCGAATAATCCTGTCACAAAGGAGCGCATCAAACGATGCGCTCCTTTCTTTATGTGGGGAGCACGCCCGCCTCGGGCGTAGCAGATTGCGCCCCGCGATCTGCATTTGAGGACGAAAAAAATTCCATCGCCATCCGGTTCATTTCGCGCTCGATGTTCGCCGCGAGGCGCGTCGAACTGCAGCCGGGGC
>CALBZA010000061.1 GCA_937890005.1 uncultured Verrucomicrobia subdivision 3 bacterium | reverse complement strand
CTCGCCGCACCGGAATTGCTTGACCCTCCCACCCACAAATTCTGCTATAGAGCCCTTATTTCACTCCGGAATCCAGCCCCGTCACTCTGGCCAACGTTGGAGATCAGTTGAAGATCACGTGGGTCTTCACCATGCAAGGTTTGAATTCCACCGCCACCGGACAGGGCTTCCGCGTCGCGGTTGTGGACAGTCCGTCCGGGTCGCGGGTGACCTCGGAAACCACACCCGGCAGCGCCACATACGCGGGTTATGGCATCTTTGGAAACATTCGCAGTGGCACACTTGGACATGGCAACTCGTTTGCCATCATGGAACGCGGGGACAAGGCAACGGCGAGCGCTCTCCTTTCCGCCAGCGGATCCTGGGCGTCTCGTGCGAATGGAGCCGGAACCAGCACGCCGGGCTACACGGAAGACGTGCCTTATACCTTCGTGATGACCTTTACTCGTGCCGAGGGCGACACGCTGGATATTTCAGCCTCAATGACGGGTGAAGGATTGGGCGTCGATGGCGAAGGCCTCAGCGTTTCTTACAACGATCCCACGCCGGACACCTTCACCTTTGACACCTTCAACACCCGGCCTCAGAGCGGCAATGATACCGCCACCAACTTCATCACAAGTCTCTTTCGCGTTGAGTTGAACCAGGCGTGCGTAGGCGCTGGAATCGACAGTGATCCAGCCAACAACTCTGTGGCGGTTGGCCAGACTGCTTCGTTCAACGTGCAGGCAACAGGGCTTGCGCCGAAGTTCCAATGGCAAATCAGCACCGACAGCGGCGAGAACTGGAATGATGTCTCCGGCGGAACGGGTGGAACCACTGCCAATTACACGACACCAGCAGTTGTTGCCGAAGACTCCGGAAATCAATACCGCGTCATTGTGACTGTGGATTGCAATTCAACCTCCATCACGTCGGCTCCCGCAGTTCTTACAGTGACTCTGCCCAAGACCCTGAACTGGGTCGGCGATGGCATCGCCAACCTTTGGGACACCACGACAGAAAACTGGTCCGGTGAAGCCACCGTGTTCCAGCAGAATGACAACGTCATCTTCGACAACAGCGGCAGTGCATCGCCCGCAGTGGATATCGTCGGTGTTGTCCTGCCGGCGAACATTACTGTCACCGGCAGCCAGGATTACACACTGGGCAGCACATCGGGCGGAAGCATTGGCGGTAGCGCGGGTTTGACCAAGAGCGGAACCGGAAAACTCACACTGAGCACAGCCAACAGTTTCAGCGGCAAGACAACGGTCACGGGCGGCACGGTAAGCATTTCAAGCGGCGGAAACCTCGGCGCTTCACCCGCCAGCTATACCGCAGATCAATTGACGCTCGACGGTGGTTCACTTGAAGTCACTGTGAGCGGAGGCATCAATGCCAACCGCGGCGTCACCCTTGGAGCGTCAGGCGGAACGATCTCGCTTCCGGCCGGCGTGAACTTCACGAATTCGGCGATCATCACCGGTCCTGGCAGTCTCACCAAAGCGGACGAAGGATCGCTGTTCCTGAACATCGCAAACAGCTTTGCAGGCGGAACGATCGTCAGCGGCGGCACGGTTTCAGTTGGAAACGGCGGCGCGCTCGGCTCGGGAACACTCACGCTGGCGGGCGGCGCGGTCACATTCCCCGGCGCAGCCACGCTCGCCAATTCAATCAATGTGACCGAAGACAGCACGATCAACTTCGGCAACACCGGCAACAGTGCGCTTGTTCTGAATGGAACGGAGTTCTCCGGCATGGCTGGAAAGACCCTGACCATCACACCGACCGGTTCCTCCACCGCCAACACCCGCGTCCGACTCAACAACGGGCTGACAAACAGCCTCACCTTTGATGCAAATCTGGTTCTGAATGGAACCTTCACCTTCGCCACCTACAACAACGAAGGCGACCAGGTTTACAACGGAACGATCTCGGGCTCGGGCATTTTTGGCCGTCGTTCACCGCTGGCAGGTGTTGCAGGGAACACCATCCTCAGCGGCAACAACACCTACACGGGCGGCACAGTGATCGCCGACGGTGGCATCGGTTTCGCCAGCAGTTCCGTCGATCTCCCGGTGATGTCCGGTCCGGTCGGAACAGGCGCGATCTCATTTGAGAATAATCCCAACACATTGAAACGCCTGTTCGCGGTCGGCGCGGCGCGGACCGTTGGCAACGATCTCGCGTTCCCCGCAGGCGAGAATCAGCCGCTTACGATTACAGGTTCGGAGGCGCTCACCTTGTCCGGTTCGTTCGATCTCGGCGGCGGCCTTCGGACGCTGGATGTCAACAACACCGCGGACACAACGTTCTCCGGAACCATCCAGAACGGTGACCTGGTCAAGGTCGGCGCCGGAACGCTGGTGCTCGACGGAACGGCCAATGTTTCCAGCGTCGCCATCTCGAATGGTGTTCTCTCCGGACTCGGAACGGTCAATGGTGCTGTGACGGTCGAGGAAAACGGAACGCTTTCGCCGGGTGGCACTGGCGTTGGAATATTGACGATCAACGGCGATCTCACGCTTAACGGCACCACGTTGATCACCGTCAATAAACAGGCCGGCACGAGCGATCTGATTGCGGGAGTTGCCACGGCGAATTACGGCGGCACGCTGACCGTCGCGAACATTGCGGGAACGCTTCAGGCCGGTGATACCTTCAACATCGTCAATGCAACGACGCCCGTTGGAACCTTCGCGAGCATCGCTGGTTCACCGGGCGAAGGACTTGAATGGCAGTTCGATGCCGTCACCGGCGTGCTTTCAGTCGTCGGCGGAAGCACGGAATCTCCGACGCTCAATGTGGAACAGTCGGGCAACGCACTGACGTTCTCCTGGACCGGTTCCTTCAAACTGCAGTCGCAAACCAACAGTCTGAGCACTGGATTGTCGGGCGAGTGGTTCGATCATCCGGACGGAGCTGCGAGCCCGGTGGAGATCGCTATTGATCCCGAAAATCCGGCGGTTTTCTACCGTCTGATCAATCAGTAATAGGAGTTTGAACAACAAGCCGGCTGGAGCAACTCCAGCCGGCTTTTCGACAGTTGGCTTCAACATCTCTGCGTTCTTTGCGACCTCTGCGGTTGTTTAGTTTCGGGAGGTGAGGAAGGGGAAGTGGGGGCGGGGAACTGGAGCGCACCCGCCCCGGGCGCAGCGGATTGCGTCCCGCGATCTGCATTTCAGGATGTAAAATCTTTCATTCCGCTCGACCTGTTTTCGCGGGATATATTCGTTGCGAGCGCGCTGAAGGAGACTTGCGCTGGAACGCGGTAATGGTTTTGCCATGCGATATCGTGGACTGCGCGTGAAAGAGGTCGCCCAACGGGTTGAAATGAGATAATAGCAGCTGCGCCGGCGGCTCGCCCATTTGAGAGGATGCTGTCGAAGGATCGTGACCCAAGCTGAAACAATCCTGTCATTCCGGCCAGACGAGCCGGAAGAAGGATCCAGAGGGCACATTGGTTGGCAGGAAACCGATCACCTGGATGCCGTTCGTGGCTGGCACCCATTCGCCGTTCACCAGGTCGGTTGTTGTTTCGAGTTGATAATTCAACGCCCAGGCCGGCCAGAACACGGCAGGATCACCACCGGATTGGCGAATAGTTGGAGCGATAGAAAGCGGGGGATTAACGATCAAAGCAAACACGCCTTCCGCACCCGGCGACAGGGTAGTGCCGTAAAGAATACCGCTTCCGTTCGACGCCGGTCCTTGCACCAACCAGGCCCCGGGACCGAAGAGGGCGTTACCAGAGCTGACAAAACTATAAAGAATCTCGTAGCCATTCCCTTCGAGGCCAATTCTGAAAACGCTTCCTAGCATGTTTGATCCCCCGGTCGTCGTTGTGCCGTAGAGAAAGCCATCCAATCCGGTGAGCAATTCCCCGGCAGGGTTGAACCCATCCGAAGCGATGCTTCCAAAATGGTGCAAAATGGTGTAGTCGCTGCCATCCGTATTGAGTCGAAAGATAACCCCCAGATTGTTTGATCCACCCAGGAAACCGACGCCATAGAGTTTTCCGTTCCGCGCCAGCGTCAATCCTGCATACGGTCTGCCGCCGGTGGTGGAGTTAGTGAAGGAGTGCAGCACAGTAAAACCAGCGCCGTTCTTATTCAGCTTGAAGATGGTTCCGGAAGTCGTCGGGCCCTGGTAGTAACACGTGCCGTATAGGTTTCCATCGTCATCCTCAACCAATCTTCCCATGGCGCCACTGCCCTCGGAGGGCGAATCGAATGTGTGCAAAGTAGCGAAGTTGCCGCCGTCAGTATCGATTCTAAAAACGCACTCAAGACCTCCACCGTAGAGCACATCATCGTTTCCTTGCATCAGCGCAAAAGGGCTCTGGTTTTGCGAAGTGGTGTGCAGGACTGTGTAGCCGCTTCCGTCCCGGTTGAGTTTGAATATCTTGCCGCCACCCGTCTCGAGGTGCGTGATGCCGTAAAGCAGGCCATCGCGGCCGCGTATCACATAGGGACCGGGAAAATCCCGGGATGCGACGGGACCTTGATCGTTGGTTGAGAAATGATGGATGATGGCATATCCGGTGCCGTCCCGATTGATCCGGTACACCGTGCCGCGATCGTCATTGCCGCCCCTCGCTGTGCATCCGTACAGGACGTTGTCCGGTCCGAGCGTCAATCCCCGATAAGGTCGGAAGCCCATAGGGAATTTGTGTAAACCGGCGAAAACCGTCGGCTGCGGCGCCGCGCAAACCGCCAGCGTGCTACCAAGAAGTCCACATAGCGCAACACGAGAGACGACCTGTTTCAATGACGAGACAATACGGGATAGTGCGTGTGAGTTCATCAGAAGTCGGATTGGCGAAAATTCATAAATGCCCGCTTTCTGAAAACCAAGACTAAATATAATGACGCGAAACAAATGTTCCGGGCGTAGATAAAGGGTCGGTACTGACTATTGCCGTGTTTGCATGGTCCTGAGAGTGTGGCGGCGTGCCGCGCAAGCTGCGGATTGAATACGAAGGAGCGGTTTATCATGTGATGAATCGTGGGGATCG
>CALBZA010000060.1 GCA_937890005.1 uncultured Verrucomicrobia subdivision 3 bacterium | reverse complement strand
AGAACGATGAGATGTACAACCTCATGCAGGCGCTCAACGTCGAGGACAACACCGAGGGCCTGCGTTACGAGAAGGTCATCCTCGCCACCGACGCGGACGTGGACGGCATGCACATCCGCAATTTGATGATCACCTACTTCTATCGTTTCTTCGATCAGCTCGTGCACGACGGCCACCTTTACGTGCTGGAGACGCCGCTCTTCCGCGTGCGCAACAAGGAGAAAACGATTTATTGCTACAGCGAAGCCGAACGCGACGTGGCGGTGAAGGAACTGGGCGGCAAACCCGAGATCACGCGATTCAAGGGTCTGGGAGAAATCAGCCCGAAAGAATTCGCGCAATTCATCGGCAAACAAATGCGCGTCAGCAAAGTCGAATACGCGCCCAAAACCGAAGCCTCCGGCATCCTTACATTCTACATGGGCAAGAACACTCCCGATCGAAAAGATTACATCATGGAGAACCTCGTCGTGCCGGTGGAGGATTGAGGCGCCACCAAAGAGATCAACAAAAGAAAACTAAGCAAACGAAAATGCTTAAAGCAGAAGCTATGCGGAGAATTCTCGACTTTTAGAGCTTAGATCTGCCTTTTCGGCGTCTTTTGATTGCACACCTACCCGTCCAAAAGTGAGGAGAGTTCCTTGCCTGAACCCTGTTTGAAAATGAGCAGTTTGTCAGGCTCACTCACAAACCAGACGAATGTTCCCCAGGCAATCTCTGCGACCAGCTTCCGGAAAGCCGAGGCACCACGGTCCATAAACGCTGAAATGAAATAGATGTGGGAATGATCATATCCGGCAGATTCCGCCACCTGTTGCAAAGCTTCCTTTCTTCCTTCGTTGATTGGACCGTCCGAAGCCACGACTTCGACGAATATGACCTTCGGCGATTCAACCGAAACATCGGCCAGGATGATGTCGGGGAGATTTCTTCCGTAGTCCAAATTCAGGCCGATGGATCTTGCCAGCAGGTCATCACGCGCAACCACCTTGTCGCCTGATTCACTGAGAAAAACCACCCCGGCTTCCCGCATGAATCGCGGACAAAATTCCTCGATGATCGCCTTCGAAATCACTGTGCTGGGTCCTGGAAGCATCAGCCGAACCTCGCCGTTCGGAAACGTCACCGAAATACGGTCTGCGGACGTCGACTGAACCGTTCCTCGGCGTATCAGATGAATACGGCTCAAAGCTGCCTGGGACAAATGAGCCTTCTGCCATTCACCGATGAGTTCTTTCGCATTTGGCGGATTGCCATGAAGAGCCAGCAGGAGTTCGGCAAAATGCCTCGAGATGGAATACCTGGGTTTAGCAGACGTTGTTGGCAGGTCCTTGCGTTCGACCACGGCACCGAGGGCGATCAGTCCGTTTCGAAGCGTCTCGTCGCGAATAGGTTCTCGGGTATTCGCGGCATACCAGCGTCCCTGAAGATCAAGCATCGCGCCGGGCGTGAGCGAATCCCGGCACCATTTCTCACGGGCTTCATCACCAATGCATTCAGATTGACGATCCGTCATCTTCGTGACTTGGTCAGGACGCATATACCGGCCTGTTCCCTCGATTGCTCCAATGTAAAGCATTACGAACAAGGTGTTCGCAGCCAATTCACGGACCACGTAGGTGCGATGTGGAGTTCCTTCGGCAAAAACTTCAGGCAGCCACTCGAGAATGGTCCTGGCGGGAACGATTGGAGGTAATGGCGGCATTTTCAAGTGGACCGACATAAAAACCATTGATCAAAGAGTCTAATTCCGACGCTGGCACTCCGGAAAGAACCGCGTCCTGTAACCGTCGCATCTGGTCGGGATTCGGCAGCGGCAGAGAGTTCAATTCAAAGGCAGAGACGGCCACGCTACCACTGATGCAGCGGAATACCTGATCAACGACGGGAGAGTTCAGCAAGACAGTCATGGTCTTGAGTCCCACCTTCGGTTTCGCATGAAGCGAATACACCATGTTCAGATGGTTCTCCACGACGAAGCCTGGATATTCCACGACGAAAGAATTGGGAATTACCGCAGCAATCAGCCGCCTCTTCTGTTCCTTGGCGGTGGTTCGCTGAACGAGAACGCATGGTTCATGGTTCAGCAGGAAATCCTGGCCTGACTTCAGTCGTAGATACGGAAGATGCGTCCGCCTTGCAGCCTGGAAGCGAAAGGTTCCGTCTGCGTTCACCGCCTCCGCCCAAATGATCGGATAACATTCGCTTTCAAATGCCGCTCTAAGCTGATCCTTGTGCCGATTCCAGACCAACTGACCGGTGGAAACCGCGAAACCATAATCCGCGAGGCGATGCGGCATGGCGTGAGACCGCTCAACCAATTGCAATTGCTCCTTGGAGCGGGGTAGCAGCCAAGGCTCATCTTTCACAGAATGGAGACGGCAACGTCCGACAGCTTCAACCGCAACGGGAGCCGTTGGTTCCGCCGTTCCAACCTGGTGAATCTCCACGGTAGAATCACGAAATTTGCCCCGCCGGAAAACAGTGAGCATTGTTTCTTGAAGAACCCCCTCGAACACACCTTCTCGATCGACGACGAAGTCCACCAGAGTAAGAGGAGCATTGGCAGAAAGGAACGTTCGAAGCTGCTTGAAGTATTCACCACCAAGAATCGATGTCGGAGTCACGTAGGCAATCACTCCATCTGGTTTTGCGAGACGAACGGCCAACTCAGTGAATACACCGTAAAGATTGGCGTGGCCAAACAAACTCTCCTTGAATTTTGTTCGAAGTTCAGAGGACAAAGTCACTTTTCCATAAGGCGGATTGCCAATGACCAGGTCGAATTTTCCAAAACAGGAGCTTTCCAGAGTCAGAGCGTCCCGGGCCGAAACTAAGGAATTGATTCTGCGCCCGGCGGCAATTGAGAGATCTAATAAAGAGATGTCGAGAAGGACCATCGACATCCAAGCTGCGAAGGGATCAATTTCCAGTCCATGCAGGCGGTTTTCAACGTCCAACAATTTGTCGACAGGCCTGCGAAAGAGGGAACGGCATGCCAAACGCGGAGCAACAGACGCAAGAAACGCCGCGCCACCGCATGCCGGATCAATCACCCTCGCAGAACTCCAATCCACTCCACTCTGTTCCACCAGGTGCAACAGCCGATTCACCAGCGGGACAGGCGTATAGTAGGCACCCAGGCTCTTCCGAAGCTGGTCGGGAAGAAGCGCTGTATACATTTGCCCAATTAGAAAACCGGCGCGAGCAGCGGGCAACTGCGACAAGGCATCCACCGCTCGCTCCGTAAGCCCTGAATAACCACTGATCAATGGCACGTAACATTTGCGAACTGGCCAGTTGTTTCGACCTCCAAGTTTACGATTCCACAGCTGGGATAAAATCCTGGCACAGAGACTTTGCGCAAATTCCACCCTTGCGCCTTCATGAATGCCTTTTGCAATAGCTTGAGCTTCGCTTTGACTCAGCGAAACCAACACTTCTGCCGTAGCCAGCGCATCCTGTATCACCGAAGATTCAACTTGGCGTCTCTTACTCACGTTCAACACTCTTGTATCCTTGTTACCCGACTTTGCAAAATCATTTCCCTGCTTTACCAAATCTCTTTCGGCAAAATCGCCAAATTAAAGCCAATCCACGTCACATCACTCCCGATCGAAAAGATTACATCATGGAGAACCTCGTCGTGCCGGTGGAGGATTGACTGTGGCGCGGGCGTCCACGCGTGCGGGTTGCGGCAGCGTCTCGCTGCCAGCTTCCATTGCCGACCGATCCTGATCTCGCACCGGGACGGTGCCGGACCGGCAGCCGGGGACGGCTGCGCTACACGTTTGGGGCGCCGCAACTCTTGTGGATATTTTCCCATGTGAACTCCCGAGTGACGATCCACTTACCAGCGACTTCGAAACCGGCCAAGTTCCGTTCGTGTCTCTCAATCAGTTTCAAAGTTCAGTCGAGGTGACAGCCGCCGACGTGAGGAGCTGGAAACTCTCGCATTTTCTCCGGAAGTCCGCTTCGTTACCACAGCGGCTACGAATATCGAAATTGCCTCTAAACGCTTTGCTCACACTTCCAGAACCGCTATAGCTTCCGAATGAAGACACTTCGTTCCCTTCGTTTTCTTCTGTTCACTCTGTCTCTGCTGTTCGCCTTTCCGGCATTCGCCAAACCACGCGTCCTGCCAGCCGTCAGCGAAGCGATGGAACGGATGGTTGCCTCCAACGAAATCGCCGGTGCGGTCACGATGGTTGTGACGAAAAAGAAAGTCCTTCACCTGGGAACGACCGGTTTCGCAAATGCGGCAGACAAACGCTCTATGAAGGCGGACGACATCTTCTGGATCGCGTCGATGACCAAGCCCGTGACGGGTGTCGCCGTGTTGATGCTTCAGGACGAAGGGAAGCTGCACGTCTCCGATCCGGTCGCGAAATACATTCCGGAATTCGCAAACCTGAAAACGCCTTCCGGCAAACCGGCGAATCTCACAATCGCTCAATTGCTCAATCACACATCAGGCCTGGGCGAAGCTCCGCGCGACGCTGCGAGAAACGCACAAACGCTCTCCGATCTCGTCCCTCTCTGGCTCGCGGCGCCGATGAAGTATGAACCCGGTTCGCGCTGGGAATACACGCAAAGCGGCATTAATGCCGCAGGCCGGATTGTTGAAATCGTGAGTGGAATGAGTTTCGATGCCTTTCTTCAAAAGCGCCTGTTCAAGCCGCTCGGAATGAAAGACACGACGTTTTATCCCACAGAAGCCCAGCGCGCCCGGCTCGCGACTGCTTACGCAAAGAATCGTGAAACCGGTTCACTCGATCCCGTTCCGCCGCGCGATGAATTCGGTTCAAAGAATCGTCCGCCACAGGGAAACGGCGGCCTTTTCTCCACCGCGCCCGACTACGCACGGTTCTGTCAGATGCTGCTTAACAATGGACGACTCGGCTGGCGCCGTTATCTCAGCAAAGACGCCATGCAGTTCCTCTCCCAGTCAACGACAGGTGATCTGCCGACCGGCTTTTTCCGGAACGAAGCTTCCGGCCGACGCGGCAAAAACTACGCCTGGGGCCTCGGGACGTGCATCTTGCTTGAACCGCATGAAGGTGTCGCCGAAGTGTTGTTGCCGGGAACCTATGGTCATGGCGGTGCGTGGGGAACCCAGGCGTGGATCGATCCAATGAAAGGCGTGGCCTACATTCTCATGGTGCAGCGATCGAATTTCCCGAACAGCGACGGGAGCGAAGTTCGCCGAGTTTTCCAGAAAGCGGCTTCGCAGGCGCTTGAACTGAAGTAAAATTTGCAACCTGGGACTGGCGGAAGAGAATCGGACGCCTCGTGCTACCTTGATCCATGCGCTGGAAGTGGCTTATCGCGATCGCTGTGATTCTGAACCTGATCGGAATGTGTTTCGCCGCGTACGTGATTCTTAAACGCAAGTAATGCGCGGCATTTTACCGGGCAGCGGAATTTTTGAGGTGCGGTAGGCGCGTGCCGAGTGTAAAAGGTCGGCGCTATGTTTTCGCTGCAACGATTGCTCGGTAAGGAAGACATGTTCTTCCAGCTGCTTGAAGCCAGCGCCCAGGAAGCGCGCAACAGCGTCCAGACGCTGATGAAGCTCAGCCAGGCGCTGGATCAACCCGCCTCCGTTCAGGAATTCGCCGTCGCCCGCCGCAAGGACAAGCAAATCACCAAGCAGATCACGGAAGCTGTTTACACTACCTTCGTTACTGCGTTGGAACGCGAAGACATTGAAGCACTTTCCAACGCCCTCTACAAAATTCCCAAGACCGTTGAAAAGTTCGGCGAACGCGCCCTGCTCGCCGCACATCACGTCCGCGGCGTCGATTTCACCCCGCAAATCGAACTGCTGGACAAGGCCACCGTCACGGTGGTCGAAATGGTAAAAAGCCTTCACAAGGGCGTAAACCTTGAGGAGATTCACAACCTCAACAGCAAGCTTCAACAGATTGAAGGTGAGGCGGACGACACGATCATGAACATTTTCAAGGATCTTTTCAGCGGCAAACACGAAGCCGTGAAAGTGATCGTCCTCAAAGATCTTTACGAACTTCTCGAAAAGGTGGTCGATCGATGCCGCGATGCGGGCAACGTCATCTCTCACATCGCCCTGAAGAACTCCTGACGCTCCATGACGCTCGTCCTGACGGTCATCCTGGTCGCGTTGATCTTCGAATACATCAACGGGTTCCATGACACGGCGAATTCAATCGCCACGGTCGTCTCCACCAAGGTGCTGACACCGCGCCAGGCGGTCGCACTCGCCGCATGCACCAATCTGCTCGGTGCGCTCTGGGGCACTGCCGTCGCCAAAACCATTTCCTCCGGCCTGGTTGATTCGAAGATCGTGGCGCTTTCATCCGCCGTCATCATCTGCGCCCTGCTCGGCGCCATCGTCTGGAACCTGATCACGTGGTGGTTCGGACTTCCGTCCAGCTCAAGCCATGCGCTGATCGGTGGCCTCTGCGGCGCAGCACTGGCGGCCTCAGATAATAACTGGAAGGCGCTCATCTGGTCGCAACCGAGCAGCGAACACTGGTGGATGGGGAAAGGTTTGCTGTGGAAGGTCGTCATCCCGATGATGCTCTCGCCCTTTGCCGGCTTCATCATCGGCTTCATCGTGATGGCCATTCTTTATCTCCTGCTCCGAAATTGGAAGCCGGTCACGGTCAATCGCGTGTTCGGCAAGTTCCAGCTGTTGAGCGCCGGTTACATGGGATTCAGCCACGGCACCAATGACGCGCAGAAGACGATGGGCATCATCGCTCTGGCACTCATGGCCGCGACAGCGTCCGGCACATTCGACAACATTCCCTCCTGGCTGCGATTCCTCCACATCAATGCCCCAGGCACATCGGTCCAGCAATCGATGACACAACTTGGCGAAATGCATCGCGACGGCATCGGCGTTCATCAGGATTTCGTTCTCGCGGAAAAGTGGTTTCGCAAAGCCGTGGATAAAGGTGATCCCAATGCGATGGAAAACCTGGCTGCGATGATCCAGGACGGCCGGGCGAAGGAGTCGAAAAAAGGCGAAGCCGAACAACTCCTCGAGCGCGCCGCAGAATCCCGCAAAGGTGCGCCGCGGCTGGAACCGTCGCTGGTCCTATCGCACCTGAAGGACGCGCCCACCAATTCCGCCACGGCAATTGCGGACTGGTATCGCGACGCAGCCAGCAAGGGCAACAATCCCGAGGCCCAGGCTGTTTTTGGCACCCTGCTCATTGAAGGCAACGGTGTGGAACCCGATTCTGCCGAAGGAATTCGTCTGCTGCAAAGCGCCGCGCATCACCACAATGCCGACGCCATGTTCAATCTCGGACTGCTGGCGTTGCGGGGAAATGCCGTTGAACGTAATCCGGCAGAAGCGGCGCACTGGTTCAAGAAAGCTGCGAATCAGGAAGGCATCAAGCTCTGGATCAAAGTCATCTGCGCGCTCACCATGGCTGCCGGAACCGCTGCCGGCGGATGGCGCATCATCAAGACGCTCGGTCACAAGATGGTCAAGTTGCAGCCAGTCCATGGATTTGCCGCTGAAACGACCGGCGCAACGGTTCTTGCCACGGCAGCTCATTTCGGAATGCCCGTTTCCACCACACACGCGATCACGGCCTCCATCATGGGCGTCGGTTCCGCCAAAGCCTTCAGCGCACTGAAACTGACTGTTGTCGAAACGATCGTCTGGGCGTGGGTGCTCACGATCCCGGCAAGCGCCATCGTCGCCTACGCACTGGTGTCCGGACTGAAGCTGTTCGGCTGGCATCAATGACCGGCGCATTTGAGAGTTTCACAACGCGCATTACTCTTTTGCCATGTCGTCTGAATCAAAATTGAAAGTGCTCGCCGTCTCCGGAAGTCCGCGCAACCGTTCCGTCACACGAATCATCATCAATGAAATCGCGCGCGACCTGACGGCCAACGGCTGTTCCGTCGATGTGCTGGATCTCCAGTCCGAGCCGCTTCCGCTGTACAATCCTGACACCGCCTATTCCGCCCCCGGCTTCAAAGCGCTTCAATCCCGCGTGCATCAGGCCGACCTGTTCATCCTTGGCAGTCCCGACTACCACGGAAGCATCAGCAGCACATTGAAGAATTTCCTGGATCATTTCTGGCATGAGTTCGCAGGCAAACTGATTGTTCCTGTCGTGGCATCGCACGAGAAAGGCCTCACAGTCGTCGATCAACTCCGCACAGTGGCGAGACAGTGCTATGCATGGACGCTGCCTTACGCGGTTTCATTTTCTGAACACGATTTGAAGGATGGCAAAATCGTGAATGACACTTTTCAAAAGCGCCTTGAGATGATGCTCCGAGACGCGCGTGTTTATGGCGAACTGCTCGCGACACAGCGCCGGGCGGATCTCATCGGCACGGAACCGGGATTTCTCGCAAAGCACAGAAAGTAAGGATTTCGGCGGCGTTCCCGGTGGTGGGGATTTCCCGTATTTCAGGACATATCGTAATCTGTACGTTACTGGCGATTCCTGTTCTTTCATCCGTGCGAACAACCCTGTTCGCAAATTCGCGAATTGCCCTTTCTGGGCTCGGAATTGCTCTCGACATTGCGTTCCGGAAAACGTTTTATCATTCACCATGTTTCGACATTTCATCGGCCGGCTTGGAGAGCGGCCTTCTCAAAATCGGGAATTGAATTTAGGGCACCTTTTGACGGCGGGTTTTCTTCTGCTCGCCTTTTCGGCTGAGGCACAATTTCAGTTTGCGACCAACAACGGCACGTTGACAATCACACAATACACCGGGCCGGGCGGCGCAGTCGTGATTCCTTCCACTGTGGATTCGATGCCGGTGGTCACCATTGGAGAAAACTCATTCTTACAAGTGCAGTCGGTCACCTCGGTGACGATCCCAAACTCCGTGACGAATATCGGCCACCATGCGTTCACCGGTTGTTCGAACCTGGTCAATGTCACCCTTCCGTCCAGCTTGCAACACATCGCGATCGCGGCGTTCTCAGCCTGCACATCGCTGGGAAGCATTCAGCTGCCAAATCCGATCACGAAGATTGAAAACTCAACGTTCGAGAATTGTCACAGCCTCACGAACATCATCTTCCCGGCAAGCCTGACTGAAATCGGCTGGCATGCGTTCGAGGGCTGTTCGAGCCTGCGCCGCGTGAGCATTCCCCAGGGCGTGCTTCTTCTCGGACTTCAAGCCTTCAACAACTGCGCGAATCTTGAAAGTGTCATTCTCCCGAAAAGCCTGGTGTTCATTTTGCAGCAGGCCTTCGCGAACAACCCGCAGTTGAAGGAAGTCTATGTGCGAGGAAACGCGCCCGGATTTACTCCCGAACTTTTCGACGGTTCGCCGCTGGTGAAAGTTTACTACCTGCCGGGCACGACCGGTTGGACCGCAACTTACAGCAGCCGGCCGGCAATCCTCTGGAATCCCTCCATGCAACCGGCCGGTCCGTTCGGCGGTGTGAACCCGTTCAGGTTTCTCATCACCGGAACAGCGGAGATTCCGTTCGTGATCGAAGCGACGACCAATCTTTCGAACGCGGTCTGGATTCCAGTTCATACGAACACATTGACCGACGGTTCGCTCCTGTTCACGGATCTGGACGCGGCAGCCCGACCTCAACGCTTCTATCGCGTTCGAAATCCCTGAGCGTTCAGGCTGTCAACGCCTTGACTCTGCCTCCGGCTTCCACATGCTGAGCGCGAACTGTTTTCAGTTCGCTGTTTGAAGACGTTACATCGCTATCTGCTGCGACAGATTCTCGCCACGGTTCTCATGACGGTGGCGGTGTTCACGTTTGTGCTCCTGCTCGGGAACGCGCTCGGCGATGTCCTGCGCCTGATCATGAGTCAGAAAGCGTCGCTCTTCACCGTCGCACAGGCCTTTGGAACCTTGATTCCCTTTGTTGGCGTGTATGCGCTTCCCATGGGGATGCTGACGGCCACGCTGCTGGTGTTCGGTCGGTTTAGCGCGGATCAGGAGTTCACCGCGGCACGCGCGAGCGGTGTCAGCCTGATTTCCCTTTCCACACCGATCCTTGTTCTCAGTCTCGTGCTCTGCGGCCTGAGCGCGTGGGTGAATCTCGATCTCGGCCCCCGTTCGCGTGTCGCATTCAAACAGATTCTCGTCGATCTCACCGCCAACCTCGCAACGATTCATCTGCCGGAAGGCCGGCCGGTGACCTTTAAGGGAGCTGAGGGCAAGGGCGACAGCTTCACGATCTGTGTTGGACAGAATCGAAGACAGGGGCTTCAGGACATTCATCTGTTCAAGGTGAACAACGAGACCCATCTGGAATGGATGGTCAACGCGCCTCGCGGAAAACTGGAGTACGATTCAACCAACCGCGTCATTTACCTCCAGACCTTCGAAGCGCAGATGATTTTTGTCGCGGGCGGAGACATGCCGATGTCGGGTGACTTGCGATTTGAACTGAATCTTCAGGAGCTGAAAAATTGGAAACCGGGCATCACGGACCTGACCTACAGCCAGCTGATTCGGGAAATGGCGGAGGTTGAACGCCGGCTCAGTGTTCCTCTGGAGGTTTCAAAAGCACGTTCCCAGGAAGCCGAGTCAAAGAAACGCTCGGTGAAGAAGCGGATGGACGACGTGCTTGAACCTTATCGCGTTCAGATCCACCGGCGCATCGCCTTTTCCTTCGCCTGCTTTGGCTTCACGCTGATTGGAATTCCGCTCGGCATCAAAGTGCATCGCCGCGAAACGAACATTGGCATCGCAATGGCCCTGGTTCTTGTCTTGATCTATTACGGCCTTCTGATCGTGGCTGAATCACTGACCAACCGGGCCGAGTTCGCGCCACACCTGCTGATGTGGCTGCCCAACTTCGTGTTTCAGGCCGTGGGCGCTGTCCTGCTGTGGCGGGCCAACCGCGGTGTCTGAATCAGCTCTTCAGCCCCTTGCTCCCGCCGCAGACTTGATATCCGGCGAGCTCGGAGGCTCTTGGTTGGCCGGCGATTGAAAGCTCTTCCAATACTGCAGCGGCAGCGCGCTCAGCGCCATGATGGCCACCTGACTCATCCAGAACAGCATGAGCCATTTGAAGGCGGCATCCATGAAGCCGTAGGAGTGAAGCCCGATTCCTAGCATGTTCACGCCGAACCATGAAAACGCCGTGATCATGTTTCCGATGATCGCGAGATTCATGATGCCCCGGTCGCGCACCAATCCCCCCCAGCGCGCATGCAAAATGATCGCGCACCAAAGAACGATCAACAGCGCGCCATTTTCCTTCGGATCCCATCCCCAGAAACGTCCCCACGATTGATCCGCCCAGATGCCCCCCAGTACAGTTCCAATGAAGCTGAAGAACGTCGCAAAGCAGATGATGGCGTAAACCATTCGCGACAACGCCTTGCCGAGATCGGAATCTCCCTTTCCAACCTTCTCGCTAAGAAGGGGCGTGAAAATGCCGAGCACAATGTAAACAATCGCCAGTCCGCCGGCGAAGAACGTCGCCGCATAGCCAATCGTGATTGTCACCACGTGCGTCGCGAGCCAGAAATTCGTGTCGAGAACGGCACGCATCATTTCCATCGTGTCGCCGCCAATTGCGAGATTATGCGCGATCAGAAGCGTGACAAATCCGGTCAGCGCCGCGACTGCACAACCCAGACCAACCCGATAAACACGTTCGAGAATGATGCCGAGCAAACACGCCGCCCATCCGATGAACACGGCCGACGAGTAAAGATTCGTCACCGGTGGCCGTCCTTCCAGCACCATGCGGAACACGAGACCGAACGTGTGAACGACGAATGCCAGCAGAATCAGGTAGAACGAGGAGCGCCGCAGCACTTCGAACAACGTGGGCAGGCTCCCAAAGGCAAGGAGAGCGCCACCCGCAAGCACGAAAGCCGCAATGTAAATGATGGTCGCGTGCAGAAATGTCTTCACCTGATTGAAGTAAAACTCGGCGCGCGCCTTATTGACCTCCTTCTCAAACTTCGGCGTGAGCCATTGGCGATATTCAGCGACAGCGCTGTTGAACCCGGCGGCATCATCGCTTCCGTAACTGTCCGCCATCCGCGCGAAATATCGGACGGCAGGATGAATTCCGTGGTCGCTGGTCAGGGCACCGAGCACCCCTGCGCCGGCGTTCTGCCAGGCGTTGCGATCCACTTCTGGATGAATTGGCGGCAGTGTGAGCGGCTGCGCGAGATTGGCCACCGCATCAAACGGCTGCACGAGTCGCGCGAACCGGGCGAGTGCGTCGCGGTCAAGTTCTTCCCCCGACTGCTGCGCGCGGAAAGCCGCCACGCCTGCCGGCATCGCCGCCTCGAAATCGGAAACCATCTTCACCAGGCTCTCCGCTCCCTCCGGCTCGATGCTGTTCTTCAGGCGCTGATACAGAAAAATCGCGTTGGCGAGTTTAAGAATCTGCTTTTGATAGGTGTTGCGGACCTCATCCTTGGTGTCGCTGGCAATCTGCGCCTGATTGTTGATCTCCCGCAACGAGGATTTGATTTCTTCGAACGTGTAGTAACGCAGGCCACTCTTCTCGACGCCTTTCTCCGCAAGATCGAATTCGCTCAGGATGTCGGGATGATGAATGAGGAAAATCGGCCGTGTGTCGGCCAGTTCCGGCTTGAAGAAAACCTCCAGCAACCATTCGGTCGAGCGGAGCTTCTTTGCGTGATGCCAGAACTTCCACGAAGGAACCTGCTCCAGCGGCACATCGCCGGTGCTGCGGATTTGGAGAAGTGAATTGCGCGCAACGGAGTCGAACGGCTGAATGCGCCCGTTCATCAGGACCGGCAACCGGCCAAATTCCTTTGTGTGTAGCTCGCCGTCCTTTTTCGGCAGCATGACGACGATGATTTCGATGGCGAACAGTGCGAACGCGCACCATGGAATGATTTTGGACAATGCTTTCATGATGCCTTCCGTTTCCTGGCAAAGCCGACGAGGTGAATTCCGAACTGAACGATGAGTCCGAGCGAAACCAGCACGCATGCAAAGTAAGGTGTCAGCCAGCCTGGATTCCGAACCACCTGAAGCACGCTGCCCTGGTCATCCTTGTCGAAGCTCGCCTGGTAATAGGTTTCACCCTTGTAACGCAACGGCGAATTCATTTTGATCACCATTTCACGATTTTCTCCGGAAGCAGGATCAATGATTCGCACTCGGCTGGAAAAATTCTTCGGAATCTCCGTTCCAGGATACCGGTCGTGCCGGAATTCAAGCAGGTGGATGCTGTAAGACTTGTAAAAACGGCGCGGACGCAAACTCAGCTCGTAACGCTTTCCATCGAGCACGAGTTCCTGGGGACGATTCAAAAATGCCGAGATCAGATACGTTCCCGCTGAACCGTTCGGCGCGACAATTTCAAACAATCCAGAAGGCATGTCGCGTCGATCCATTTCTGTTTCATGCTTCAATTCCTTCCACCAAATTCCTGACCCAATGCCCGCCGTCGTCGTGACCTGCTCGTAACCTTCCTCCCTGTTTTGCAGCAGCGACGAGTTGGGATAGAACTTGTGGACGCGAACCTTGAAAGGAACTTCCGGAAGTGTGAATTCACCCGCTTTCAACTTCGACGCTGGCAACGAAACAACCTTGTCAGCCTTCGGATCGGAAGTGTCCACGATCGCAAGTTCAAAACTGCGCTCCGCTTCGGAGTAGTTTTTTGTGTCCCCATTCCGCAGGTGCATCGAACTCTCGACGGAAAGCATGTCGGTCAAAAGCTGGCCAAGCAGCAGAAGAGCGAGACCAAGATGAATGAGAATGATTCCCACCTTCTTGAAGTCCTTTCGATAATACCGAAAGTGGGCTGCGATCAGATTGATGATCAACAGGCCACCGACCAGATAACCGCCTGGAAAAACCGGTATGCGAAGACTTGATCCGGCCGGCTGCCAGAAAACGAAGAAGCTCCGGAAGAATTCGTTCTGCGCCTTGTAAAGTCCGAGATGCACCTGCGCCAGCGTTCCGGCAAACACCAGAACGCAGCCCAGGGCCAGCAAGACGACCGTGAGCTTCAACGACGTAAACAGTCTGACAAACCGGTCGATCATTTCAGTATTTGGCTGATTCAACGAATTTCTCGAACGCTTCCTTCTGCGAAGTCACAAGGTTCGCCTCACCGGCAAGCTTGTAGAAGAAAGTCTGGCCGCCCGAAGGCACCATCGCGCCAACAACACGCGTCGGTTGCTGCGTGCGCGGATCGGTTCCCGAAAGTTCGACAAACGTAATTTTCGATCCGCCGATTTCGCGTGTGACCGCTTTGCTGGTGATTTCCGTCTCGGGCACTTCTGCCAGACCGATCTGCCGGCGCCAGCGATTTACATTCGCCGCAAGTCCACCGCCGTCTCCAGCGGACGCGCTCACGTTCACCGCAGCCTTTCCTTCGTCGATGAGAAACTTCGCGACGAGAAATTGCCCACCGGCAGTTTCTTTCCAGTCGCTCGGAACCGTCCATTTCGGCTGGCCTTCGCGATTGATCGGATCCGTTGCCTTGGCCATTCCCGGCATCGACATGTCGCCAATCGGCGGATGCGAAGGAGGAAGAGCACTCATGTCGGGCGCGTGAAATTGAACCGACTTTATGAACTCGATCAGCGCTGGCTTTTGAGCTGCGACGAGATCGGCGTCGCCGGAAATTTTGAAAAACCACGCCGTTCCTTCGCGATGCTGGATGGCACCGAGAACACGCATCGCATCACCGCTGCCTGGATTCTTGCCAACGAGATCGTACAACTCACCGGAACCACCCGCGATTTCCACCTTTTCGGCGGACGCGTTCAAAGCTTCTGCAGTGATTGGTTCAAGTCCGACCTGCTGACGCCAGCGATTCACATTTGCCAGGTCGCCTCCTGCCACTCCGGCCAGCGGGACCACGCTTATGTCCGCCAGCGCCCCATCCTTGCTGACTTTGAACGAAGCCACGCGAACAGGGCCGGGATCAACTTCACTCCAGCCTTCGGGAACCTTGTAAGTCAACTTCGGTCGAAACGCCGGATCCATTCCCACATTCATGCCCGTCATATTGGCCATGCTTGAGCCTGGCTCCGGGTGTCCGGGAGGCAATGCGACGGTGGGAATTTCGGGATTTTCCTTTGAGACGGTGACGACTTCCACTCCGCCCCGGTCACAGCCGGCGATCATCGTGGCCGCACCGAGTGACAGTACTGCGGAAAGAAATGAAAATCTTGAGTTGCGCTTCATGGTTCGTTGCTGTTGCCGACGTTAAGCTAGCTGTGTCAGAAATCGCCGCACGTCATTCTTTGGTATTTACAGACCGTATCTTGCGTCGATGAGAACAAAATCCGGGAACGGTTTAAAGCAGAAGCACGCCAGGAATCCTGACGTGCTTCGCGTGAAATCTCCGGAATTCCGACTAACTGACACCCATGCTCAGAAGGAATTCAATATTACTTCCGGTCTTTTTCAATTTGTTGAGCATCAGCTCCATCGATTCCACTGGCGGCACGCCCGTGAGCGCGCGGCGCAGAATGACGACCTTGTTGTATTCGTCCGGATGGTAGAGCAGTTCTTCCTTGCGGGTGCCGGAACGTTCGATGTTGATCGACGGAAATATGCGGCGATCAACCAGTGATCGGTCGAGATGCACTTCCATGTTACCGGTGCCCTTGAACTCTTCGAAGATGACTTCATCCATGCGCGAACCGGTATCCACCAGCGCCGTTGCAATGATCGTCAACGAACCGCCCTCTTCGATATTGCGGGCTGCGCCGAAGAAGCGCTTCGGCTTGTGCAGCGCGTTCGCATCGACACCGCCCGACAGAATTTTGCCTGAGTGCGGCTGGACGGTGTTGTAGGCGCGCGCGAGACGCGTGATCGAATCAAGCAGAATGACCACGTCGCGCTTGTGTTCGACCATGCGCTTGGCCTTTTCGATCACCATTTCGGCGACCTGCACATGCCGCTCCGGCGGTTCATCGAACGTGGAGCTGATCACCTCGGCGCCACGGCAGGTGCGTTCCATGTCCGTGACTTCTTCAGGACGTTCATCAATCAGCAGGATGAACAGATACGCCTCGGGATTGTTTTTGAGAATCGCGTTCGCGAGCTTCTGCATCAGCACCGTCTTGCCAGTGCGAGGCGGCGCGACGATCAGTCCGCGCGATCCCTTGCCGATCGGACAGACGAGATCCAGAACGCGTGTTGAAAGTTCGTCCGAACCGGTCTCAAGAATAAACCGCTTGTTCGGGAACAGCGGCGTCAAATTGTCGAAATGTGTCTTGTCCTTCGCCTTCTCGGGATCTTCCTGATCGACGCCTTCAACCTTCAGCAGCGCAAAGAAACGTTCCTTGTCCTTTGGCGGACGAATCTGTCCCGCGATCAAATTGCCGGTCTGCAGATCGAAGCGGCGAATCTGCGATGGCGAAACGTAGATGTCCTCAGGACAAGGCAGGTAGTTGAAGCTCTGTGAGCGGAGAAAACCGAAACCTTCCGGCAGCACTTCGAGCACGCCTTCTGAGAACAGGACACCGGCGCGTTCTGCATTCTTCTGGAGAATCTGAAAGATGACCTCGTGCTTGCGCATCGTGCCGAAGTTCTCGACGCCGAGTTCGCGAGCCATGTTGTTCAGCTCGGTCATCGACATCGCCTGAAGCTTGGCGATGTTCAGCGATGCGGCAATGCGATCCTTGCCGTTCCCCTTGGCATCACCCTTCTCGGGCGCCTTGGGTTCCGGATGATGTTCGGTCGGTTCGATCGGACGTGTCGGCGGTTGCAGATCGTCCATCTGCGGTTCGGGAGCCGGCGGCGGCGCGACAGGCGCGGCGGCGGCCGGGGCTGTGGATTCCTTCGAGTTGGAGGTAGCGGGTGCGGATTCGAGCTCTGGTTGTTGTTCTGACGGCGCGGGCTGCTCAGCAGCGGCGCGCGCCTTGGACGCTCTGGGCGCCCTTGGCTTCTTGGTACTTGCTCTTGGCGGCATAATTCAAATTTTCGTTTTCAAAGGGTTAAATGCATCAGCAGGCGATAAACAAGGGACGTAACCAAACGCCCAACTCCAAGTCAGACGATCAACTGCTTGATTAGTTCAAATTGGAGTGATTACCAACCGGGAGCGCGCTGCAGGTTTCGCAGGGCCAATCCATTCGGCAAGGAAAACCTTGCAGTGAGTTCGCCGACACGTTGGCGCAGTTTATAAAGGGTGTCAACTAATTCTCCGATTAGAGAAATCACCCGAAAGTCTAACTGCCAATTCAACAAAATCAGCGGAGAAATACGCCCGAATCAGCCAAACCCAATGCGCGCAATATTCAGTAAGGCAACGGGAACCGCGCCGTCAGTTCGCGCACGCGCTGACGAACCTTCGCGAACGTTTCCACGTTTTTGATGTCCATCAACACCTCGCTGATCATGTCCGCGATGGCAGCCATCTCGGGCTCCTTCATGCCGCGGGTCGTGACGGCAGGTGTGCCGAGTCGAATGCCGCTGGCCTGGAACGGAGAACGTGTTTCGAACGGAATGGTGTTCTTGTTGGTGGTGATGCCAGCCTCGTCCAACGCGATCTGGCAGTCTTTTCCAGTCAAACCCTTCGCGCCAACGTCCACCAACATCAGGTGATTGTCTGTCCCGCCGCTGACGAGCCGGAAGCCATTTCGCTTCATGCCTTCGGCAAGCGCCGCTGCGTTCTTCACAATCTGCTGCTGGTAGGCGACGAAAGCCGGCTGGAGCGCTTCATGGAAGCACACAGCCTTGCCGGCGATCACATGCATCAGCGGACCGCCCTGAATTCCAGGGAACGCCTGCGAATCGATCTCCTTCGCATATTTCTCTTTGCAGAGGATCAATCCGCCGCGGGGACCGCGCAGTGTCTTGTGAGTTGTGGTGGTGACAAAGTCAGCGTGCTCAATCGGGCTGGGATGAATTCCGGCCGCCACCAAGCCTGCAATGTGCGCGATGTCCGCCAGCAACAGCGCGCCGACTTCGCGGGCGATTTCGCCCATGCGCTTGAAATCGATGATGCGCGGATAAGCGCTGGCGCCGACGGTGATCATCTTCGGCTTGTGTTCCCGCGCCATGGCAGCGAGCTGATCGTAATCGATCCGTTCGTCGTCCTTCCGAACACCGTAATGAACGATCTCGAAAAACTTGCCTGAGAAATTTGCCTTGTTCCCGTGCGTGAGGTGTCCGCCATGGCTCAGGTCCATGGTCAGCATCTTGTCGCCCGGTTTCAGCATGGCGAAATAGACAGCCATGTTCGCGCCCGAACCCGAGTGCGGCTGAACGTTGGCGTGCTCGGCGCCGAACAGCTTCTTCGCACGATCGATCGCAAGCTGTTCCACCTGATCGACGTTTTCACAGCCGCCGTACCAGCGCTTCTTGGGATAACCTTCAGCGTACTTGTTCGTGAGCACGGAACCCTGCGCCTCCATCACGGCGGGGCTGGTGAAGTTCTCGCTGGCGATCAGCTCGATGTTCTCCTGCTGACGAACGCGTTCGTGCTCGATGGTGTTGGCGATTTCAGGATCGACGGATTTCAGTTTCAGGTCGCGGCGGGTGAATGAAGTTTCCATTTTATTGACGCGGCGCTCGTGACGGCCGCCTTGAAATTTTGAACCGAGGAAGGCTTCGACAATCCGCTGGGCCTGTTCGGGAGAGGTGTTCTTCGCCGCAATGCAAACCACATTGGCGTCGTTGTGCTGACGGGTGACCGCCGCCGTTTCCTCATCGGTCACCAGCGCCGCGCGAATGCCAGGAACCTTGTTCGCCGCCATGCTCATTCCGATGCCAGTGGTGCAGAGCAGCACTCCGAACTGGGCTTTCCCAGACGCGACAGCCTGGCTGACCGCATGGGCGTAATCCGGATAATCGGTTGAGTCCTTCGAATAGGTCCCGAAATCGGCAACGGAAAGCCCGCGCTGCTCCAGCTGCTTTTTCAAAGCTTCCTTGAGATCAAAACCCGCGTGATCCGAACCGATCGCCACGGCAGCGACCGCGCCTCCGGGAAGCCCGGCGTTTTCGCCATGTTCGATAAATCGCAGAATGCTCACAATTCCCTGCTCAATCTGATCCCGGCAATTGACATAAACTTCATACGACCCGCCGATTGGGTCGCTGATGTCCTTTTCGAATGTGTCGAGCGTTTCGTCAAATTCCCGCAACAGGAACGTCTTTTCAGCCGCCTGCGGATACAGCAGCGTCACCGTGTCCACATGGCTGTGGGTCATCCCGAAAATGTAATCGGCCTGTGCCACCAATTCGGGCGTCAGCATCCGGCTGCGCTGGCTGGAAATGTCGATCCCGAGCTCCTTTGCCGCACGAATGGCATATCCGCTCGGGGGCTGGCCATCCAACGCTCCAAGTCCCGCTGAGAGAACACGATAGCTTCCGCGACCCTGGACGGCATGACGGAAAATCCCTTCCGCCATCGGGCTTCGGCAGACGTTGCCAGTGCAAACAAAAAGGACGGTCTTCATTAAAGTGTTCGTTGAAATTGAGTGCCGGAAAGAAAATCGTCAACGGCGAAATCAGGAGCGGAACTGCCTGACCACTGCCAACCCCTTGAGAAGATCGATCGCCCTCGCCAGAACAGGATCGCTGACCAGCGGTTTCTCGGGCTCCGGCTCGCGAACGCGCGGCTGTTCGGATTCGTCCCGATTCAAGCTGTTGCGATGCTCGCGAACGAGTTCCGCTTCGCCAAACCGTGCGCGCCGGGTGCCGTTGGTTCCACCTGCAGTTCCCGCCGTCAGATTCGTGCGCGGAAGCAGATAAAAGGCGTCCGCATAATAGGAACGCTCTTCATCCTCGCCGACCACCACTTCAATGTCCGGCCGAATGCCGTTGGTTCCAATCTGCGTTCCATCACCGAGATATACCGGTGTGGTGGCAATCCGAAGTTTTGCTCCGCCTGAAATCGAAAACTCTTCCATCATGAGCGCCTGGCCGGCGGTCCGGCTGCCCAGAACCAGTCCCGCACCCGAGTAACGAAGTGCGCCTGCAAGTGCTTCCGCAGCTCCTGTTGTCGATCGGTTCACCAGAACAGCAAGCGGGAATTGAATTCCATTGGTTTTGGCTGCAGTGGAACCGGTTTCATTTCCCCACTTCAGGACCGCTTGTTTTTTCGTCGAGAAAAGATCCGCTGTTGCTACGGAAGCCGCGTAATCAATGCCGTTTGCGTAACGCAAATCCAGAACAAGCCCGCTCAGCCGGTTGCTCGTGCTCAGGTCCTGACAGACACGGCGCAGCTCTTCAGGAAGTCCCGACGTGATTCGTGCGACGCGAACATACCCAACGCGATCTTCAAACACGGAAGTTTTGGAAATCGCATCTTCGGCATTTGCCGGGGAACCGTTGGCCACCAGTTGAACGCGCGGGGCGAGTTCGGAAACCAGTCCGACCACAGCGGCGCGATTGAGTTCGGCTTCGTTCAGGCCGGAGACCTTGGTCTTGAGCAGCTGGTACACCTCTTCGAAATTCAAAGACGCGGCGCTGTCCTGCGCGGGAGCCTGAAAACCCGCCAGCAGAGAAAAAATCATCAGGGAATAAATCCCGGGTCGTGTCATGGCGCGCACAAAGTGCGCGAGCCCCAGCGGAAAGTAAAGCGGGTAGGAACCTGACGACAGAATTGGCGCGGAACTGACTCCAAATTCCAAATTCCAAACTCTGAACCCAAAGCCCCGCGCCCAAAACCTATTGAGGCGGTTCCACCGAATCCACACTGCGGGTATTTCCCGGGGGATTGTATCTAGCCAACGAAAATTCGCTTTGTTAGGTTCCAGCCCAATATGAATTTCCTGGCCGGCTCCAAGATCGGTGTGTGGCTTCAAGGGCTGGGCCAGATCGCGCTGCTGGCAAAGGAAGCGTTCGCCTCGCTCTTCGGGCTTCGCTTCAACTGGCGCGACGTCATCTACCAGATTTATTTCATGGGGGTGAAATCGCAGTCGGTGGTGCTGATCACCGGCGCCTTCACCGGCATGGTTCTGGGCGCTCAGACCTACTTCCAGTTTCACAAGGTGAAGATGGACACCGCGACCCTGGCCGTCGTGAGCGTGTCGATGTGCAGCGAACTCGGTCCCGTGCTGACCGGCTTGATGGTGGCCGGGCGCGTCGGTGCCGCCATCGCCGCCGAACTCGGCACCATGCGTGTCACGGAACAGATCGATGCGCTGCGAACGCTGGCGACGCATCCCGTGGATTACCTGGTCACGCCGCGTCTGTTCGCCGCCCACATCATTCTGCCCCTCCTCACCGTAGAAGCCATCGCAGTCGGCATCGGCGCGGGATACGTGGTTGGTGTTTACCTGCTGGGAATCGATCCCACCTATTCGTGGTACAACATGGTGAAATACACCGGCGCGCACGATGTGTTCAACGGATTGATCAAGTCCTTCATCTTCGGCGGCATCGTGGCGCTCATCGGTTGTTACAAGGGAATGTTCTGCGGCGAAGGCGCCGAAGGCGTCGGCAGGGCAACCACGGAGTCGGTGGTCTATTCCTCAATCACGATTCTGATCACGAACTTCTTCTTGACGATGTCGCTCGGAAAGATCCTGAACAGCCTATGATCGAAGTTCGCGATCTCAAGAAGAGCTTCGGCTCGCATTCGATCCTGGATGGCGTCAGCTTCCGAATCGAAAAAGGCGAGTCGGTCGTGATCATCGGGCGCAGCGGCGGCGGCAAAAGCGTGTTGCTGAAACATCTTGTCGGATTGCTCCGGCCGGATTCGGGCGAAGTGCTGATCGACGACGAACCGATCGCGAACATGAACGAACGGGAACTTCTCCGTGTCCGGAGCAAGTTCGGAATGTTGTTCCAGAGCGCCGCATTGTTCGATTCCATGACTGTTGCCGAAAACATCGCGTTCCCGCTTCGGCGACACCACAAGCTTTCGGAAAAGGAAATTCAGGAGAAGGTGACGGAGGTGCTGGCGATGGTCGATCTGCCGGGAACCGGAAACAAGAAACCATCCGAACTTTCCGGTGGCATGCGCAAGCGCGTCGGGCTGGCGCGATCGATCGTTTACCAGCCGCAGATCGTTCTCTACGACGAACCGACCACCGGACTCGATCCAATCATGTCCGACAGCATCGACCAGTTGATCATGCGCGTGAGCGAAAAGCTGAACGTCACATCCGTCGTGGTGACTCACGACATGCGTAGCGCCCGTCGCGTCGGCGACCGGATCATCATGCTGCATGGCCGAAAAATTTACGCCACTGGAACGCCGGACGAGATTTTCAGCTCCAATGATCCGGTCATCCGACGGTTCGTGGACGGAGTGTCGGATCCGAAGGAAGATTTCTTTTAATTTGAATCGCTATGAGTAAATCACGCCTGGAACTCAAGGTCGGCCTGTTCATCTTCATCGGACTGGTCCTGCTCGGACTGCTGCTGCTCCAGTTCAGCAAGGGAACATCGCTGTTCCGCAAGACCTACACACTTTACGTCACTGCGAGCGACGTCGGCGGATTGAAACCGAATGCCTCGGTTCTCATGTCAGGCGTGCAGGTGGGAACGGTTGAAGGCATCGCGCTGAACCCCAGCGGCACAAACGTCACCATCACGCTCTCCATCTACCGGGATTACGTGATTCGTGATGACGCCGAATTTCAGATCAAGCAATCGGGTTTTCTCGGGGACAACTTCGTTTCCATCAATCCGCTTCAGAACCGCGGCAAGGAACTCGGCGATCACGGCCGTGCGACCGCGTTGGAGCCGTTCAACCTGCAGGAGGTCGCCCGATCCGCGGCGGGTTTCGTCCAGCGCGTGGACCAGGCCGCAACGAAACTTAATGAAGCCATCGCGGACGTCCGCAAATACGCTTTGAACGAAGAGACGCTTACAAATCTCGCCTCCACCGTGCACACGATGCGTATAGCTTCGGAACGGGCCATGGCCACCGTGGAGGAAATCAACGCGCTCTTCGTCACGAACGGTCCGGCCGTCAGTCTGTCGGCGAGCAACATCGCCCGGGCATCGGAGGAACTGCAGCGCTTTTCGGAAACGTTGAACAGTATTCTCGGCGAAAACCGCGGCAGCATTTCGTCGTCGGTCCAGAACGTCGAGGCTTCCACCGTGGCGCTGAAGAGCCTGATGGAAGAAGCCAACCAGGGCAGAGGCCTCGCAGGATTACTGCTGCGCGACGAGCGAACTTCTGCCAACGTGGCGGACATCGTGCAGAATCTGTCGATCACGAGCAGCAACCTGAACCGTCTCGGGCTTTGGGGAATCCTTTGGAGCAAGAAGCCCGCGAAGCAGGAGTCCTCACGCAATCAACAGGAGATTCTTCGCACACCAAAGGACGCCGCCAAACATGATTAACCTCTGGGTCATTCGAATTCTCTTCCTCTGCCTCTGCACAACCTCCGGCTTTGCCATCAGCCAGGTGCGGCCCGAGCTGGTACATTACAGCTGGAGCGGCGCACTCGTCGGATTCGGATTTGGATGGCTGCTGATCGCCGTGGACGAAATGCTCAAGGGTTTTTCGCTCCGCGCCTTCTCGGCGATCACCTTCGGTCTCCTGCTGGGAAATATCGTCGCACTGTTGATCGATCGTTCCGGGTTGTTCGACACCGCCGATGAAACCACGCGCTGGCTGATCCGCCTCTGTCTGTTCCTTGGCTTCAGTTACGTCGGAATGATCCTCGCCATGCGCAGCAACAAGGAGGATTTCTCGCTCATCATCCCCTACGTCCGGTTCGCGCCGCAGAACAAGCCCGACAACCTCCTGCTGCTCGACACAAGTGTGATCATCGATGGCCGCATCGCCGACCTGATCGAAGCGAATTTTCTCGAAGGCATCATCGTGGTGCCGCGTTTCGTTCTGCGCGAGCTTCAGCAGATTGCCGATTCGAACGATCCCGTGAAACGCGCCCGCGGACGTCGCGGACTGGAAATGCTCAACCGTCTTCAGCAGAACACGAAAAACGAGGTGAAGATTCACGACGGCGATTTCCCTGAAGAAAAGGATGTCGATGCAAAGCTGGTCCGGCTGGCGCGCAATCTGAAGGCCAAGCTGTTCACCAATGACTACAACCTCGGCAAGATCGCAGAACTGCAGTCCGTGAGCTACGTGAACATGCACGAACTTTCCAAGTCGATGCGCGTGGCATTGCTCCCCGGCGAAGTGGTCAGCATCCGGATCGTGCGCGAAGGCCGCGACAAAGGCCAGGGCGTGGGTTACCTTCCCGACGGAACCATGGTCGTGGTCAATCACGCATCTGAAATGATCGGTCAGCAGGTGGATGCGCAGGTGCAAAGCAGTTTGCAGACGGGCGCCGGGATCATTGTGTTTGCGGAGATGCGTGCGGCACCGACTGCGACAAAACCTGAATCGAAAGGCAACTGATATGTCCATTCAGACAATTTTCAAAGCATTCAATCCGGCAGAAGCCCAGCTCGTGCGCTCTCGCCTGGAAGCAGCGGGATTTCATCCGGTCGTCGCTGACGAACTCTCATCGCTGAGTGTCGAAGGTTATTCCATGGCGGCCGGCGGCGTCCGTGTGCAGGTGCCGGAATCTGAAGCCGAAGAAGCCAGAACATTTCTCGATCGCGCGGAGGAACCGCCTTCTCAATGAATTCGTCCACTCTGAAACAGCTCACCAAACTCCAGAAACTTCTTCCGTCCGGCGAAATTCAGTTAAAGGAATCCATCCGGGAAAAATACAGCGGTGACAAATGGTTCGCCTCGCAGTTGCCCGATGCCGTTGCCCTGCCCCGCAGCGCCAAATCGGTCTCGCAGCTCCTGCAGTTCGCAAACAAACATCGCATTCCCGTGACGCCGCGCGGCGCCGGTTATGGCTACGTGGGCGGCTGCGTTCCCATTCAAGGCGGCATCGTTCTCTCAGTCGAACGGATGAACCGCATCGTTGAAATCAATCCCGAGGATTTCGTCGTCGTCACGCAACCCGGCGTCACCACACAGGCGCTTCAGGAAGCGGTCGAACGAAAAGGACTGTATTATCCGCCCGATCCCGCCAGCCGGAAGGACAGCTCCATCGGCGGAAACATCGCCACCAACGCGGGTGGACCGCGCTGTTTGAAGTATGGCGTGACGCGTGATTACGTTCTCGGCCTGGAGGTCGTGACGGCAGACGGCTCACTCGTTCGCGTCGGAGGACGGACGCACAAAAACAAAACCGGGTTCGATTTCGCGCGGTTCTTTCCCGGCTCGGAAGGCATGCTGGGAATTATCACTGAAGCGACATTGAAGCTGATTCCCCTGCCCCCGTATCGCGCATGCCTCGCAGTCGGTTTCAGTTCGATGCGCGATGCGATCCGCACATTGCACGCAATTTTCAAAGCCGGATTTCTTCCGTGCGCACTCGAAGTGGCCGATTCCTTCACGCTGGCCGCTGCTTACAAACGCACTGGAAGCGAACGCCTCCGTGGTTGCCGCGCGCACCTGATTGTGGAACTCGACGGTCAGATCAAATCTGTGCGAAACGAAATCCGCGATCTGGAAGCCATCGTGCGCGAACAAAAGCCGCTCTTTGTCGAACGCGGATTCGGCGCCGCGCAATGCGAGGACGTCTGGAAAATCCGCCGCGAGTTCTCTTATTCATTGCGCGATACCGGCCTGACGAAATTGAACGAAGACATTGTGGTTCCGCGCGGACGGTTGGAAGACCTGTTCGCGTTCGCTGCGAAGCTTCAGAAAAAACACGGCTTTCCGATCGCCTGTTTCGGCCATGCCGGCGACGGCAACATCCACACAAACGTGATGGTCGATTACACGCAGCCCGGCGCAAAGAAACGCGCCGATGCGGCACTGGACGAACTCTTTCAGCAGGTTGTCGCGTGGGGCGGATCCATCACCGGCGAACATGGAATCGGTCTTGCCAAGAAACCGTGGTGGCCGCTGGCCGCGTCGGCTGAATTGCGCGCATTACACAAGCAGGTCAAAGACGCTCTCGATCCGAACGGAATCCTGAATCCAGGAAAATTTATCTGAACCGACACGATCGTGAATTCATTTCGCGACGGAATCCTCAACGGCAATCTGCCACGGCTTTGTGTGATCCCGCTCCTAAATGCGAACCCCCGGACGCAGAACTAGAATCCAATCACGCGCAGTACAAGCCCGAGAATCGCCGCGAGCAGAACGACGAGTGGAACACTGATTTTGAATCGCCACATCGCGAGGAATGCGACGATGCAGACGACGATCGCAGGAACATCGACGCCGTTCCAAACGGCGTGTTTCGATCGAAAAACATGCCCCGCGAATACAACGGCAAGGTTCAGAATAACGCCCACCACTGCTGCACTGACCGCCGTGAGTGCACTGTTCAATCGCCGATTCTCCCGCATCTGTTCGATGTATGGAGCGCCCAGAAAAATCCAGAGGAAGCACGGCACAAACGTGCACCAGGTGGTGATCGCGGCGCCAAGCGTGGCTGCACTCAACGGAGACAGCGAACCCGGATTCTGCCAGCCGCCCATGAACCCGACGAACTGCACCACAATGATGAGCGGGCCCGGAGTGGTTTCGGCCAGGCCTAATCCATCGGTCATCTGCCCGAGAGTCACCCAGTTGTTTCGAACGGCATGGTCTGAAACATATTCCAGCACCGCGTAGGCGCCGCCGAAAGTGACCATCGCCGCCTTGCTGAAAAATGTTCCCTCGCGCGTGATGGCGTGGGTCCAGCCCAGAAGCGTTCCTGCAGCGACTACAGGTGTCCACCAGAGAAGAATGCAGACTGCAACGACAATCACACTTCTCTTCCAGCCCGGCCGGGTGTGCGACAAGGTTTCATCATCTGAAACAACGAAACGCGTTCCGTTCTCGGATGACGGTGCTTGCGCCTTGAACCACGCCGGTTTGAAAGAGGAAGCGATCAGCCCTGAAATTCCCGCCGAGAGAACAATGAGCGGGAACGGAAGGTTCAGCAGGAAAATCCCAACGAACGCAAGAGCCGCGATAGTCCACAACGCCGGATGATGCAGAACCCTTGAACCGATGCGAAAGAGCGCGGCGGCGATGATCGCCACAACGGCCGGCTTCAACCCGTAGAACGCTGCCTCGACCCAGAAAAGATTTCCAAAGAGGACATAGCAGAGACTCAATCCCCACAGGAGAATGGCAGCCGGAAGAAAAAAGAGCACACCGGCGACGATGCCGCCCCACGTCCGATGCAGCAGCCAGCCGATGTAGGCCGCGAGCTGGGTGGCCTCCGGTCCCGGCAGCAGCATGCAGAAATTCAGGGCGTGAAGAAATCGTTGCTCGCTGATCCAGCGCCGTTTCTCGACGATCTCTGAATGCATGATGGCGATCTGACCGGTGGGACCGCCAAAGCTGATGAAGCCCAGCTTGAGCCAGAAGCGGAATGCCTCGGCGAACGTGGGAGCTTTGGGAGCTTGGTCTTCAGGCACGGGGTATAGATGCCAAGCATGCAGGCGGTTGAACATCTATTTTGTGCCGAACCGGAATGGCTATTGAAATCCGCCTCTCGCCACTTGTAGGATTTCGCCTCAATGAATCCAACGACTTCGAAGACACAGGTGGCGATTTTAATGGGCAGCGACTCGGACTGGCCGGTGATGAAGGCCGCGGCCGACGTCTGCGCAGAATTTCAAGTGGGCTGCGAGGCCAAAGTCATTTCAGCGCATCGCACCCCGCGCGACCTGGAGCAATTTGTCAGCGCCGCGTTCGGACGCGGCATTCGCGTGATCATTGCCGGCGCGGGCGGCGCCGCGCATCTGCCGGGAGTCACTGCTGCCTTCACGACGCTTCCAGTCATCGGAGTTCCCATTCAGGGGAAAGCTCTGGATGGAATGGATTCTCTTCTTTCAATCGTCCAAATGCCGCCGGGCGTTCCCGTGGCAACGGTCGGCGTCAACGCGGCAAAAAATGCCGGTTTGCTGGCCATGCAGATTCTTGCCACCTCAGACGACCGCCTCCAGAAGGCATTTGTTGCCTTCAAAGAGAAGCTGGCGAACGAATCCCGCGCCAAGAATGAAACGTTGGCGAAATCCCTGAACAGCTGACTTCGCTGATCCGTCGTCATGCAACGGCTCATCGAAGGCGTTCACCGATTCCGGAACGAAGAATTCGGACGTTATAGCGCCCTGTTCCAAAAGCTCTCCTGCGAAGGCCAGAAACCGCACACGTTGTTCATTACCTGCGCGGATTCCCGCGTCCTGGCCGAACTCGTCACGCAGAGCAAGCCCGGCGATCTGTTTGTTGTGAAGAACATCGGGAACATCATTCCCCCATCCCATGTTCTCGGAAGCACGAACTCGACGGCAGCAGCGATTGAGTTCGCCGTGTCGGTGCTCCACGTCAGCGACATCGTGGTTTGCGGGCATTCTCAATGCGGCGCCATGACCGCGTTGCTGGATCCGGCGGAGAAATATTCCTCCACACCGCATCTGGCGCGCTGGCTCGAACTCGCCACCCCGGTCCGGGAGATTCTCGAGAGGAATTATCGCTCGTTGGAAAACCCGGATGACCGGGCCACAGCCGCTGCGGAGGAAAACGTTCTGTTCGGCCTGGAAAATCTGCACACCTATCCCTGCGTACAGGAACGCCTTGCCAATGGAACGCTTCGACTTCACGGGTGGTTCTTCAAGATCGCCACTGCCGAGCTGTTCACCTTCGATCCCGAAAGCCGCCAGTTTCAACCGATCGCAGCCTCCCCGGATCCAACCTGAATCACAGGGCGAATCGTCACTTGAATCTTGCGGAACCCTGCTGAGTATCGGCTTGCAATGACCCTCTGAAATGCCTCTAATCCGAACGTTTTGGGAGCTATGAGCAAGTCAAAGAATGGGTCGGGACGCGTGCGGGTTTTCATTGTGGATGACCATCCACTCGTTCGTCATGCCTTGAGGGACGCGATACGCAAGGAAAAGAGCCTCGAATTCTGCGGAGAAGCCGAGGACCGCGAGGAAGCGCTTCGCGGAATCGCCGAAACTCGGCCTCACCTTGCGATCATTGACCTGCGGCTTCGCTCCTCCGACGGCCTTGATCTCATACGGGATCTGCGCGACCGTCATCCCGACGTGAAAACGCTGGTCCTCTCGATGCAGGACGAGTCGATCACCGCCGAGCGTGCCGTTCGCGCTGGCGCCCGCGGCTACGTTTCCAAACAGGAACCGCCCAAAAGAATCATGGAGGCGGTCCAAACCGTGCTTCGCGGGGACATTTATTGGAGTGAACGGGCCGCGGCTGTCGTGGCTTCGAGGATCGCATCACCCAAGGACAACACCTCGATTGCCGACCGGCTTTCGGAACGGGAATTGCAGGTGTTTGAACTGGTTGGTCTGGGACGAAGCACGCAGCAGATCAGCGATGCGCTGCATATAGACATCAGCACGGTGGAAACCTACCGGGCGCGCATCAAGGACAAGCTCGGGCTTCGCGACGGGTCGGAACTGCTTCAGAAGGCAATACAATGGTGTCTGGCAAAAGCGTATTATTGAAACCACTCATGAAAACGCAGATTTTCTCCAACGCCGAACGCTGGTTCGACATGCAATCTCAATCCTTTCGAAACCAATTTTCCACCCTGACGGCCCTTCTGGCGTTGGTGCTGATACTTTCAGGCTGCTCCACTCCAACATCGGAATCCTTTTCATCCACCCCCGCTCCAACAACGGGCGCCTTGCAACCTGAACCTTTGGTGCTTCGCGAAGGGGATCTTATCAAAATTGAATTCCCGGGCGCTCCCAATCTCAACACCCGCGAAAGCATAAAACGCGACGGCAAGATTTCGCTTCTCGTCGGACAGGTGGAAGCCGCCGGAAAAACGGTGGAACAGCTTCAGAAGGAAATTCTCGATCTTTACGCCCCCCAACTCGTGACCAAGCTCGTTGTTGTAAGCGTTGAATCCTCCACGTTCTCCATCTACATCACGGGAGCGGTTGGAAAGGGCGGAAAAATGACGTTCGACAAACCGGTGACAGCGCTGGAGGCCGTCCTGGAAGCAGGCGTCAATCTCGCCGGTGCGAATCTGAAAGCCGTCCGTCTGACCCGCACTTCGGGTGGACGAACCGAGGTCACAATGCTGAACCTGGACAAGGCTCTGAGAGGCAAGGACCCCAACGCGAAACCCATTTATCTCCGCGAAGGCGACATCCTCTACGTGCCGGAAAAATTCCAGTGGTTCTGACGGTTCTCCGGCGACCGGAAATGCCCCGGGACTGTTTGTAGTGCGGCGCGCTACAGCCCTGTCGTGCCATCTCGCACGGCAAAATCAGGATTGTCCACGACAGACAAGGTAGGTCTTCTCCTGTAAACCATCACACCATGAAATCCCGTGGGTGAACGTGGCCGGCCAAATGTTTTTCTGGCCGTTTTTAACGTTTAGGCAAGCAAGCTGCTAAGTCAGCGGCTACAGCAAGCAGGTTTCATAAACGAACAGTGTTTTGACGATGGATTTGAAGCAGGACATAGCGTGGTATTGCGCGCGCACAAAGCCGAAGCATGAACATATTGCTGCGGCGAACCTTGTTCAGAAGCTCGGCCTCACGGTTTTCAATCCGCGGCTGAGAATTGAGCGCGCCACCCGCCGCGGCCCCGTCCGATCCATCGAACCCCTCTTTCCTTGCTACGTTTTTGTACAGTGTCAGCCCAAGGATTGGAACGAGATCCGTTTCATCTCGGGCGTGAGCACTCTGGTCAACTTTGGCGGACACATTCCCACGGTTCCACAACAGGTTATCGACGACCTGATGGCCTGCTTTGAATCCGAAGAGCCGATGCTGATGCAGGATCCGCTCTATCCTGGAGCGGAAATCACCGTGGCCGAAGGCGCCTTTGCCGGATTCGACGCCATTGTGCTTCGCACCCTGCCTTCGCGTCAGCGCGTGCAGGTGCTGCTGGATATTTTGGGACGACCGACTGTTGTCGAGCTGGGGAGAACTTCCGTGACGGTGAACAATTCCAACGTCGCGGATGCGCTTCCAGCCCTGGCAGCGCGGTAACAACGGCGGCTGGAAAGCCGCATTGCAGAAGTGGGATCAAAGAATACGGGCGGACGAGCGAATTCGCGAAAAACATACTTCGCGAGCAAGTGCGGAGCCTGTACGGGTTTCATCGACCATTCATTCACAAAGGAATCCTGATTTATGACAAAGCCAATTAAAGTCGGCGTCGTCGGCTGCGGTTACTGGGGCCCCAACCTCATTCGCAATTTCCGCGCGCTCCCCAGCTGCCAGCTAAAAACGATGTGCGACACGAATGAAGATCGCCTCCGCCATCTCGGTAATCTTTATCCCGAGGTTCGTCGCGAGACCGATTACCATCGCATGCTCAAGGAGGACGGGCTGGACGCAGTGATCATCGCCACCTCCGTCAAGCATCACTTCCCGATGGCCAAAGCCAGCCTCGAAGCCGGCAAACATACTTTCATCGAAAAGCCGATGGCCGCATCGGTCGAACAATGCGAAGAGCTGGTCGATATCGCCGAGAACAAAGGCCTGGTTCTCATGGTGGGCCACACGTTCCTTTACTCACCCGCCGTTCGGAAAATCAAGGAAGTGGTGGATTGGGGCGATCTCGGTGACATCCGCTACATCTGCGCGCGACGACTGAACCTCGGCTTGTTCCAGAAGGACATCAATGTCGCATGGGATCTCGCGCCGCATGACCTTTCGATCATCCTGCATATCATGGATGAATTGCCTTCCGTGGTGAACTGCCGCGGCAGCGCGCACGTCACACCTGGCGTCGAAGACGTCACCACCATGTGCCTCACGTTCCGGAACAATCGCTCCGCCATCATCCAGAGCAGCTGGCTCGATCCGCGCAAAACCCGCGAGATGACCATCGTCGGAAGCAAGCGCATGATCGTCTATGATGACGTTGCGCAGATTGAAAAGATCAAGATTTACGATGTGCGTGTGGACCGTCCGCCGCATTACGACACTTTCGGCGAATTCCATTACGCCTATCATTATGGCGACATGTATGTCCCATACATCAGGCAGGAGGAGCCGCTGAAATCCGAATGCCAGCACTTCCTGGATTGCATCTCGGAAGGTATCGCTCCTCTGACCCACGGTCGGCAGGGACTCGAACTCGTTCGGATTCTCGAAGCCTCCTCTGCGTCACTCAAACTCGGCGGCGCGCCGATCAACATGAATGCTCCGCTCGCCGGCAAGGCGCTCAAGACATCCAAAGCAGCATCGGCAAAATCCGCCGATCCCGCTGTCATCCGCGCGTAAAGTTCTGATCGCGACAATCTCCACCGTGCGCACACCCGGCTCCCTGGCTGTCCGTCAGGTGGATCCTGCCCTGCAGGAAGATTGGAACCAGCAGATCAGAACATTCCCGCATCGGAATGCGTTTCACTCCGCCGAGTGGGCTGCGGTCCTCGCCGAAGCCTACGGTTACAGGGCAAAGTATTTCGTTGCGGATTCTGAGAGTGAGTTCGCTTCCGTGCTTCCGGTCATGGAGGTGGAAAGCCGTTGGACGGGAAAACGCGGCATTTCACTGCCGTTCACGGACGAATGTCTGCCACTGCAAACCAGCAGGGAAGCACAGGCAGCAACGTTTCAGGCGGCGATCGAACACGGGAAAGCAAACGGCTGGCGGTATTTCGAGCTGAGGGGAGAAACTGAATCGGTCAGGGATCTTCCCGGCGCATTTCCGTCGATGACGTTTTACACGCATCATTTGAAGTTGAAGGGCGATGCGTCAGACCTTTTCGGAATGTTCGATCCTGCGGTGCGAAGAGCGATTCGGCGCTCCGAGAAAAGCGGTGTCCAGTCGGCATTCTCGACCAGTGCCGATGCGATGGAAGAATATTACCGGCTGCACTGCCTCACACGGAAAACGCACGGCCTTCCACCTCAACCAGTCCGTTTTTTCAGAAACATCCAGTCTCACCTGATTGCGAAGGGACACGGCATCATCGTCCAAGCCATTCATCAAGGGCGCGTCATCGCATCCTCCATTTTTCTTTTGATGGGATCTGAGGCGATCTACAAGTTCGGTGCTTCCGATCCATCCTTTCAAAATCTTCGCGGCAATAACCTCGTCATGTGGAACGGCATACAGTGGTGCCTGCAAAAAGGCGCCTCGTTTCTGAACTTCGGACGGACTTCGTTGTCGAATGAAGGCCTGCGGCGCTTCAAACTGAGCTGGGGTGCTGAGGAGAAACAACTCCACTATTACAAATACGATCTGCAGAAAAACATTTTCATGAAGGACCACGACGCGACTGATGGATGGCATACGACGGTTTTTCGAACAATGCCCATCTTTGCAAACCGGCTGGCCGGATCCCTTCTCTATCGCCACATCGCATGACAAGGCGTGACTTCGTTCCCGCCCTGAGTGATATAATCCCTGACTTTGCCGAATTATGAATGAGAGACCGCATCAGCCCGTCGCCGCACCGGGTCTCACCCTTGACGACATCTACCACGTGCTGTTCCGGCACAAGTGGAAGATTCTGATCATTTGGGCCATCGGCATTGCCGCCGCGGCTTTCATCTGGAAGACCACGCCCGTCTTTTATAAGTCCGACTCCAAAATTCAGGTTCAGTATGTCGTGGAGAACAAGGCACCCGCACTACCAGGCGCTTCTGGAGACGCCAATCTGCGATCCGCCGATCCAAGCGGCGAAGGCATCATCAATTCCGAACTTCAAATTCTCACCAGCTACGATCTCGCACTTGACGTGGCGGACATGGTGGGCGTCGAAAAAATCCTCGCGAAAAATGGTGGCGGTTCGGATCGCTATGCTGCAGCCAGCGTGATCGGAAACGGCTTGCGGGTGGAACCAGTCCCGCGCAGCCCGGTCATTGCAATCAGCTTCCGAAACCAGGATCTCTCAATCGTCCAGCCGGTGCTTGAACAGGTCATCGCCAGCTATCAAAAGAAGCACGTGGAAATTCACCTTTCGCCGGGTGCAATGGACGATTTCCTGACACAACAACTCGATCAGACCCGCAATCAACTGGCGCAAACCGAACAGGAGCTTCGCCAGGCAAAAGGCAAGCTGGGTATCTATTCGATCGAAGAAGCGAAGAAATATTACTCGGAGAATATCGCTCGAATTCAGCGGGAACTCGACGACGCGCAGACCGATCTCGTCGGAAGAATGGTTATCATTCAACAGATGACCAACAACACCGCTGCTGCTGCTGCGGCGGCCCAGGCAGATTCAGCGGAGACGAACGCGCCGGTGAAGGCTGAGATCCCCAAAGACATCATCGAACAGCATCAGCGGATCACCCGGAAAATTCAGAACCTCGAAAAGCGGCGTGACGAAATGGAACTCTCGCTCACCAGCGAAAGTCCGTTATTGAAAGGAATTCAGGATGAACTGGTAGCCAACGAAAAATCCCGTGCGCTGCTCGAAACCAAATATCCTGATCTTGCGAACGAAAAAGTTGTCGAAACCATCACGCGCGCCCAGAGCGGCGGCACCGCGATTGACATCCAGAACGAATTGTTGCAGGTCCGCGCCATCGAAGCGCGCATTGCCATCCGCGCTGAACGCCTGGCCGATCTGAGGAAAAAAGCCGCTGCACTGGACGACGCCGAAGGAAACATCCTGGAACTGCAACGCAAGCACGATTTACTCGAACAAAATTACCGCCAGTTTCAAGCGAGCCTTGAGCGACGCCACTTCGGAGAAGCGGTCGGCAACGGACGCATTCAGAACATTGCCGTCTTCCAGAAACCTTCGCCCGCTTACAAGGACATGGGCAAAACCTCCAAGAAACTTGCGTTGCTGCTTGCGGCAACATTCGGCGGCGCACTCGCCCTGGCATTTGCGCTCGAACTTTACTTTGACCGCACCATCAAGCGCCCCGTCGAGATCGAGAAGAAGCTTGGACTTCCGCTGTTCCTCTCAATTCCACGCTCGCGTTTCAAAGGCGCGAAGTTGCTGGGTGGCAGTTCTCGAAAACTGATCGGTCAGGGCAATGGCAAGGAAACCGGCCAGGAGAATGGAACTGCACTGGTGGTGGCGGCACCCGCCGATGCCAACGGAGTCCAGCCGTGGTCCCGCAACCATGAACTTCGCCCGTACTTCGAAGGTCTTCGCGACCGGCTGATCATGTCCTTCGAACTCCGCAACCTGACACACAATCCCAAACTCGTTGCTGTCACGAGCTGCCGCAGCGGCTCCGGCGTCAGCACGATCGCGAGCGGACTGGCTGCGTCGCTTTCGGAAACCGGCGAAGGCAACGTGCTGCTGGTGGACATGAACGACTTCGGACAGGGTTCCGCCCATTACTTCCACAAAGGCAAACTCGAATCCGGACTGGACGACGCGCTTGTGAAGGAAAAACGCGAATCGTTGATGGTTCAGGACAACCTCTACGTCGTCTCAGAAGCCGCCAACAATGAACAGCTCCCGCGCGTGCTTCACAAACGTTTCTCCTCGCTGCTGCCCCGTCTCAAGGCCAGCGATTACGACTACATCATCTTTGACATGCCGCCGGTGACACAGATCAGCCCGACTTCGAAACTCGCGCGGTTCATGGACATCGTTTTCATGGTTGTTGAATCCGAGAAGACCGACAAGGAATCGCTCCAGCGCGCGACCGCCCTGCTGGACGAAACCAACGCCCACGTCGGCTTCATCATGAACAAGACGAAGGATTACATCCCGAAGCCGCTCCGGCACGATGTGTGAGTCTTGAAGCGAGGAGTAGGGAGTAAAAAGCAGGGAGTCGGGAGAAAGAACAAAGAGGAAGTAGCATTGGCTATCGGCTATCGGCTATCGGCTATTGGCTATCGGCTATTCACGATACGGCCCACCTCCTCACGCATCACGCATTCACACTTCACCCCACGCCTTCTGTTTAAATGGTTCGTAACCGCATCTATTACCGCATCAAGCCGCTGATGCCGCTGACCATGCGCATGAGCATCCGCCGGTGGTTTGCAATGCGGAAGCGGCAGTCCGTCCAGAATGTGTGGCCGATTCTTCCCGGTTCAGAACGCAAACCTGAAGGCTGGAGCGGCTGGCCGAACGGAAAGAAATTTGCCTTCGTTCTCAGTCACGATGTGGAAGGCCAGCGCGGACTCGATCGTTGCCTCAAGCTGATGCAACTGGAGAAGCGGTTCGGGTTCCGATCCTCCTTCAACCTGATCCCGGAAGGCGATTACGAGACGTCGGACTCGCTTCGTTCAGAACTCGTCCACAATGGATTCGAAGTCGGCGTGCACGATCTCCGGCACGACGGCAAGCTTTACCAGAATCGCGCGACATTCACGGACAACGCGAAGCGGATCAACGGCTACCTGAAGCAATGGAACGCAAAGGGATTCCGCTCCGGGTTCATGCATCACAACCTGGATTGGATCCACGATCTCGACATCAGCTACGACGCCTCGACGTTCGACACCGATCCTTTCGAACCGCAACCCGACGGTGTGAACACCATTTTCCCGTTCTGGGTTCCGCGCTCAAAACTCAATTCCAACAATGGCGCAGGAAACGGCGTTCACCGGCCCGGCTATGTGGAATTGCCCTACACGCTGCCGCAGGACTCCACCCTGTTCCTCCTGCTGCGTGAAAAGTCGATCGATCTCTGGAAGCGAAAGATTGACTGGCTCGTCCAGCAAGGCGGCATGGTGCTGCTCGACACGCATCCGGACTACGTCAACTTCGATGGCCGACCGATTCACGGACAGGAATATCCTCAGAGCCTGTACGAAGACCTGCTCCGCTACATTCGCGAACGTTACGAAGGACAGTTCTGGCACGCGCTGCCGCACGAAGTCGCCGAATTCGCGGAACCGATGCGTGCCCGCTGCGCGGTTTCGAACAAGCGGATCTGCATGGTTTCTTTCTCGGCGTACGAAAGCGACAACCGCGTCATGCGCTACGCGGAGTCGCTCGCCGAACGCGGTGATTCCGTCGATATCGTCGCAATCAAAAAGACCGATGAACAGCCGGACACCGAGGTGATCAAGGGCGTGAAGGTCCACCGGCTTCAGCAGCGATCCAACAAGAACCAGCAACACCGCGGCGCCTACCTCCTCCCGCTCCTGAAGTTCTGGGCCCGATCCTCCTGGTGGCTCGCGAAAAATCACCTTCGCAACCGTTACGACTTTCTCCACATCCATAACGTCCCGGACTTCCTCGTCTTCTCCGCCTGGGTGCCGAAACTGACAGGCGCGAAGCTGATCCTGGACATTCACGACATCGTCCCCGAATTCTACGCGAGCAAGTTCAAGTCAGACGCCGACCGATTCGAAGTAAAGCTTCTGAAGAAGGTGGAGCGCGCATCGGCCGGCTTTGCCAATCACGTCATCATTTCAAATCATCTCTGGCACGAGAAGTTTGTCAGCCGATCGGCTCCTGCACGAAAGTGTTCGGTGTTCGTGAACAATGTCGATTCCACCGTGTTTCGCCGATACGAACGCACACGCACAGACGACAGGTTCATCATTCTTTTCCCCGGCGGACTGCAATGGCATCAGGGTCTCGACATCGCGATTCAGGCCTTTGCGAAGATCGCACCGCAGGTTCCCAAGGCGGAATTTCACATCTACGGCGACGGCAACATGCGCGAGCAGCTGGTGGCGCTCGCAGCGGAACTCAAGCTGTCGGACCGGGTCCGATTCTTCGCTCCCCTGCCCGTCCGGGAAATCGTGAAGGTCATGGCAAATGCCGATCTCGGCGTCGTTCCCAAGCGCGCGGACTCGTTCGGCAATGAGGCTTACAGCACCAAGATCATGGAATTCATGGCCGTCGGTGTGCCTGTCGTGATCTCCAAAACCCGCATCGACCAGTATTATTTCAACGACGATGTCGTCCGCTTCTTCGATTCCGGAAACGTCGATGCGCTCGCCACAGCATTGCTGGAACTGATCAACGATCCCGAACGCCGCAAAGCCCTGGTGCGAAATGCATCAGACTACGTTGCAAAAAACAGCTGGGCCACACGCCGTCACGAGTATTTGGATCTGGTCGATGCGTTGATCGCGCAGAACGGACACGGACCACATTGATGCAGCCGAATCCTGGTTCGCGGACATTGGACGAGCGAAACTTGCAAGACGAAGCCGGCACATTACACGCCGCAAACAAAAGAGATGAAGAGCAGACTGGAACAAAGCGCCGAGAAACTGTCCCACTGGGTTGAGGAACACAACTATCGCGCCTACGACCCTGGCGATGGCCAGCTTTCATTCCTGCGCAAGCTCACGTTTGAAAAATTCTTCTTCAAACGCCTGCTCACCGCGGCTGCCCTTCGCGTCCCGTTCAACATCCGTCCGCTTATCGGCATTCCGCCGCACACCTCGACCAAAGGCATGGGTTACATGGCGTGGGGTTACACGAAACGCTTTGCGCAAACGGGTGATTCCCGCTACGCGGAACGCGCGCATTTCTGCCTGAAATGGCTGATCGAACATCGCGCGCCGAACTACAAGCAATTCTGCTGGGGCAATGAATTCGATTTTTCCACACGCGGCGGAACGATTCCAGCGCATGAACCGACGATCGTCTGGAGCGGTCTGATCGGTCAGGCATTTCTCGAAGCACACAGGGTGTTCGATGAACCCAGATATCTCGAAGTCGCCACCAGCATTGCAGACTGGATTCTCACTCTGCCACGCGAAAAGGCGGAAGCCGGTGCCTGCCTCAGTTACGTCGCCTTCAAACAAAGCTCGATTCACAACTCGAACATGCTCGGCGCCGCGCTGCTCGGACAGGTCGGCGCGATCACCGGAAACAAGGAGGCACTCGCGGTGGCGCACGATGCGATGCTCTACAGCTGCTCGAACATCAATCTCGACGGATCATGGTTTTACGGGGTGCATCCCAAGTATCATTGGATCGACAACTTCCACACGGGTTACAACCTCGACAGCCTCAAACGTTACGAGGAAGCCACAGGCGATCGTTCCTTTGATTCGCACATCCGGCGCGGCTTCGAGTATTTCCAGAAAACGTTTTTCGAAGCCGATGGACGCCCGCGCTATTATCACGACCGCATTTATCCGACTGACATCCAGTGTGCATCGCAAGCCATCGACACGCTCGCGTTTTTCTCCGCGGAATATCCCGATGCGCTCCGGCTGGCGCAGAAGGTGGCTGACTGGACGATCACTCATATGCAGGACCGCGACGGCTACTTCTATTATCGCGACCTGGGCTGGACGATGATCAAAACGCCAATGTTCCACTGGGGCCAGGGCACGATGTTCAAAGCACTGGCAAATCTGATCGGAACCTTGGAAAAAGCAGAAAGTGGAAAACAGAAAGCAGAAACAGTCGTTTCGGAATGAATTTTTTAGTTTTAAATTCTGAGTTTTGAGTTAACGGCTTTCAGCATTTCAGTTTTCCGCTTTTCAACTTTCTGCTTTCTTCTTTCCGCTTTGCCTTTCCCATGTCTTTCGCGCTGATAACTCCCGCCCGGAACGAGGCGGCGTTCATTGAAGCAACCATCCAATCGATGGTGGCCCAGACGGTCCGGCCAATGCGCTGGATCATCGTGAGTGATGGTTCCACCGACAGCACGGACGACATCGTCAAGCGTTACGCTGCGCAGCACAGTTGGATCGAATTGTTGCGAATGCCGGAACATCGCGACCGTCAGTTCGCCGCCAAGGCCAACGCCTTTAATGCCGGTTACGAAAAGCTGAAGTCGCTCGACTTTGAGTTCATCGGAAATCTCGATGCCGACATCACGCTTCCGGCGGATTACTACGAGTTTCTGCTGAGCAAGTTCCGCGAACGTCCGAAGCTCGGCGTCACGGGAACACCATTCGTCGAAGATTCCACACAGCCGGACAAACACACCTACGCTCACGGCAACGCCAACCTCGAACACGTTTCCGGTGCCTGCCAGTTGTTCCGCCGCAAATGTTTTGAAGAGGTCGGTGGATACGTTCCGATCAAGGGTGGCGCGATCGATTGGATTGCGGTGACCACGGCGCGGATGAAAGGTTGGGAGACACGCACGTTTACGGAACGGGTCTGCTTTCATCATCGCAAGATCGGCACCGGCAATCACAGTCCGCTCATGGCGAAGTTTCATTACGGCCGCAAAGCGTATTACGTCGGAGGACATCCGCTCTGGGAACTCCTGCGCGGCGTGTTCCAGATGCGCCAACGTCCCCTGCTCCTCGGCGGCGCCTATTTCATTGGTGGCTATCTCTGGGGCGCAATCACGCGGATGCATCGGCCGGTCTCTCCCGAGCTGATGAAGTTCCACCGGTCCGAACAAATGGCGCGATTGAAGCGGACGTTTGGATTCGGTCGCCGCGTTTCAGCGTGAACGCCAGAGACAGCGGCAGCAGCTCTGTTTACCAGGAATCGATTGTTTAATGCACAGCTCTCAAAACACGTCTTCAGAAACAGCCTCAACTGATCGCTCATTTCAGGTTGAAGGAAAGTGGCTGCGAATTGCGCGGATTCGGGATGAAATCTGGCTCCCTGGCGCCGCAACGTTGAACCCGGACAGTCTCCTCTCCGCGTTTCGTCAAAGTCCGTTGAAGGCCGATCTGTTCACGTTTGCCCAGGCACTGCCCGAGACGAAGCCGAAGTTCGATCTTTATCACGATTGGGACAGTCTCGCCGTGGCCCCGCCGCAGAAGTTCAAGGAATGGTGGGAAAGCCTGCCTCAGGAATCACGCAAGAACTTCCGTCGCTCGCAGCGCCGCGGTGTGACGGTCAGGCTCGTGGATTTCAACGATGAGTTCGTCCGCGGCATCAAGGAGATTTATGACGAAACGCCGATCCGCCAGGGCCGAAAGTTCTGGCACTACAAGAAAGATCTTGAATCGGTAAAACGCGAGAATGGAACCTACCTTGATCGCAGCCTATTCGTTGGCGCCTTCCACGGCGCGGAACTGATCGGCTTCATCAAGATGGTGCAAGTGGATTCGACCGCGCGGATCATGCAGATCATTTCCAAAAACGCCCATTACGACAAGCGACCGACGAACAGTCTGCTGACCAAGGCGATGGAAGTTTGCGCAGAACGGGGATTCACTGAGCTGATTTATGGACAATACATCTACGGGCCGAAGGCAAGCAGTTCAGTCACTGAGTTCAAGCGTCGCAACGGATTCACAGAGGTCCTGCTTCCGCGCTATTACGTGCCATTGACGCTCAAGGGAAAGCTGGCGCTGTCGCTGGGATTGCATCGTGGATTGAAGAATGCGCTGCCTGAACCGCTGCTAAACTTTCTGCTTGAGCAGCGCACCAAATATTACAACCGGAAGTATGGCGCTGCGTCTTCCGGCGCTCAGGATTCGAAGTCCGACGATGCTGGGGAAGCAGCTGCGAGCCGGGCGTAGAGAGAAGGCGGAGCGGAAGCTCTGCCCTACCTACCGGTTCACAGAATTTTTCGGAGAATTTGAATTTAACCTTGCGGATGCAATGCCGATTGAATTAAAGCCAACGGCGCAAGGATTTCTTAGGCCGGTGTAGCTCAACGTCAGAGCAGCTGAATCGTACTCAGCAGATGGAGTGTTCAATTCCTCCCGCCGGCTCCAAATTAAAAGGACCATAGGACCATAGGACCATGGGACCATGGTCCACAGTCGGTCATAGTCCCATAGTCGATAGTCCGATAGTCCCTCCTCCCCCAATGCCCGGTATCGCTGGATTCTTAACCCGTAACGCTGATCCCGAGAACGCTTCCGTTCTCGAGCAGATGCTCGGCTGCATGAAGCATGAGCCGTCGTATCAGTCTCAACAGATCGTTCTGCCGGAGAACGGTGGCTGGACGGGAACGATGGCACGGCTACAGGTGCAACATTTGGCGTGGAATGCTGACCGCTCCCTCGGAATTCTGATCTATGGTGAGTTTCGTATCGTTGACGCATCGTTGAGCGCGAAGAAGGAGTCCCCGCTTCAGAACCTTCTTTCCGAATACGAAAAGCATGGCATCAACGCGCTGCTTCGGCTGAACGGCTGGTTCAGCGGACTCATCTTCGATACGCGTTCGGGCAAAACGGTTCTGTTCAACGATCGCTACGGGCTTGGCCGCGTTTATTGCCATGAAGACAAGGACCGTCTGTTCTTTTCGTCGGAAGCCAAGGCGATCCTCAGCGTTCAGCCGGACACCCGGCAGTTCGATCCACGTGGATTGGGCGAGTGGCTCAGCTGCGGTTGTGTCCTGCAAAACAGAACGCTCTTCTCGGGAATCACACTTCTGCCGCCCGGCTCGGCATGGTGTTTCACCCGTGACGCTGAGCTGACGAAGTCCAGCTACTTCAATCCGGCGGATTGGGAAAATCAACCTGAACTTTCCGCCCCGGATTACGTCGCTCAACTCATCGAAACGTTTCCACGAATTCTCAGAAGCTACGTCGATTCCACCCACGTCGGCATGTCGCTCACGGGCGGTCTGGATGGCCGGATGATCATGGCCTGGAGTTCCATGAAACCCGGTGAACTCCCCTGCTACACGTTCAACGGTCCGGTGCGCGATTGCGCGGATGTGAAAATCGCGCGACAAGTGGCACGCGTTTGCGGTCAGAAACATCAGGACATTCCGATTGCCGAAGATTTCTTCTCCCGGTTCGGATCGCTCGCCGCGCAGAGTGTTTACGTGACCGACGGCGCAATGGATGTTACCGGCGCGGCTGAACTTTACATGAACGAAAAGGCGCGGCAGATCGCGCCAATCCGACTGACTGGAAACTACGGCTCAGAAATCCTTCGCCGCTACGTTGCGTTTCGCACCAAGCCAATCAATGGCGCGCTGTTTCATTCAGATGTCGTTGCATCGTCCCGGCAGGCACATGAGACGTACGCACAGGAAGCTGCTGGAAATCGTCTGTCGTTCATCGCATTCAAACAGGTGCCGTGGCATCATCATTCCCGGTTTGCCGTCGAGCAATCGCTCCTGACACTTCGGTCGCCTTACCTCGACAACGAACTTGTGTCGCTCGTGTTTCGCGCTCCGAAAGAACTCACGACCACTCTTGACTCTTCGCTGAAACTCATTGCCGCGGGAAATCCTGAGCTGGCGAGAATCCCAACCGATCGCGGCATCACCTATCCGGCCGGTAAGATGATGAACCGGATCGCGCGCGAGTATCATGAGTTCATGGCGAAGGCCGAATACGCCTATGACTACGGAATGCCCGATCGCCTGGCGAAGATTGACCGCTACCTGCGTCCGTTCCATTTCGAAAAACTGTTTCTCGGCCGCCAGAAATTCTGTCATTTCCGGTCGTGGTATCAGGACCAGCTCTCGGGATTCGTTCGCGAAATTCTGCTCGATCGCAACGCCTGCAACCGCGCGTATCTGAACAGCAGCGCTCTCGAACCACTCGTCGAAGGCCACATCAAAGGCATCCACAATCGCACCACAGAAATCCACAAACTGCTCACGCTTGAGCTGCTGCAGAAACAGCTTTTTGAAAGCAGAAAGTGGGAAGAGGGCAAAAGGACCATAGGACCATAGGACCATAGGACCATAGGACCATAGGACCATAGGACCATGGGACAATAGGACAATAGGACAATAGGACAGTCGGGATTTAAACAATCACATTGGGATTCAGGGAAAAGGATGGGAATGAGGGACTATAGGAAGATTGAAGCTTGGAAATTGAGTGACGATCTCGTGGTTCGAATATACGAATGCACGCGATCATTCCCGAAAGAAGAGCTTTACGGACTGACGAGCCAATTGCGACGTGCGGCTTACTCGGTTCCTGCAAACATTGTTGAAGGTGCTGCTCGTAAAACGAAACTCGATTACCTGCACTTCCTTCACATCGCGCGCGCATCGTTGAACGAAACCCACTATTTCATTCACCTGGCGCGCCGTCTCGATTATCTCAACGCCACAGAAGCCACGGACTTGACCGACCATGCCAACCGTACATTTGCATGCCTTCACGGCCTGATCCACGCCGTCGAACAGTCCCCAAGTCCATAGTCCTATAGTCCATAGTCGCATAGTCCTTATAGCCCCCCCACGCCCCATGCCCCACCTCTCCATCTGCATCTGCACCTGCGGACGGCCTGTGCTGCTGGAGCGATTGCTCCGCGATGTCGCACGACAGGAAACGGCGGGAGAATTCACCTTCTCCGTGGTGGTCACGGACAACGATTCCGCCCAGAGCGCGCGGGAAGTCGTCGAGCGCTGCGCACGCGCAACAGGACTCGAAATTCTCTACACGGTTGAACCGGAACGAAACATCGCCGTGGCCCGAAACACGGTGGTGTCCCACGCCAAAGGCGATTTCATCGCGTTCATCGATGACGACGAATTCCCTGTCGAGGGCTGGCTGCTCAATCTGTTCCGCACTTGCGAGAAAACCAAGGCAGCCGGTGTGTTGGCGCCCGTTGAACCGCACTTCGAAAAAGGCGCGCCGGAATGGGTCATCAAGGGACGCTTTTACAATCGTCCGCGGCATGAGACTGGATTCGTACTCGCCTGGCCGGAATGCCGGACCGGAAACGTGTTGTTCCGACGCAGCATTCTCAATCCCAACGAACCGCCCTTCAAACGCGAGTTCCGCAACGGTGGCGAAGACCAGGATTTCTTCCGGCGAATGATCGAGAAAGGTCACCGATTTGTCTGGTGCGACGAAGCGATCGCTTATGAAGTCGTTCCACCCTCACGCTGGGATCGCAAGGTGATGCTGAGCCGGGCGCTGTTGCGTGGAAAGAATTCGCTGCGACATAAGAAAGGCCGGCTGAAGAATCTGTTGAAGTCCCTGATCGCCGTGCCGGCTTATACCCTGGCGCTGCCGATTCTGTTGATCGCCGGACACCATCATTTCATGAAGTTCCTGATCAAACTGGCTGACCACGTCGGACGATTGCTCGCATCTGTCGGGTTGAATCCAGTCAGTGAGCGGAGAACGTAAAAGCAGGACTATAGGACTATGGGACAATAGGACTATGGGCTACGGACCGTGGGACGGTGTTTTGAACGTTCTTAATTTCCAATGATTGGATACGCAGCATTGCTGGCAACGCTGGCGCTGGCCTTTCACCTGATCCGAAAGGACATCAGGGAACGGGAGGGCGTTTCGCATGCAATCTGGTTGCCGACGCTCTGGGCTTTCGTCCTTCTGTCGCGGCCGCTTTCGATGTGGCTGAACTTCGGTGGAGGAGAAAGTTCTCTCGAAGGAAGCCCACTGGATCGACTCTTTTACTTCGGCATCATTCTCGCCTCGATCGCAATAGTCGCCCGAAGAAATGTCTCATTCGGAAAAGTGTTCGCAGAAAACTGGCCGATCACACTTTTCTATCTCTACTTCTTGATGAGCGTGACCTGGGCACCGGAATCGTTTGTAAGTTTCAAGCGATGGTTCAAGGAAGTGGGCAACATTTTTGTCGCATTGGTCATTTTGAGCGAAGCCAACCCGCAGCAGGCGATTCGGGCTGTGTTTGTCAGATGCGCGTTTCTCCTGCTTCCGCTTTCGATCATTTTCCTGCGCTATTTCCCGGAACTCGGACGTCGCTATCTCCGTGGCGGCGGACTGGAAGTGATCGGGGTCACAACGCAGAAAAATTCACTCGGCGTCCTCGTCCTCATCTGCGGATTGGTGCTGATCTGGGACTGGTTCGAGCGAACAAAACCTGGTGCAAAGCCCCGCACAAAACTGGATCGCTACCTTCCGTTCCTTCTCCTCTCAATCGGCGTTTACCTCCTGTATCTCTGCGACAGCAAGACGTCGTGGCTGTGCCTTATCATTGGCGGCGGCATGCTGGCCGCATCCCGCCTTCCCATTTTCCGTCAACGCGTCTCAGCCCTTGGCTTCCTTTTTATCGCAGGGATCATTTCCTTCTTTGTGCTCGATTCCGTATTCGAGATAAAAGCCGCCTTTCTGGCGCTCCTCGGCCGCGACGCCACTCTGACAGGCAGAACGGATGTATGGCGCGAGCTGCTGGCGCTTAAGACAGATCCGATGATCGGAACTGGGTTCTGCATGATCTGGTCTGACTATAATTTGCTGAGTCGATTGCCGGACTACGTCGGAAAATCTGCACATAACGGCTATCTGGAAATCTACATTGATGGTGGTTACATCGGACTCTGTTTCCTGGGCCTGATGCTTCTTGGAATCGCATTGAAAATACGACGGCACCTCACCACAGCAGACGACTATGCTCTGTTTCGATTCGCCACTTTCATCGCGATGATCATAGGCAATTTATCGGAATCCCATTGGGGCCGTATGGCGCCCATGGGCTTCTTCTTCCTTCTAACGGGGATTGGGTTTGTTGATCGAAGGCAAACTGTCTCCTTTGTCCGGCCGCTTCAGTCAAAAACTCGAGTGGATGATTCAGGAGGAGAGCGTGGAGCAATCCCGGTGCGACCATGAGCAGCATTCCTCCACGAATCATCCAAACCGGAAAGCATCGGAAACTTCCGCTTCTGGCGCAGGCCGCGGTTGCAAACCTTCGATGTCTGAATCCCGATTTCGATTACGTCTTCTTCGACGATGACGCCGTCAATCAGTTCATCGCATCCGAGTTCCCGAAGCATCGCGAGCTGTTCGAATCGTTTCCCTATCGCATTCAACGCTTCGATTTCTTCCGTTATCTCGCTGTTTACAAGCTCGGCGGATTCTACTTCGATCTCGACGTCTTTCTGGCAAAAGGCCTGGGCGATCTCCTCGCGCATTCCGCCGTGTTTCCGTTTGAAGAACTGACTACCAACGCATATCTGCGTCGCGAGCTTCATACCGATTGGGAGATTGGCAACTACGCATTTGCCGCCGCGCCAGGCAACAGGTTCCTCGAAGCTGTGATCGAAAACTGCGTCCGAGCGCAATGCGATCCTGACTGGGTCAAACCAATGTTGCAGCACATCCCCACCTGGTTCCGTCGCGACTACGAAGTGTTAAACACCACGGGGCCCGGATTGCTGACGCGAACGCTGATGGAAAATCCGGAACTCGCAAATCATGTCACCGTGCTGTTCCCGCCGGATGTTTGTGACGAATCCGCATGGCATCAGTTTGGAGACTACGGCGTTCACGCCATGGAAGGTTCCTGGCGCAGCGGCGGAATCCTGCACCGCAAACTCCGCAACCTCTGGGAAAGCCGCATAGCGAAGAGAGGGCTGGAGGAGAGTCGGAAGAAGGGACCGAGGAGGACGATAGGACGATAGGACCATGGGACTTAGTCGATCTAGTCGAATGTATCGCGGCAGCCCGATAGCACTTTGGCCCGTAGTCGATTTAGGTCTCATCGGCGCATAGTTCCGAACTCCGATAGTCCATAGTCCTATAGTCGATCATAGTCCTATTCCCCACGTCATGTTTTCCCGCCTCCAACGCCGTTTAGGACGCGACATGGCCAGATGGCTGAACCGACGGATGCATCCGATCCGGCTGAAGAAACCGGTCGTCACGTTCACATTCGACGACTTCCCCCGCTCCGCCTTGCTGGTTGCGGGAACGATGCTGAGGAACCATGGCTTTTACGGCACCTACTACACATCGTTTGGACTGATGGATAAAACGGCTCCAACGGGAGAGATTTTCAAGCGATCGGATCTTCCGGAGTTCATCCGCCAGGGACATGAACTGGCATGCCATACATTCGATCACTGTCACTCGTGGGACACGGCTCCGGATGTTTATGAAGCCTCGATCCGCGCCAATCAACGCGCCGCAGCTGAACTGCTGGATGGGCTCAAGATGAACCACTTTTCGTATCCGATCAGTCATCCTCGACCGGAAACCAAACGCCGTGTTTCGAGTCATTACCAAACGGCCCGCGGTGGCGGTCAGGCGCACAACAGCGGAGAAACTGATCTGAATTTCCTGAAGGCTTTTTTCCTGGAACAAAGCCGCGATGATTTCGCGGCCATTCAGGGCGTCATCGATGCCAACGCGCGCGCCAATGGCTGGCTGATCTTTGCAACGCATGACGTTTGTGCGGAACCGACACGATACGGTTGCACTCCAGAACTGTTTAAAAAGACGCTTCAATCGTCCATTGTCTCGGGAGCCGAAATTTTGACGATTAACCAGGCGATGAATCGATTGCATCCAGCAAACGCAATGGGACCGGATAAGCCTGTGAACCGGGACGCTGGAAAGCCCGCGCTGCGATGACGGCTACTGTTTCACAACTGCACCCGCAAGCGGCAACTCGTCCAGCTTCGAAACGCAACGAGGCGCTCGACTGGACCAAGGGCGCGTTGATCGTGTTCATGGTGATCTACCACGCGATCAACTATTCGAACACCTACCGCCCTGTGTCATTTCAGTATCTCGATTTTCTGCCCCCCTCGTTCATCCTGATTACCGGCTTCCTGGTCGGACAGGTCTATGCAACCAAATACGACCTGAACTCCTGGCAACCGTATGTCCGGCTCGCTATTCGTGGATTCAAGCTGCTCGTACTGTTCACCCTGCTCAACCTGGCCAACAATGTCGTTTACGAAAAAAGCCTCTATCACGGTTTCTGGAGGATGTTTGACAACGGCATCTCGATCTTCGTCTGGGGAACCGGACGCGTGGCGATCTTTGAGGTACTGCTTCCGATCGCCTATTTCTTGCTTCTCGCGCCTCTACTTCTCTGGCTGCGTGCGCAGGTTCGCACCGCGGTTCCGATCATGACCGCGGTCATCATGGGGCTTTGCCTTTTTTTGGAGAGCCGTGGGATTGTTTCGGACAACCTGATTCTTCTCAGCGCCGGTTTTCTGGGAATGTCGCTCGGTCTGATTTCCTTTGATCGGATCAATCGGTTTGCATCGCTCTGGTTGCCATCAATCCTTTGCTACGTGGGATATCAGGTTTCCAAGAAATTCTTTGGCGGACCGTATTGGATTCAGATGCTCGGCGCCACAACAACACTTGCCCTGCTGTATTGCTTAGCCCGTCACCTCAAACCCGGGCACCTTTTCCAGCAGTTCGTCCAACTCGGCAATTACTCCCTTTTTGCCTATCTGTTTCAGATCGCTTTGCTGCAAGCGGCATTGAGAATCCTGGGCCGGCCCGAGCAATGGATTCTGATCGCAGGCTGGATTGTCGCCACTCTTGTGCTGGTCTGGTTCGCTGTAGTTGCCTTGGACTGCACACGCAAACGCAACAAGCCAGTGGACGGCGCCTACAAACTCGTCTTCGCCTAAAGAGAAAGTCCAAAGTCCAAAGTCCAATAGTCCCTCTCGCACAGATGCTTTTCAATTCGCTCCAGTTTGCGGTTTTTCTGCCGGTCTTTTGCCTGCTTTATTTCTCGATGCCAGGCAGGACGCGCACGGCGCTTTTGCTCGTCGCCAGTTGCGTGTTCTACATGGCGTTCATCCCGGCGTACATCTTGATCCTGTTCGTCACGATCCTGATCGATTACTTCGCTGGAATTTACATCGAGAGATCGGACGGCAGCCGGAAGAAATGGCTGCTCTGGATGAGCATCATAGCCACCTGTCTCGTCCTGTTCGTTTTTAAATACTTTTATTTCGTCACCGGCAACTTCGTAGCCGCCGCGAACTTCTTCGGATGGCAGATATCCGAACCGACGCTGAACATCATCCTCCCGATCGGTCTCTCGTTTCACACCTTCCAGAGCCTCAGTTACGTCGTCGAGGTCTATCGGGGACATCAGAAGGCCGAGCGCAATTTCATCACGTATGCGACCTATGTGATGTTCTTCCCTCAGCTCGTGGCGGGGCCGATCGAACGTCCGCAAAATCTCCTTCATCAGTTCTACGAGCAGCATCCTTTCGACTACGACCGTATCACGAGCGGATTGAAACGGATGGCGTGGGGATTCTTTAAAAAGCTGGTGATCGCTGACCGGCTGGCCCTCTACGTGAACGACGTTTATGGAACGCCGCACAACCACACTGGTCTGCAGCTGACGTTAGCCACATTCTTCTTCGCCTATCAGATCTACTGCGACTTCTCCGGTTATTCTGACATCGCCATCGGTTCAGCGCGCATCCTTGGATTCAAACTGATGGAAAACTTCCGCTCTCCGTACCATTCCCTTTCGGTCGGAGAATTTTGGCAACGCTGGCACATCTCGCTCTCAACCTGGTTCCGCGACTACGTTTACGTTCCGCTGGGAGGCAGCCGGCGCGGACTTCCCCGCTGGGCAATCGCCATTTTCGTCACATTCGCGATCAGCGGACTCTGGCACGGTGCCGCTTGGACCTTCGTCATCTGGGGAATTCTCAATGCTGTGTATCTGATCGGCGGCCGAGCGACAAAACCCTGGCGCGACCGGTTCTTCGGGCTTGTCGGATTGCATGACACAATGCTCCCGCGCAAGGTCATCATGGTGACCACCACTTTCGCGCTGACCTGCGTCGCGTGGATACTGTTCCGGGCTCAAAGCATGTCGGACGCCTGGTACATCTTCACTCACCTCGGCACCGGCTGGAACCTGCGACAGATTGGAACCGAACAATTTCTCATGCGCCAGATGCCCGCCGCATTCCTCGGAATTCTCATTCTGGAACTGGGGCAACTGTGGCAGGCGCGAGGTTCTGTTCCGGAATGGCTATCCAGACTGCCCATGCCGGTTCGATGGACTGCGTATGCGGGATTCGTTCTCGCGGTCATGATGCTGGGCATCTACCGCAACGAACAGTTCATCTATTTTCAATTTTAACTGGCGTTAAGCACGGATCGACGGTCATAGCCAACGTTACAAACGCCGAACAACGAATGTCGCAGTCAGACAAAAATTCATTCAGCTCAAGCGTCATTGTGGAGCCCAGCGAAATCAGATCCCAGACGTCTGAAAGGTCGGCTCGCAAGCCACGCAGGTTTCCCATAGGAATCGGCGTCGCGAGAATTCTGGCGTTCTTTCTCCTGATCGCGGCCCTTACGCTCCTCACAGACCGGATCATCAACACCGGTCTCCGAAGTGTTCAAACCAGCACCTACGGCGTGCTGAATCGGATCGTGAGCGGGCAGGCCAACGCCGACATTGTCATTAGCGGTTCCTCACGGGCCTGGGTGCATTACGACCCTCGGGAAATCAGCAGCGCGACGGGGATGTCGGTGTTCAACATCGGCCAGAACGGAACGCAATCGGACATCCAGCTGGCGATGTTGAAGACCTACCTTAAACACAATCGCAAGCCGAAGTTGATCATTCACAATCTCGACCTGTATTCGTTGCAAACATCGAAAGAAGTGTATGAGGTTGCGCGATACATACCCTATCTGAAGGAGCAACCTCTTTATGAAACCTTACAGAAGGTCTATCCCCACGCGTCGAGATGGAAGGCACTTCCCCTTTACGGGCATCTTGTGGAGGACGCGCGTTTCAATTGGTTGATCGGACTCAAAGCGTTCGTCGGAATGCAGCCTCGCGAGGATCACATCGAGGGATTCGTTCCGCGACACCTCCACTGGACGGGCGATTTCGAGAAGTTCAAGGAGCAAAATCCGGAGGGCGTGCGTTTCGAGATGACCTCCGAGGGAACAAAATGTATCGAGGAAATCGCTGAAATCTGCCGCTCCGAAGGTGTCCCGCTCCTGTTTGCCTACTCTCCCGAATACAAGCCGATGCAGGAAATTGAAGTCAATCGGCGGGAAATCTTCGATCAATTCCGGGACATTGCAGCTCGGTACGATGTCCCCCTTTGGGACTTCAGTGATTCACCCGTGTGTCTGGACAGGGACTTGTTCTATAATTCGCAGCATTTGAATCACCAGGGAGCTTCCCAATTTTCAAGGGAACTCGCCTTGAGGCTCGCCGCCGGTATTCGCGAAAAAATCATTAAAACCGGCATGTAGAATTCCTACTCCGGTGTATAGTAGGCGTCGCAGTATTGGCAACCGCCGTGCTGAGAAGAGAGGCCTGTATGCTTAGCAGCTTTTTTCCTAGTGATTCGAAATCGCAACGAGGGCTATTCCTGACCCTCATTGCACTGTTTTTTGCCCTTAGTTCCGGCGCAGAGTTAATTCCAGCTGATCGGTTGTATAATTGGCAGCCCGGTGTGACCGTCGGCGTTCGAGGTGGCATCCCTGCCGACCGCAAAATCTACAAAACGCTGACTGATATCGACAAAACCGGAGAAACCGATGTGCGAGGCGCTATTCAGGACGCCATCAATGGCTGCCCTCCAGGTCAAGTGGTCCAGTTGCCTCCAGGCCGCTTCCTCGTGGACGGAGAACTTCGAATGAAAGCTGGAATTACTTTGCGTGGCGCGGGAATGGACCAAACGATCATTACCAACAAGGGCGGCATCATCAACTCGGCCGACAATTCCTACCACCGGATCTACATGGAAGGGCCTTACCTTTCTCAAACGGTTGTTGCTGGTCTTACGCGTGGAAGCACAAACGTGGTCGTCACAAACACGGCAGCATATACGGTCGGGTCTCCGATGATGATCGCGCAATATCGCTCCACAGATCAGTTTGACAATCCTTTGATCACAGACACCACTGGACCATCGGGGACTCAGTACGACTACATGTATCGTTTGCTCGTCCGCGTTACTGCGATTGATCCAGACAAAAAAATTACCTTTTGGCCACCACTCCCGGGCGACATGAGCGCTCGCAAACAACGCGTAGCCGCAGCCTATTGGAATTATTCTGGAACCGGCCTCGAAAATTTTTCGCTCTATCTTACGGGCAAGACAATGTTTGGCATTCAACTGGGTGGCTTCCAAAATTCGTGGATCAAAGGCGTTCGCGTTCGCGGAGCCAGTAATTACAGCGTGAGCCTTTATGACTGTTTCAATTTCGAGGTTCGTGATTGCTCCTTGGAGGATTTGGACCACTCCGGAAGCAACGGTGCGGGATTGTTGTTGAACACTACCTGTTTTTCTCTTTTCGAGAATAACGTCATCCTCAACTCACAACCGTCAATCGAAGTAAATTCTGGCTCGTGCGGAAACGTCTTTGGCTACAATTTCGCCTACAATACAAATGGAGCGCTTGCGATTGATTCAAATCACGGGCCACATAACGCCTACAACCTCTATGAAGGAAATGTCGCAAACAATCTCATTTCCGATGGCTATTTTGGCAGCGAATCGGAAGGAACAGTATTCCGGAATTGGATTCACGGCACGGCCCCATCGCAAGGGAATGCAGGCGGGTTCTGTATTGCGCTGAAACGCTTTACTCGCCGTTACAGTATCGTTGGAAATCTGATCGGCCGGGGAAGTCCTTATACGATGACGGACGATGCAACGAGCTTCGGAACGCCAAACATGGGCAATGGCATGTGGTCGGGATACGCACCCCCCTGGCCCGGATGGCCGCGGGAAGGAATCAGCGGATTCCAACAACTCGACACAAACGTCCTCGCCACTTTGGTGCGGCGCGGAAATTACAGCTTCTTTTCGAAATCAGTTCCAGAAGCTGAATCGTTGGGGAATGAAACATTACCGAAATCCCTCTACAGGTTGAACAAGCCTGCCTGGTTTGGTGAGCTAACCTGGCCACCATTCGATCCGTTCAATCCCAATCCTTCGTTCGAGGCAATTCCCGCCGGCTACCGATACGTGAACAGGAAGAATCCTCCTGGAACGCCAGAAGGCGGATCTCCGCTGCCGGCACCTTCGAATCTCAAAATTCTGCCGAACTAGCCTCGGCAGACGTTTTCAAAAGACTGATCGTTCTCCAATTTTCGAGCAGCTCAGCAATGAGCTGCTGTTCCTTTCTGGATTCATTCCAGACCTTCCCATTTTTGTTTTTAACTATGAGTGAGTTGATCATTGAAGCTGGACGCACAGAAAAACAATATTGGCGGGATCTTTGGAGATATCGGGAACTGTTTGCGTTCCTCGCCTGGCGAGACCTGCTCGTCCGATACAAGCAAACCGTGGTGGGAGTTGCCTGGTCGCTGATCCGGCCATTCATCACGATGGTGGTTTTGACCGTCGTGTTCGGGAAGTTCGCCAAGATGCCGTCCGGCGGCGTCCCCTACCCCATTCTCGTGTTCTGCGGAATGCTCCCCTGGCAGTTCTTTTCAACGGCCATGTCGGAAAGTGGAAACAGTCTGGTGAACAATTCGAACCTGATCTCAAAAGTCTATTTTCCCCGTCTCGTCGTCCCGGCCAGCAGCGTCATCACCAGCTTTGTGGATTTCCTGATCTCGGCCGCGATCATGGTTGGACTCATGATCTGGTATCAATATCTCCCCTCCTTCAATTGCCTGTTCCTTCCCCTGTTCGTCCTGATGGCTTTCACCGCATCGTTCGGTGTAGGGCTCTGGGTTGCGGCATTGATGGTAAAGTATCGCGATTTTCGATTCATCGTTCCGTTCGTTGTCCAGTTCGGCCTGTATATCTCTCCGGTCGGCTTTTTCAGCAGCGTTGTTCCGGACCAATGGCGACTGCTCTATTCGATCAATCCAATGGTCGGCGTGATCGATGGCTTTCGATGGGCAATTCTCGGCGGCGAACATCAGATTTACTGGCCAGGGTTCATGGTTTCCATTGGTGGCATCGTCGCCGTTCTCGTCACCGGCATCTGGTATTTCCGCAAAACCGAACGCACCTTTGCTGATGTGATTTGAGCTTCTCAGACTCTGTATATGACAAACATCCAAACACGATCACTGGCGCTCGCGTTGAAGGTCGGTTTGAACGTCATTAAACGCGCACCATTTCTGGGGCATACTGACTTTCCAGCTCTCCTTGAGAACAATGCTGAACGGATTCTAAATCTTCCAGGCGCGATGCCCTTCTTCTCAACTCGAAGAACTGATATCAATCAGGTGAAAGGGTTGATCGAGCAGTTGCATCCATTAGCGACGGACAAGCCATTGATTCGGTTCGGGCCGTCGGCGGATGGCGGGTATCTCATTCCGGACGATCTTGACGGGATTAAGGCGTGTTTTTCCCCGGGCGTCAGCACCGTTGCTGGATTCGAATTGGATTGCGCGAAAAAGGGCATGGAAGTCTTCATGGCTGATGCATCAGTAGCAAAACCACCGGTTTCTCATCCCAATTTTCATTTCATTCAAAAATTTATTGGGGCATCTTCACGCGAGACATTCATCAGTCTCGAAGATTGGGTTCAACACTCAGGAATAGACCCAACCGCGGATCTCCTGCTTCAAATGGATATCGAAGGCTATGAATACGAATCCTTGTTGGCTACGCCTCGATCCGTATTGGAACGATTCCGCATCATCGTAATTGAATTCCATTTTTTGGACTACCTATTGAGTGAACCGATCTTCGCAATCTATCGTCGTGCATTCGAAAAGCTCCTCATGACGCATGCTTGCGTCCACGTCCACCCCAACAATCTCTGTCCCATTTTGAGAATCGGTGATTTCGAAATGTTGCAAATGGCGGAGTTTACCTTCCTAAGAAGAGATCGCGTCCGCAACCCACGCTTTGCAACAGAGTTCCCCCACCCGCTCGACAGAGACAATTCGACTGATGCAAAAGGCTGCCCGCTGCCGAAATCTTTCTTCCGTCAAAATCCAATTCTTTAAAACTAAAGGTCGTACCAACCGTTCGCCACGCTCGCGTACCTTCAAAATTCCCACTCATCCCATAGATGAATCCTGCAATTTCCGTCGAAAACCTTTCGAAACGCTACATCATCGGCCATCAGCGGGATGCCCGCGATGGTCTACGCCATGCACTAGAAGATGCATTTCGAAATCCTTTCAAGTGGCTGTTGAATCGAAAGAAACAGATAACCGCCACGCGGGAGGAATTCTGGGCGTTAAAACAAGTTTCCTTTACGATCAATGATGGCGACGTAGTCGGCGTGATTGGACGCAACGGAGCTGGGAAAAGCACGCTCTTGAAAGTACTCAGTCGCATCACTGAACCGACTGAAGGCAGGGTTCGCATCAAAGGCCGCGTCGCCAGCCTGCTTGAGGTCGGAACCGGCTTTCACCAGGAACTCACCGGCCGTGAAAACATTTTTCTCAACGGTGCAATCCTCGGGATGACGAAGGCAGAGATCAAACGAAAGTTCGATGAGATTGTTGCTTTCTCCGAAATTGAGAAGTTTCTCGATACGCCTGTTAAGCGTTATTCGAGCGGAATGTATGTGCGTCTGGCATTTGCAGTCGCGGCACATCTCGAACCGGAAATTCTCATTGTGGATGAGGTGTTAGCAGTCGGCGACGCACAGTTTCAGAAGAAATGCCTGGGTAAAATGAAAAACGTCGCAACTGAGGGTCGCACTGTTCTGTTCGTCAGTCACAATATGGCGGCAGTAAGCAGTCTCTGCGGGACCGCAGTATGGTTGAAGGATGGGAAGCTTAACAGCATGGGACCCACACGGCAAATCATGGACAAGTATCTGACGTCGAGTTCTGAAGCGGAGAAGCCCGTGCTCGAAACGAGCGAAATTCCGCGTATCGGCGATTTCGGGCGAAGAATCAAAATCGAAAAACTTGAATGGTTGACAGAACTTCCCATTCAAAACGGTGAAAGGCTAAGGACCCGTATCCACTTCCAGGCTCTTCAAGATGTCGAAGACGTCAGCGTTGGATTGGGATTTTCTACCCTCGAAGGCGTTCGGTTGCTTTCTTATGACACGGATTTTCAAGATGGATACCGGCCGTCGTTGAAAAAAGGAACCCGGTGGACCGCGGAAATGTCCATCTCCAGTCTTCCGCTCGCTCCAGGTATCTATTCGATCGACATCGGCTCACGTTCCGGTGATTCATTCGGTCTCGATTATCTACCGAACGTCTGCCAGATGGAAATTTCCATTGGTAAAAACACTCCAAGTTCGATTGTCCGAGATGGGGCTGGCGTGCGACTGACCAGCGAATGGAAATGGTCATCAGAGACTCCAGAATCCGAGTTCCAGGCAGTCAGTTAAGACACTCAGAAAATCTCAGATCAACAAAGCCAACCAGCATGAAAAAAGTATGACGGAAACCAAATCAGCCGGGACTTTTGTAAAATCTTCGGAAAGGTGCCTGTCACGGGAAGAACTGCGCTCTCGCTTACCGACCGTTTTTGTTGCGGCCGATCGTATCGCTTCCGCCCTTCGGACTGGGCATCGCCTTTTCATCTTTGGGAATGGCGGTTCCGCTGGCGACGCCCAACACATAGCTGCGGAACTTGTGGGACGCTTTGTTCGTGAACGACGCGCATTGCCAGCGCTTGCCCTTACAACTGACAGCTCAATCGTCACGGCAATAGCGAACGACTACGGATTCGACAAAATATTCACGCGGCAGTTAGATGCCTTCGCCAAGGCTGGCGACGTTGCGTTAGGCATCAGCACCAGCGGCAATTCAAAAAACGTTGTCAACGCCACTCGTCTGGCAAAACAATTGGGCCTTACCACGGTAGCCCTTACCGGAGGTGATGGCGGAGTCCTCTCTAAAGAAGCTGAAATAAGTATCACGATTGGAGCATCTACCACGGCGGAAATTCAAGAGTTTCATATCATGGTTGGCCATCTTCTTTGTGAACTCATTGAGGAAAATCTCTTCACTCACCATTCATCAAATTCTCTAGGGCGCATTTTCAACCCAATAACCGAGAGAAAAATACTTTCTTTGGAAACGCTTGTGAGTCGTCGAGCCATCTGGCGGGATCAGCAGAAAACAGTTGTTTGGACGAACGGTTGTTTTGATGTAATTCATGCAGGACACATTCGAAGTCTTGAAGCTGCGAAACAACTTGGTGACATTCTGCTGGTGGGAGTGAATTCGGACGCTTCCGTGCGCCGAATCAAAGGCCCTTCAAGACCAGTTGTTCACCAAAAGGATCGAACAACTCTGATTGCGGCGTTGGAATGCGTGGACGCGGTCGCGCTGTTTGAAGAAGACACACCTGAAGCAATTCTCCAAAAGGTTCAACCCGATCTGCACTGTAAGGGTGCTGATTATGCACCCCCTTCCGGAAAACCAATCCCTGAAGCCAAGATTGTCGAGGCGTATGGCGGACGAGTTGCATTTCTTCCATTGGTTCCGGGACTTTCCACTACCAAACTCCTGGAAAAACTTGGCTGATCAACCCTCCCATGAAAATCAGGCTTCCAAAATATCTCGGATTCCTGGCGCGTTTAAGAGGCCGCGAGTTTTATGCCGAAACATTCGACTTTCAGTCCGGTCTCGGCGACTCCGGATGGCTGCTGTATGGATTAACGCGTTCACTCAAACCGAAAGTCTGCGTCGAGATCGGATCAGCGCGAGGAAAATCCACGTGCTCGATAGGGCTCGCCCTGCGGCGAAATGGATTTGGGAAGCTTTTTGCTATTGACCCACACGAATCCACTACCTGGAACGACGTCGATTCGGTTGATTCGCTCCAATTTCTCTCACAGCATCTGCGAAAAGCGGGAATCGAAGACCACGTGAAGATCCTGCGTATGACTTCAGCTGAGGCTGCGCGGGACTGGAACGAAAAAATCGATCTTATCTTCATTGATGGGGATCATAGTTACGAAGGTGTGAAAGCGGATTGGGAGTTGTTCTTTCCCCATATGAATGAATTCGCCACTGTGGTTTTCCACGACACGCTCTGGAACTTGATACCGGAATCCGAATTCAAGCGGACCGACATGGGAGTGCCTCGTTTTGTGGATGATCTGCGCGCACAGGGATATCCAACGATCACGCTGAACCAGGATTTCGGAGTGACGATTGTGCAACCACGCCTAGGTGGAGTTCGCCTCATTTAAAACAGGTTTGTCTCAATGCAGAATCAATTACTCTGGGGACGCCGATTACTTACTTACCCGGCACGACATCTTCGTCGACGGAAGATGCTCAACGAGCATCAAAGTCCAACAGCAATACTGCATTTTGTCGGCGGAATCGGTGATCAATTGCTGCTAACGTGCGTCGCTCGACAATTGCGTCAGAACGGCGAAAAACAGATATGGATTGCGTCTCAACATCCGGATCTATTCAAGGGCAATCGGGATGTGGATCTCGTCATTTCCAAAGATGATTTAGACTGGATGTTAAAGAACTCGGCGGCCCGTCTAATTTCTCCCAATTATGCTCCCCATCTCGCCGAAGAACGAAGAGATATACCTCCTTCAAAACACATTCTCGCTTTAATGTGCGAGCAGGCGAAATTGAAAGGGTTGATTCAGCTTAGGCCCTATCTTTTCTTGGATGATGAAGAGAAAACGACTGGCAGATACTCCGATCGACAAATTGCAATTCAATCATCTGGTAGATCGGCGAAGCATCACATGAGAACGAAGGAATGGTATCCAGAACGTTTTCAAGAGGTGGTCAATCAACTGAAATCCCGCTTTGATTTTGTGCAGATCGGAAACGAAAACGACCCGCCATTAAAAGGGGCTTTGGATTTGCGCGGCAAAAGCAACATTCGACAGACTGCTGCCATTCTGGCTGCTTCAAAACTCTTTGTTGGTTTGGTCGGCTTTCCAATGCATTTGGCACGTGCAGTTGATTGTCCGGCGGTTTGTGTTTATGGCGGACGTGAGTTGCCTTCGCAGACAGGATACATTTGCAACGTCAATCTTGTCGGTGAGACATCCTGTTCCCCATGCTGGCGATGGGATGATTGTCCTGGAAATCATGTCTGTATGGATCAAATCAAATCTTCCGCTGTTGTGAGCGCTATTGAAACTCAGATGCAGAAGCCTGGTGACGAGCTTCCAGTTGAGACCCATGTACTGTGAAAGCTGATTCTACGATGCACTTTACGTTCGTCACTGCGATGGCGAGCTGTCCTTGGGGAGGCAGTGAAGAACTGTGGAGTCGAACCGCGCTGGTGCTCCGTGAAAAAGGACATCGCGTTTCGGCTTCTGTTCCATGGTGGCCCAAATTGTCTCCCCGTGTCACAGCTCTGGGTGAAAAAGGTATTGAATTGTTTGTTCAACCCACACGGGAACCCAAATTACCAACGCGGCTCGCACGAAAGGTTTCCCGATCATTAGGACTGATGCGACCGGAATCCAAGTGGTTAATCAGGCAAAAGCCGGATCTTGTTTGTGTTTCCAACGGAAACTACAGCGACGGGATGGAATCGCTTGATGCCTGTCGCCGACTCAATCTCCCTTACGTAAGCGTCGTCCAGGCAAATGCAGAATTTGTTTGGCCCCTCGATTCCGATCTAGACCATTTAACCGAGGTTTATCAGAACGCGAGAAGGGTATTCTTCGTATCACACGGAAATCGTCTTCTTCTCGAATCTCAACTCGGAGTGGCACTTCCCAACTCGGAAGTGATTCGAAATCCATTCAATGTTCGATGGGACAATTCTGTTGACTGGCCAAGCAGCAGCGGCGGTTGGAATTTGGCCTGTGTGGCACGCCTCGAATCTTCGGCAAAAGGCCAGGACCTTCTGCTGAATGTCTTGGCACATGACGAATGGAAATCAAGGCCTGTAACGGTTTCGCTATTTGGCGCAGGTTCGATGGAACAAGGTCTTCGCCGGCTGGCGAGTCGTTTGGGTTTGGATGGGAAAGTAAATTTTAGAGGGCATGTCCAAGATATCGAACAGGTTTGGGCAACACACCACGCGCTCGTTCTTCCATCCCGCTATGAGGGACTCCCATTGGCACTCGTTGAAGCGATGCTTTGCGGTCGCCCTTCGGTTGTAACGGATGTCGCCGGAAATGCTGAATTGTTAGAGGACGGTATTTCGGGATTCGTCGCAAAAGCTCCAACGATTCCTCTGTTGGCTGAAGCATTGGAACGGGCATGGAATGCACGAGAATCCTGGCAAATGATCGGAGAACGAGCCCGCGCAGCGGCTCAAAAAGCGATTCCTAGGAATCCAGCAGCAGCCTTTGCAGAGCGACTGGAAGCACTAGCCGCAAAGTCCTGACGTAATAGGCCGTCTCGCAAAAGATGTCGTCACCCGCCGTCATTCTTATCTTTGGCCATAAACCGACCTTGGAATGGTACGAAAAGATCTCACTTCAACAATGTTTCAAGGTTCTTGGACATTTTCCGATTCGACTGATTTGCCCGGAAAACCTCGATGTCAGAGAGTACCTAGCCGTTGCTCCCAGTCTGTTCGTTGACCACATCCCGGGGCACTGGTTATCAAGTTTGCGCGCCTATAATCGGCTGAAAATCATGCCGTTTCTCTACAAACGATATTCGCAGTTTGAATTCATGCTCAGCTATGAACTGGATGCCTTCGTGTTCAGAGATGAACTCGAATATTGGTGCTCTCAGAACTGGGATTATGTTGGGGGCCCATGGTTCGAAGGACATGCCTCAGCTGGCCCTCAGTCAAAAGCGATTCCCGGCGGAAATTCAGGTTTTTCACTCCGTAAGATCTCATCTGCACTAAAGGTTCTTCAAACGTGGAAAACGATACGTCCCTTCGGAGAGATTTATAGAGAATGGAGGGAAGTGGCCGTTTTCTCGCCCCGTTCGTTTTGCAGGTTGGCGGGCAATCTGTCGGTCCGTAATTGCTTTCATCACACATTAAATCGCTACAGCGACAACGAAGACATGTTCTGGTCCTTCGCAGGTGAACGAATCAGAGACTTCCGCCTAGCCCCATCCAATGTTGCGGCTCGTTTTTCGTTCGACTGCCAACCAAAGCGCCTTTACTTGAGCCAGGGAAACCGACTGCCTTTTGGGTGTCATAAATGGATGGGAAACGATCCCGAATTTTGGAAGCCGTTTATCGCGGCTGAAGGCTATCAATGGCAGACTTGACGGTCTTTCGTCAAAGATCATCACATGAACATTAGTGACGGTTCATGATTTCGCCTCGTCAGCAGAATCTGTGGGTTGATTCGGGTTCGGGAAGGCGGCCGAGCGT
>CALBZA010000059.1 GCA_937890005.1 uncultured Verrucomicrobia subdivision 3 bacterium | reverse complement strand
GCACCAGTCCTTGATGTTGACCAAGGTGTAGGTCAGCGGCGTGCCGTCGTCGCGGGTGAAGTCGTTTTTCTCGCGGAGGCGGACGGAGTTTTTGAAGACGTCGGGTGAGATGAGGTCGTCGAGCAGGCGCTGGAATTCGGAGTCGGTCAGCTTGCAGCGATTTAGGGCGTCGAACTTCTGGCGAAAGTTGCGCTCCAGCGCGGCTCGGTCGCGAATGTCCAACCTGAGGATGTATTTGAGGTCAACGAGCTTCTGAAGAAAGGCATCTTCAATATCCTGCTCTTTCAAAACGAGCGATTCCGTTACCCGTTCCGGGTAACAAGAGCCATCGGTGGTTTTGATTTGGGATGACATCGTCCGCTATTGGATATCTATCAAACAGTTGGAAGGGCCGGCAAACATGAGGTTCAATCCCGCCAACTGATTCCCGGCCAGAGTAAATGGGGAGGGTTGAGTTTCAAGTTTAGTTTGGCTGCAGGACATCGCGGGTGCTCGCTGTTGCCAGAAACCGTGAACCCTCGAGATTACCGAAGCATTCCGACGCTCGTTATTGCTTCGGTGAAGAGCCGGACAGATCGCCGGAGTGGCGACGGATGTGGTAGTCGAGGGCGACGCTCAGGCCCATGCGGTGCGGAAATGTGACGATCAATGTCACGGCGAGAAAAACTCCGAAGACGTAAGGCCAAACAGCTCCGGCGCCGCGGCCGATGAAGAAAACCACCACGAGCGGAACCATGAACAGCACACGATCCGCAAACAACAGCAGCGCCCAGAGATCGCCCTGATTCTCGAGATACTTCAGTCCACAGACCGAACAGCCGTCCAGGAGCTTGAACCAGCGACGGAACAGCGGGCCCTTCGCGCAGCGAGGACATTTCCGACACAGCCCGCGCCAGAGCAGGGTGCGCAATGCAGGTTCCGTGGTTGTCATTCGTGTCACTGTAATGGCGAAGGTCGCTCTGTCCAGTGCAGTGAGTTTGGAGGTTGGGAAAACGATCCAATGGCCGATACAGGAACAGGTCGTTTGAATGATTTTATGCGGCGCTACTCGATAAACCCCAATAGCGCGGCTTCTTCAAGCAGGCGAAACTCGGGGAACTCAAATCCAATTGATTATGAAAACCCTTCAAGCGCTGGCGCTCGGTTCGATTCTCGTCGTTTCTTCAGGATGCGTCGTGAACCGTACGCCGAAATACGTCGCGGCTCCGGTTTATCGGGAAGATCTGGTTGTTCCTGAATACCGCACGACCGTTGTCACGCCGGTTGTTCCAAAAAACCAGTCAGAGATCGAGCGCGACCTGGTGACCTCGGTCCGGAATGAAATCGGGCGATACGGCGATCTGTCTGGATTGCTTCCCAACATCGACATGATCGCAACCGGTGGCCGCCTCACACTGCTCGGAAGTGTTCCCACGTCGCGTGAACGCGAATTGATCGACACATTGGTTCGCAACACGCCGGGCGTTGTCACGGTGGACAATCGGCTGCGCCTCATGGACACGCGCGAAACACTGCAGCCGACCGGCCGTTCCGATGCTTCAGGCGATTACTTCAATCTGCATGTCGATGGGCTGACGGAGGAGGATCGCCGCATTTCGCAGCAGATTCTTGCCGGGTTGAAGACCGACTCGGCGCTGGCATCATCGGTGCCGAAGGTGAACATCTACGTTTCGGACGGACAGGTTATTCTGAAGGGAATCGTGCAGACTGAAGCGCAGCGGCGGTCGATTGAGAACACGGTGCGAAGCGTGGCGGGAACAGCCATTGTCCGGAATGAGTTGATGGTGCAGCGTCTGCCGCGGTAGCAAATGGAGTGCGCGGACATGTCGCCGCACTCCAAATTACTTCGTCCCAAGCAACGCCTCGCATTCATGGATTCGACCTGACATGAAAGTCTGTTCAGATCGAACCGAACTGAGTTCAAGTGCCCGGGTGAAGTGTTTGATTGCGTCAGAATATCGGTTTGCGCGGAATTCCAGTTCTCCCTTCACCGCATGGAACAGGTGATAGGATTCCAGCTTCTTCTGATTTTCAATTGCCGCAACCGCCTCAAGGCCCGCGTCGGGACCATCGACGTTCGCCACAACAACCGCACGGTTCAGAGCGATCACCGGCGATCCATCGAGCTGCACAAGCTGATCGTAGAGCATCAGAATCTGTTTCCAATCGGTTGAAGCATAGTCCCTGGCTGCGCAATGACAGGCCGCGATCCCCGATTGCAGATGATACTCCGACAACTCATCGCCGGCGGCGGATTGTGCGAAGTGAAACATGCCGCGCGCGATCATCGACTGGTCCCAGCGCGAACGATCCTGATCCTGCAGGCGCAAAAGATTCCCTTCTTCGTCAACCCGCGTGTTGAGCCGGGCGGTGTTGAACAGCATCAGGGCCAGGAGCGCGTGGGTTTTTGGAATGTCACCGGCGGGATGCGTTGCCAGCAGTTCAGTCAGGCGAATCGCTTCGCGGCAGATGTCGGCACGGACGAGCTCATCGCCGCTCGACGCTTTGTAACCTTCATTGAACAGCAGGTAGAGCGTTTGAAGCACGCCGTCGAGACGCCCGGCCAGTTCAGGTCCTTCCGGGATCGCAAACGGGATTTGCGCTTCCCGGATTTTCTGTTTGGCGCGGACGAGGCGTTTTGCGACGGCCGCTTCGGTTGAGAGAAATGCGCGGGCCACTTCATTCGCCCCGAAACCACACAATGTGGTGAGCGCGAGTGCGACCTGGGCGTCCGCGGGAACCTGCGGATGAAAACAGACGAACATCATCCGCAGCCGGTCGTCTGCAATTTCCGTTTCGGAAAAAGCTGTCTCGTCCGGAGAAGGTTCGGGCTGATCCAGCTGCGCAACGATCTGCTCCTCCTTTTCGCGAAATACTTTTTGCCGGCGGACAGTGTCGAGCGCGAGATTGCGCGCCGCGCGAAGAATCCAGGCCGAAGGGTTTTTCGGAATGCCGTAAAACGGCCAGGTCTGAAGCGCGCGGGCGAGCGTTTCCTGGACGACATCTTCCGCGAGCGTGAGATGTTCCGGGCCGAAGATGCGCGTCAGGATGGCGATCATCTTCGCCGATTCCTGTCGGAAGAGATGTTCCACCGTTTGCGAAACGGCATGGGCATTGTGCGCTTCAGGTTCTTCGGGATTCACGGCGGCGAGTATGGAAATCACCCGCCGCCCGGCAAAGAAAAGTTTTCAAATCCCACTGACCCTCTCAGACCCACCCACTCACCGACTTGCCCTCAAACCTTCACTGTCTTCCACGTCCCCCGTCGGAAGAGCCAGATGCCAATCAGCGCCGCCATCGATTCCGCCACTGCGATGGACCAGAAAATTCCGTTCTCCTGAATGTTCAGCGTGATGGCGAGGAAGTAGGCGAGCGGGATTTCAAGAATCCAGAAACAGACGAAGTTGATTTTTGTCGGCGTAAGGGTGTCGCCGGCGCCGTTGAACGCCTGCGGCATCACGAGGCCCCACGCAAAGAGAATGTAGGCGCAGGAAACAATCCGGAGACAGTTGGAGCCCACTTCGACCACGCGCGGTTCGGATGTGAAGATGCGAATCAGTTGTTCGGCAAACACGATGTAAACGACCGAGACCGCGGCTAGAAACGCCATGTTGACGAGGCCGCAGATCCAGACGGAGCGTTCGGCGCGCTCGGGTTGTTTGGCGCCGAGGTTTTGTCCGACCAAAGTCGCCGCGGCATTCGACAATCCCCACGCGGGCATCATGGTGAAAATGAAAAGGCGCACGGCCACTGTATAGCCGGCCACGACTTCGCTTCCGAAGGTTGAAGCGATTCGCACGAGGCCGATCCAGGACGAGGTGGCGATGATGAACTGACCGATGCCGCCGAGCGAAGTTTTGATCAGCCGCAACATCACTTCCACGTGCAGCCGGATTTGCGCAGTTTGAATTTGAAGATGCTTCGAGCCGCGGAACAGCACCCACAGCTGCATCAGCACACCAACTCCGCGGCCGATATTCGTTGCGATCGCTGCGCCTTCAATTCCCATTCGCGGAAACGGTCCCCAGCCGAAAATCAAAATCGGATCGAGCACGATGTTGATGCCGTTGGCGATCCAGAGCACGCGCATGGCGATTGCGGCATCTCCGGCGCCGCGAAAGATGGCGTTGATGACGAAGATCAGCATGATCACCGCGTTGCCGCCGAGCATCCACGCCGTGTAACGCCAGCCGTGTTCGAGGCTCCATGCATCGGCGCCCATGAGCGTCAGAATTTCTTTGGAGAAAAAGGCGCCGGCGATGGCAAAGGGAATGCACGCGACCGTTGCCACTGCGACGGCCTGGACGGCGGTGTCTGCGGCGCCTCGGGAATCCTTTTCGCCGACGCGCCGTGCCACGAGTGCGGTTGTTCCCATGGAAAGCCCGATCGCCACTGCGTAGATCAACGTGAGAACCGATTCCGTGAGTCCAACCGTGGCAATTGCCGAAGGGCCGAGCGAGGAAACGAAGTAAACGTCCACCACTGCAAACGCCGATTCCATCATCATCTCCAGCATCATCGGAACCGAGAGGAGAAGAATTGCTCGGCCGATGCTGCCCTGTGTGTAGTCGAGTGTGGTGCCGCGGATGGCGTCGCGAAGATCGCGGAACAGGGATCCACGTTTCGGCTGGGAGTGTGCTCCCGCCGGAGACGAGGCTTCTGCGGATAATTGCTGTTCGGGTTCGGGCGGACTCATCACATCAAGGCTGGCGCGATGTCGCTAAACCGAGCAGCAGCCGGTGTGTTGAGTTTTCAGATTTCCCTCTCCCCAACCGTCTTCCCGCGCTTCGCTGCGGGGCGAGGGAACATTTCCATGGCACGGGTGTCCAGTTGCGCACGCCAAGGCGCGACGCAATGTCGGGTAATTGAACAACGCTTCTCAACATGCCGGGTTTTCCATGTGTGCTGCGGTTGTAAGGTTTCGTCCGCTCTCAGGGCAAACCATTTCAACTCCCGTCCAGTTGCATCGAATCAGTGATCGCAGGGCAGCGTCCACCACATCTGCCTTGGCGTTCGCCAGATCAAACTCAGTCGTTGAAACGGAATCGTCGGTCGATTTTGCCGGTTTCGTCCGGTTGGATTTGAATCGAATATGCCGAACCGGAAGGTTGCTGGAGCGTAAAATGTTTTCCACCGAATCGCGCCAGCGAAACGCTGTCGAGGAACCGAGTGTGACGACATGGTTGACGCCGGCCGATTTCAGGAACGATCCGATTTCACGTGGGAAATCAGGTTGATCGGATTCGCACCAAAGCACGGCTTCGGCGCCGTGGAATGCGGCATTCAAGGCGGCGATGTTTGATGTCGGCGTTTGAAACACTTCCACGCTGTCGGCGATTTCCGCGGGAAGTTTCGATGCGTCCGACGTGATGATGCGGATCGAGAATTCGGGCGCGAGCAGTTCACGAAGAACTGTCTCGGCGACCGGTCCGTCCGGTGTGATGACCACGATATTCATGCTGACCTTTCGATGCTCCGGAAATAAGACGAACAAGGAACTGCTCCCGGGACAAGTTTATGACCGGGGAGCAGTTCGTTTCCTGACCTGCAATGTCGGGTTCCGGCGGGAAGATCCGCGCCGGGACCCCGGTGAATCAGGTCATGCTGTGCAGTCCGACGACGTTGCCCTCGGTGTCTTTGATGATCCCGATGAAGCCGTGTTCGCCGATGGCGGTTCGCGGTTTGATCACGCCGCCGCCGTTCTGCCCCGCGCGGTTCAGCACGCCGTCGAGGTCGCCTTCGACGTTGAGATAAACGATCGTGCCGCCGGAGCCGGGATTGCAGCCATCCATTTTGGTGATGGCGCCGCCGATGCCGTTCGTGTTGTCGAATTCGAAGATCGCCATCCTGGCGCCTTCCATTCCGCACTCCTGCAATTTCGTCTGAAGCGTCGCTTCGTAGAAACGTTTCGCGCGGTCGAAGTCACTGGCGAAAAGTTCGAACCAGTTCACAGCGTTCTTTTTGGCAATGGCATTCATGGTGTTGTCTTTCTTGGTTGATGTTCGATTGCGCGGATTTTCCGCAGCAACACGACCACGCTAAATCAGGCGACTGACAACCCTATGTCAGGAGACTTGCGAAAAGATTTCGCTGCGTTCAACACGGCGGGCGCGTGAACGAACGGGAAGGGGAGGGGACGATTGCGCGGATTCGTATTTCAACACGAGTTTCATCGCTTCCTGCGCCACTGCGATGCGAAACGATTCCGGCTCCAGAACTTCAGCCCTGCTGCCAAAAGACAGAATCCAGCCGGTGAGACAATTCAGGTTGTGATCGAGGATTGTGGCTTCGATTCCGTCTGGCGTAGCGGTTTCCTCGACGAGCCCCCACGACCATTCTCGGCGAACACGTTCCATGACCTCCGGCACAAACCGCACGCGCGCCATTTCGAAATCGCCGTGATGCCGTTCCGCCTCAAGATAATCCTTGAGCGAGAAATCGGGACGCACCGGAAAGGTTTCCCTCCTGAGAGTGAGTCGAAGGATGCGGTCGGTTCGAAAATCGCGGACGTCGTGACGCAGCCGGCAGAAAGCGATCAGGTGCCAGTTCTCGGAATAGAAAATCAGTCCGAGCGGTTCGACGATGCGTTTCGTGACGTCGAGACGCTTGCCGCCCTTGTAGTCGAGTTCGAGCAGGCGTCTTTCGGCCAGCGCACTTTGGATCGGCACGAGCGTTTCGCTGGCGAGACGCGGGACGCGCTCGGCGGGCTTGTGAAGAACCGCGGTGGAACGTTCCAGTCGATCGAGATGATCCTGTCGGTCGCGCGGCAGCACGGAACGGATTTTCAGCAGTGCGGATTCCATTTGTTTCCGCAGTGAGGCGTCGGTGAACTGTTCGACCAGCTTTTCACCGAAGAAAAGCGCGCTGGCTTCCTCAGCGGTGAACATGACCGGCGGCAGATGATAACCCTTCGCCAGGCTATAGCCGACTCCGGCCTCGGCAACGATCGGAACGCCCGCCTCGCTCAACGCCATCAGGTCGCGGTAAACCGTGCGGACGCTGATCTCGAAATGCTTTGCGAGATCCTCAGCCCGCACAATCCGCCGGCTCTGCAAATGCAGAGCGATGGCCATGAGACGATCGACGCGGTTCATGGCGATACAATAGCCGTTGAATGGATGGAGTCACTGAGCAAAATCGCGGGGCAGCCTGGAAAGGCCGGCCTGCATTATTCGGCTTTTTGCGATGCCGCCGCGGTGGCTTCTACGGCGGTTTTCATGTCGGCGAGTCCTTTTTCGAATTGCTCACCCATCATCTTGTCCATGTTCATGAACATGCAGACGATCTTTCCGAGGAAGTTGTTTTTGCCGCTCATGGCCCAGGTAACCTCGGTGGCAGCTCCTTGCGGTTTGAAGGTGAATTCGGCATCGCTGGTTCCCGGCATTGGTTTGTAAAAATCGAGCTTCAAGCGAACCAGTTCGGCAGGCTTGCTGTCGGTGATGGTTGCCTTGCCTTCGCCCACACTGCTGTCGCCGGCCCAGAGATAGCTCGCTCCGACGCCAGCCTCCGGTCCTTCGTAGGTCAGCTTCATGTTCGGATCGACTTTGCCCCACGGATTCCACGCTTCCCATTTCCGAAGCTCATTCACGTGGGGGAATACTGTGTCTGGCGTTGCGTTGATCACAGCGGAACGGCTCACGCGGTATTCGGATGGACGCGTCGCGACGACGATGAGAAACAGGACGATGACGGCTGCCAGACCGATCAGGATTTTCCAAAGCAGAGATTTGCGGGATGGATTCGAGTTCATTGTAGAAGCCTGTATTCAATTCGATTGTTTCAGCCGCCGGCCATTGCCCCAATGACGAGGAACGGTTCCGTTCCGTTGAGAACGGCTTCGGGAAGCGGTGTATCGATGGGTTCGAGCGACAGGTCTTCCTTGCAGGCGAAGAAGCGGATGAACGGGCGGCGTTTCAGTGTGCCGTGATCGCGAATCGTGCCGCGCAGGGCAGGATACGCGGCTTCAATCCGATCGAGCACCGCGCCGATTGTCACCGGCGGCGGAACCTCCAGCTGCACCTCGCCTTCGATGCGGGCGAGGTTGCGGAGATGAAATGGAAGAACGATGCGAACCATTTTTTAAGTTCTGAGTTTTAAGTTTCGGGTTTCAAAGAAGATTCAAACTTCAATTTCAGGAGTGGCCGATTTCCGGATCATTGGGATTTGAAATTTGATCATTCTTTGAAGGTTGGAATTTGGATTTTGGAATTTTATTTCAGCGTTTGCACTTCAACCGACAAAACGCCCGGCAGATCGCGAACGATCGCGTTCCATGTGTTTCCTCCATTCGGCGAGCAATAGACCTGTCCACCGGTGGTTCCGAAATAAATGCCGCAATCCTCCAGCGAATCCACAGCCATCGCGTCGCGCAGCACGTTCACGTAGCAGTCTTTTTGCGGCAGGCCTTTCGTCAGGGGTTCCCATTCGTTGCCGCCGGATTTGCTCCGATACACGCGCAGCTTGCCTTCCGGCGGATAATGCAGTGAATCGCTCGTGATCGGCACGACGTAGATCGTTTCCGGTTCGTGTGCGTGAACATCGATCGGGAATCCGAAATCGCTCGGCAGATTTCCGCTCACTTCGCTCCATTGATCGCCGGCATTGTCACTGCGCATCACGTCCCAGTGCTTCTGCATGAAGAGCACGTCGGGCTTCGACGGATGCAACGTGATGCGATGCACGCAATGTCCGACCTCAGCATCGGGATCGGGAAGTTCGAAAGGGGATTTCAGTCCGCGCGTGATCGGTTTCCACGTTTCACCGCCGTCGTCGGTTCTAAAACAGCCGCCCGCGGAGATCGCCACGTAGATGCGCTTCTCGTTTTTGGGATCGATCAGGATCGTGTGAACCGCCATGCCGCCGGCACCGGGTTGCCAGAGATTGCCCTTGGTCCGACGCAGACCCGGAAGTTCCTTCCAGGTTTTGCCACCGTCGGTTGTCTTGAAAATGGCGGCGTCCTCAGCACCGGCGTAGGCGACGTCTGGATTCGTCAGGGACGGTTCGAAATGCCAGATGCGTTTGAACTCCCATGGATGTTGTGTGCCGTCGTACCACTTGTGCGTTCCTGCATCGCCTTCGTAAACGAACTTGTTGCTTTCGCCTCTGGGAAACCCGTTTGCGCCCTGCAATTCCTCCGCGCTGCTGCCGGGCGTGTTCCAGGTCTTTCCGCCATCGTCAGAACGCTGCGTGATCTGACCGAACCATCCGCTGCTCTGGGAGGCGTAGATGCGATTCGGATCCGCGGGCGATCCTTTCATGTGATAAATCTCCCATCCGGCGAAGTGAGGTCCGCTCACCTCCCAATCCTTGCGTTTGCCGTCTGACGTGAGAATGAAAGCGCCCTTTTTTGTTCCGACCAAAACTCTGACTTTGCTCATCATTTGCCTTTTCTTTTCGGGGGTTTGTTCCTGCCTGCGTTGTTGTAAGCCTTTTTCAAAGCGTTGATGTCGAGCTTTACCATCCGGAGCATCGCAGCCATCACGGCTTTCGATTTCTCCGGATTTTTATCTGCGATCATATCCTCCAGGATCGTGGGCACGATCTGCCATGAAACGCCGAACCTGTCCTTCAGCCAGCCGCAGTGAACCTTTTTGCCGCCGGCGCTCAGCTTGTTCCAGTAATGGTTCACCTCCGCCTGCGTCCTGCAGTTCACGACGAACGAGACCGCTTCGGTGAAGGGAAACTGCGGGCCGCCGTTGAGCGCGACGAAGCGCTGGCCTTCGAGTTCGAACTCAATCGTCATCACGCTTCCTGCCGGCCGGCCCGAAACCCTCGCGCCTTCGTCGTCATAACGAGCCGTGCGGATGACTTTCGAGCGCCTGAAGACGCGGGTGTAGAGTTTCACCGCTTCTTCAGCGTCGTCATTGAACCAGAGGAAGGGCGTGATGCGTTGCATGGAGTTGCGAGGAAGTTGTTCTTACAGTTTGACGCGCTTCAACACGGTCGGGTTTTCCGGCGCTTCCTTGCCATCCATCAGAGAGCGGCAGCTTGCAGTGATCGTGTCGGCGTCGTTGAACGTGATGGTGAGGGCATGCATGTGCGATTCCTTGGAAGGATCGATTCCGCAGGACGAATCGAAGTCGAACCGGATCGTCTTCGCGTCGGACGACTTGAGCTTCATGCTGGGCCGGTTGCCGATCGCGCAATAATGCGTCATCGCAAGCTTGCCGCCTTCGTCGTAATACATTGACACCATCTCGTTGGGCGTTCCGATGAAACAGCGTTCTTCAACCACACTTCCGGCCGCGATCAGCCGGTATTGAATGGTCATATCGACCGGGCCCTGTCCGAGATCGACTTTCCCGGTCCAGGTGCCGACGAGAGTCTTCATCCGTTCAAACTCCGGCGAACCGATTTTGGATTTCGGCGGTTCGCCGGCGGTCAATGCGACCGACGAGGCAAGGAACAGTGCGACGCAGAGGGAGTTGATTCGAGTATTCATAATGTTGTCGTTTCGTTGTTTTTTGAGTGGTTTCATGAATACGAACGAATGAGCCTCTGCGTTCAGGACAATTATTTTTGTCCGGACGGAATGACATTGATCATCCAGCCCATGCCAAACTTGTCCTGCAACATGCCGAAGCGCGGCGACCAGAACGTCTTCCCCAGCGGCATCCGCACCTGTCCGCCTTCCGCCAGCGCATTGAAGGCCTTGTCCGCCTCAGCTTCACTCGACAGTGCGAGCGACAGGCTGAAGCCGTCGAAATTGACTTTCGACGTTTCGCAGCCGTCGGATGCCATCAGCAGTGTTTCGCCGATGCGGAAGCTGGCGTGCATGATCTTGTTTTCGAATCCGGAGGGAACCATTCCGGGCGGGGGAGCTTCGGGACTGTCCTTGAAGCGCATGAGCATATCGACCTGGGCGCCGAGCGCTTTCTTATAGAACTCCAGTGCCTCTTCGCAGTTCCCGTTGAAGAAGAGATAGGCCTGGACGGAACGATGATTGTTGTCTGCTGTCATGGTTTTAATTCGTGGTTCGCAATTGAAACGAATGGGACTGCCGGTTCAGGACAAATTTCAGGCTTCCACGATCGTTTTGAATCCGCCGTAGAGCATGCGCTTGCAGTCGAATGGCATGTCCTTGGGATCGCACAACTGGTGAATGGCTGGATCCTTCATCACCGCGGCGTTCACCTTGTCGCGATGGGCGCGGGATTTGAAAATGATAAAAGCCAAAACGATCGTTTCGTTGGGCTTTGCCTTGATGCCTTTGGGAAATGGCATCGCCATCGGCGTGTTCAGGTCATCACCGAGACATTCGTAGTAGTCCAGTGCACCATGTTTCTTCCAGATTTTGCCCGCCTTTTTAGCGATGCGTGTGTAGGCGGCCACGTTCTTCTTCGGAATGGGCAGGACGAATCCATCAACGTATTTGGGCATAATATTGCTCTCGATGTGTTTGAAGCCGAACGGCGCGGAGCTGCCCGGCTTCGGTTGGTTGTTGTCAGGCGTGTGCGGCGATTTCGATCCGGGCCTCCACGGCCATTGGGCATTCGCCGGCGACGGGACGGACTTCGACACGAATGCCGAACGGCAGTCCTGGGCATTGCTGGGCGATTTCCACGGCTTCGTCCATGGATTGAACCTTCAGCAGGAAGTAGCCGCCGATGCTTTCTTTTGATTCCGCGAAGGGACCGTCAGAAACGACGCGGTTCTTTCCTGAAACGATTTTTCCCACGCGTTCCAGCGGATTTCCGGCGACGCATTTGCCTTCCTCCTTCAGGCGATTGAACCAGGCCATCCAGTTGTCGCCGACCTGCTGCATCTGTTCCGGGGAAAGTCCCTTGTACCAGTCTGTGCTGCGAAAGATCAGCATGTAGCCGTTGTTGTTGTTCTGTGTGCTCATAGTGTTGTCAGTTGAATGCTTGTTTCATTGGTAGGACGAACGGCCAACCCGCGGCAGGACAATCCCGTGGAAAAACTTTGAGAAAATGCGTAGGCACGAAACGCCCGGAGGCGGTTGGATCTGCGGGATCATGTCGGCAATCTTCAGTCCCAACGCGGAACGGTCAAGAGTTCTTTGAATTTGTGGGACAGCTATTTGAGACTGCAGGTGAGCTGCGCTTCGAGCGCCGTGTGAAAAGCTCATTTGAAAAACGGACCTGAAAGTCCCGTTAACCGGCGGGCTGGAAAGTCCCCTACATTGACCGTCGGTTCGCCAAACCCGCGAACGCCTTGCGCTCCGTCCAGAGCAGGAACAGCGCTAGCGCCATAATGAAAAGCAGCATCGGCGAAAACAGTCCCTCGAAGTTCGTCACGAAAATGTGAAATGCCAGGATGTTGACGAGAATCGGTCCAAGTACGAGCAGGCCGAGATTTCGCGTTTTCGGAACCGCCACCAGGATGCCGCCGATCAGTTCCAGAACTTTCACAAAAGTCATGTAGCCGGTCGGGCCGAACGCACTCATGAAATGAGCGATGGGTGTCCCCTCGGGCAAAGTGGGTGTCGGAACGAGTTTCAGCAGAAATGTCGCTCCGGACATGATGAACAGCAGTCCGAGGATGATTCCGGCGGCTGTGGGAATGTGTTTTTTCATGGAGTGTTGTGTTGGGCGGTGAGCGGTACCGCGAGAGTGTTGCTCAAAACAATCGGTTGCAACGAAGGTCGATGCCAGGTCCCGCCGATGCTGACCAGCGTGATGCCGACCCGGCTGTTGTTGTGAATGAGCTTCGCCGCTTCATGAGGAACCCGGACGCAGCCAGCTGATGCAGGAACCGGCGGCAGTTCGGTATGCGAATGAATCGCGATGTATCGCGGCGCGTAAACGACCCAGGTTGCGTAGCGGCAGATCGGCGTTTGCTCCAGATGATCGGCAAATCCTGCGACCGGGAAATTTCCCTTCGGCGTGCAAAGCGAGTTCACCATGTTGCTATCTTCCACCGAATCGCAGTCGCGTCCATTCGATCCCCGACCCGGCGTGATCGGCCAAGGCCCGACAGGTCCCTGTTCAGCAAGCGAACCGGTCCATTTCAGCGTCAACCCGTTCGTCGGATCGGACAGATTGATGTAAACAGCCTCGATGAACGTGTTGGGAAAATCTGGATTGCGCATTTTCAGGTCGAATCCTGGCGCGACGCGGGCGCCATCTCCGATGCGATATGACGGCGCGAGCGAGCCGATGCTGTTCGTGGGAAACATCCAGGCCGGGGATTGGGCGGCGACGGCCGGTGCGGGCAGCGGCGATTCCATCCAGTCGCGCCAGGACTGTCGCTGATACGCGCAGCCGGAGAGGAGAATCATTGCGGAGGCGAGAAGGAGAAATTGCGGGTTGGGCGCAACGCCATGCGCAAAAATGCACTTACGAGAGAGCGGATCTCGTGAGGGGATCATGGGGCGCATGATCCAATGGCGGCTATGCGGGTCAAGTGTGATTTCCGGTTTATTGGGTCTTGGCCACAGATGAACACAGATGAAACACGGATTAGAGGCGATATGTTTCGCGCGCGTAAGGAATCTTCCTCACGACCGATCCCTGGCGGCGGCGGCCAGGTAGGGCGGAGCTGCCGCTCCGCCACGGCGCTACCACCATAGTTCCATTTCGCGAATGCGGTTCAGGGTTAGGGTGAGCGCAAAAAAGGAACATTATGCTGACACGATTCCTCAATAACCTGGTGACGCAGCAGGAACGAAAACTCGGAGCCCCTCTCGATTATCTTCGCGAGATTGTGGAGCTCTCCCCTTCAGCCTTTTTCAAGCTGGCCCTGATCGGTCCGATGGGCACGCATCGGAAACGGCTTCCGCTCGATGCGTTTCACGTCGCGCGAATCGCAGCGACGAAGGCGGAGGATTGCGGCACCTGCGTGCAGATCGCGGTGAATGTCGCCCAGCAGGAAGGCATTTCGCCGGACACATTGGACGTCGCACTTGATGGCAACACTGCGTTGCTTTCCGACGAACTTGCAACGGTATATCGGTTGGCTGAAACGGTGGCGCGCGGTAATGACGATCCTGAACTTCGCGAAGCCGTGATCAAAGCGTATGGCAAGGAGGCGTTGGTGGAACTGGCGTTTGCCATTGCCTCGTCACGATTGTTCCCGGCCATCAAGCGAACACTTGGACACGCGCAAAGCTGTCTTCTGGTGAAACCGGCGGTGAGACAGGAACAGAAGCCTGTCAAACCCATGAAGAAGAGCCGCCGTGCGGAACCTGTGGTTTGTCCGTGATCCGCTACTGCCGCGCGCCTGATGACGGCGCTTTGGCTTCGGAGAGTCGGTTCAGATCGGCCACGACGTTGTTGTAGTTGGTCGCGAGTTCGTTGAACTTCCCGATCGAATCGTTCAGATCGTTGGCCAGGCTCTGGATGCGTTCATTGGCTTCCTTGATGCGTTCGTCGCGAAGCGTCACCGCTTCCATCCAGTTGGTGATGCTGATCCGCAATTGATCGCGCTCGGCTGAAAGGTTGATGTTCTCCAATTCCACGGTTCGGAGTTGGTCGCGGGTGTCTTTCAGCTCGGAGCGGGTCGTGGTCAATTGTTCCTTGAACAGGGCAAGGTCGCTGTTCAGGCCGCGGATGGCTTTCTCCTGCTCCTGAATCTTCGCTTCGTTGTCGATGCGCGCCTTTTCAAGGCGATTGATCTCGAGGTTCAATGCGCGATCGCGACTCCACTGAATCACGCAAAGAATGGCGAGAGCGAGGACGCCTGCGAGATTGATCCATTTCAGGGCGCGGTTCACTGGCTCGCCTCCCGGATTTCGAAAGCGACCCTGTCGATTCCTGTGGAGCGGACCAGATCGAGAACGTGGATGACATCGCCGTGACGGGCTTCCTTATCACCGCTGATGAACACGCGGATGGCGTCGTTGGTTTGCTTCCAGGCGGTGAGCATCTGCGTGAGTTCATTCGGCCCGACGAGCTGCTTGTCGATGTACATCGAACCGCTTTTATCGACCGAGAGCGCGACGAAATCGTTTTTCGTTTCCGTGGTCGCCTTTGTGGCGGTCGGCAGGTTCACCTTCACGCTTTTCATGTTCACCATGCTCAGGCTCACCAGCATGAACGCCGCGAGCAGGAAGAACATGATGTCGATCAGCGGAATGATCTCGATCCGTGCTTCCGATTCGCTGCGGTGACGTGATCCGAGTTTGACTGGCATGGGAAACGTGAAACGGGATGCGTGATGCGTGAGTGCGTGAGTGCGTGAGTGCGGCGGTTCAGGTCATTGGAATTTTTCGCGTGAGGCGTGCTGGCGGGCGAAGGCTTCGATGTCGTGGCCGTGATGCTTCGCCGATTCCGCGAGCAGTTCCACGTGGTTGATCGTCCGTTCGAGCTTGGACCGCAAATGCGAAAGACGCCGGTTGAAATAGTTGTAGGGCAGCAGGCAGATGATCGCGACCGCCAGACCGCACGCGGTGGCAATCAGGGCCTCGCCGATGCCGCCGGAAACTTTCGTCACCGCAAGCTGTTCGTCTCCGACAAAGTTGAACGAGTGCATGATGCCGGTGACCGTTCCGAGCAATCCGAGCAGCGGAGCGAGAGTAATGAACGTGCTGAGCACCCAGAGCCGTTTCTCGGCATTTTCGATTTCATTCTCAGCCTTCAGCTGCATCGCCCCGAGCATCGAGGTGTGGGCGTGAACAAGACCTTCGCGCAAGGTGCGGAGGAACGGGTTTTCCGATTTGGACGCCAGCTGAAGGGCGGTGTCGAAGGTTCCCCGGCTGATGGCATCAAAGGCTTGATCCAGTTCGTTCGTGTTGGTTTTTCGGGCAAGCGACCACCACCAGAGCGCGCGTTCCAAAACGACGACCAATGCGGCGATGGTGCAGAACAGGATCGGCCACATGATGGGGCCGCCTTTGATGAAAAAATCGAGAACAAGATTTGCGAGCATGAGGGGCGGGGGTCAGCGGCTCAGTTTGAAGTGAATGACCACTTCGTAGAGTCGCGCAGAACCGGGAGCAAAGCGCCAGCGTTTGCTGATTGTTCGAAGCGCTGAATCGTTCAACAGCGGCCACGGACAGCTTTCTGCAGCTTCGGCATGGGTGACGCGACCGTCGGTGCCCACGCTGAGCCGCACGCGCACGGAACCCTCCTGACCTTCACGCCGGGCGAGCAGCGGATATTCGGGAGCGGGCTGTTTGCCTTCGCCGCGTCCAAAGGTCAGTGTCTGAACCGCGGTGACCGGTTGATCCACCGTTTCGCTGACCGCTTTTGAATAGCTTGCCTGCGCCGCGGGCACCACCTGGGCCGGTGCGGAAACCGGAAGTGCAAAGGCAATCGTGGGTGAAGGTTCAGCCACAAGCATCGGTTGCACCGCGGAAGGTTGAAGGATGGCCGCTGGCGGAACGGGAGACTGAAGCGGCTCGGATGCGGATGGCGCAAGGTCCGGCAAATCGTCGGTCGTCAATTGAACAGCCAGGAACTGGGCCTGAACAGGGGGTGGTTCCGGTTTCGGTGCGGCGGGACGCAGATAAGGCAGTGCGAAACCAAATCCGCCAATAGTCAAAAGCCCCATCCAAAGCACGAGTGTGAACACCTGCACGCCCGAAATTCCATCTTCCTGCGGAATGGCCACCGTCGCCACGCGGCGCGGCGAACGCACGCGGGCCTCTGCGGAGGCCAGAAGCGGCTCAGGACCGATCGTGTTTGCAAAGTTCACGCCCGCTACTGAACCACTTACGTCAAAAACCGGCTTTCGTTCGTTTGCGAATTACTGCCGTTCGGTTGCAACCGGCCGATCGTCCCCGGAGGACTTCGGAGTCGTCAGAACGGCGGTGGTGGCTGTTTTTGGCGCCGAACCGTGTTCCTGATAATACGCGACCCGGCTAGTCTGCTCCGGTTCCTGCGGTTTTCAGACCCGCCAGTTTTTCCTCAACAACCCGCAATTCCGACATCTGCGCGACAAGTTTTTGGAATTCGCCGGTGTTCTGGCTCTTGAATCCATCGCGATGAAGTTGCGCCGCCGCGTGCCAGACTGCCTCAAATGCCGCGAAACGCATGCTCTGATCTGTCGAGGACTGCGACGCGTCGCTCGATTCCAATTGTTCCAGCAGAAATTCCGTCAGGAAATGCGGCTGAAACGTTTGATAAACACGAGCGCCGAACCGGAACAGATCGTCGCGCAGAGCTTTGAACTTAGTATGACCTTTCGCTTCCCAGAGTCGTGCGAGCTGCAATCCCGATTCGACGGCGTCCGTGGCTTCATCGATCCAGTCCGCCGGGCGTTCGTGCGGCAATTGTTTTAAAAGCATCAGAGCGAGTGCGCGGCAAAGGATGTGACGCGCTTTGATGCCGATTTCCGCCAGAGCCAGATCATTCTCCGCGCCATCAGTCAGATCGATTGCGCAGCGGGCGGCGATCAGTGCGTTCAGCGCGGAAGGCGCGGCAAGGTCGAGCAACGCATTCGCGCGATTGGTCCACGCGGCGGCGGACAAGTGCCTGTTCTCAGGAAAATCTCCGAGCCGTTCGTCCCGGCAAATCGCAATGCAGCGGTTAAACGAAGTGAGCGCGGCATTGAGGCCGTTCTCCGTTTTCATCGCCTGAAGGGAAAGGCCACGGTTCAACCACGCGATTGCCAGGCGTTTCCGAAACAACGGATGCGTGTCGAGCGGCAGCTGCTGGATGTGAACCAATGCTTCATCGAATGAACGAAGTGCCTCCTCCAAATCCTGCGCCGAGCCCAATCGTGTGAACGTATCGCCCCGGTTCAGCCATCCGGCGCTCAACCCGTAGCGAATCCAAGGATCCTCCGAAAGCGGAAGTGTCCGCCGAAGTTCAATCGCCTGATCGAAACATCGGATCGCTTCGAGAAGCTCCACACGCCCGCCGTTTTCCAGCAATGCAATTCCCCGTCGCGTGAGAACGTTCGCCGCGGCATCGCGCGATGCTGCGACGTCGGCAGTGAAATGGTTGGGATCCGTTTCGGACATGGGATGACGTTGCCGGAGAGAAATTCAGACAGCTTTCGGCGGATTGTCAAAGATTGGTGTCTGTTTGCAGAAATAATCTCCGCGAACGACGTAGCATTCGCCTCGTTGAGCATGGACCGGCGTGTGTGACAACATGGACGAAATTCGAAAGAGCATTCTGTGACACCTCGGAGCCCAGTTACAAAGAGCCAACAATTGTTACGGTTTCGCGCTTGCAGCATCGACGAATCGGGGTTTTGATTTCGGGCATGATCAGTCGTCGTCGATTCGTCTCACGGTCACTTCTCGCCACCGGAACCGCAGTCGCCGGATTCCCACACATCGCTCGTTCTGCTGGAGCCAGTGCAGCTCCAGGACAGAAGCCCGAACGCATCATTCACCTCGTCGCAGACGGCATGAGCTGGGGAACGCTCACCTGCGCCGATTACCTTTCACAACAGCTGCGCCAGAAGGGATTGACCTGGATCAAGCTGATGAACGATCCCGGCGTGAAGCAGGGTGTGATGAACATGCGTTCGCTGAATTCGATGGTGACGGATTCCTCCGCCGCGTCATCCAGCTGGGGCTGCGGCTCGCGCGTGATGAACGGCGTGGTGAATGTGCTGCCGTCGGGGAAAAATCTGACGACACTTTACGAATTGTTTGCCCAGGCGGGATGGAAGCGCGGGCTCGTGACGACCACGGAAATCACACATGCGACACCGGCTGGATTCGCAGCATCCGTGGGCAGCCGCGGCTCAGGCGATGAAATCGCCGTGCAATACTTCGAACGCAAAATCGATCTCATGCTCGGTGGTGGCGATAAGTTCTTCAATCCGGGCAGACGCAGGGACAAACGCGACCTGCGCGCGGAATTCGTTTCCGCCGACTACCACGTCATGCGCAACGCCGACGAGCTGGCATCGGCGCCGGTGGGCAAACGATGGCTCGGAACTTTTTACGACAGCCACCTTCCGTTCACGTTGGATCAGATGGGCGACCGCAAGCTGATCGAACAGGTGCCGACGATTGCGATGATGAGCCGTCGGGCGCTGGACTGGCTCGGGCGCCACGACCGTTTCATTCTTCAGATCGAAGGCGGCCGCGTCGATCACGGTGCGCACAACTGCGATGCCGCGGCGGCGTTGCGGGATATGATCGCTTTCGACGAGGCGATCGACGTCGTTTTGGAATTTCAAAAGCAGCAGCCGAACACGCTCATCGTCATTACGACCGATCACGGCAATGGCAACATGGGCGTGAACGGCACCGGCAGCGCCTACGGCGAAAGCTCGCAGAAGTTCAAGCGGATTGCCGGAATCAAGGCATCATTTCCGGTCATTCTCGAACAGCTCCGGCGCCCGCGTCCGGAAATTTCCGTTCATGATCCGGTGAGATCCGATCAATCGGGCGAACGTCCGCGCAGGGATTACGTTCCTTCGATCAAAGACATCCAGGAAATCATCGGCGAGAACACCGGCTACAAGATTTCCGATCGCAAGGCCGAGCATTTCCTGAGCTACCTGACGAGGAAGGGAACGGCGCTCTACGACTCAATGAATTCCGATACGGTTCAGTTGGGCCAGCTTCTGGGAAATCACATCGCAGTCGGCTGGACGAGCAATGCGCACACGTCCGACTATGTGCCGATCACCGCGCTGGGGCCGGGCGCGGAACGTTTCGGCGGATTCATTCAAAACACCGACGTGTTCCGCCATTACACGACGATGGCTGGAATCGACTTCAAAAATCCCGAGGTGCCATTGACCGCGTCTGTGGAGATTGCGCCGCACGGCAGGGAAGAAAACGTGGCCGAATACGCAGTGGCATAGTTCTGAGTTCTCGATTCAGTCGGATTGCCGAACGCGGATTCACATGGATCCGCGTTTGGTTTTGTTGGAGAGGAAAGAGATTCCGTTTTCACGTTGCGGCTGAGCTGATGAGCGGGATAGATTCCCTGCGCCTCGGGCCCGTAGCTCAGCGGTTAGAGCAGGCGACTCATAATCGCTTGGTCCCCGGTTCAAATCCGGGCGGGCCCACCATTCAACGCGACGCCTTGGGGGCGATCTGGAGGTGGTGGCATCTCTGGAACTGGAAACTTTGGAAGCGGTGCGGAATCTGGAGCGGGAAATGAAGCGGAAGAAGAACATCCGATTGGCCTTCCTGCTTCTGGAGAGGTATCGCTGTGGCGAAGCATAGCAGCCCCGAATGCATTCGGGGTTGGTCCCCGGTTCAAATCCGGGCGGGCCCACCATTCGACAGAGGGAAATTCAAGGGAGAACATGGCCTGGGTTTACATTCTAAAAAGTGGGACAGGACGGTTTTACATTGGTTCAACGACAGATTTAACACGTCGATTGTATCAACATCGAAATGGTCACACCTATTCAACGCGACGTCTTGGGGGCGATCTGGAGGTGGTGGCATCTCTGGAACTGGAAACTTTGGAAGCGGTGCGGAATCTGGAGCGGGAAATGAAGCGGAAGAAGAACATCCGATTGGCCTTCCTGCTTCTGGAGAAATATCGCTGTGGCGAAGCATAGCAGCCCCGAATGCATTCGGGGTTGGCCCCGGTTCAAATCCGGGCGGGCCCACCAAATTTCGAGGTTTTCCACCCGTGCACGTTTTCAAATTGGGAATTACAAGCGCAGCATCGCGCCGCGTGAATGCTGCTGAGGGCGGAGGGGAAAAGGAGAAAGGGAGCGGAGAAGTGGAGTGCGGATCATGGGTTCGCTCGTTCGTGTAACAGCTGACGTGAGTCGGCTCATTCTATTTCTGGTCCGTAAGGATGTTGCGCAGCTGGCGTAAAGTTTGAGCAGACTTACGTCGGCTGTTACACGAACGCACGGGCCTTTTGAATGGAACCAGGTGGTGTCGTCAGCGGTCACGCTTCCAGTGAAACGTGGCCGGCGTTGTAAACCAGGATGACATCGCCCGGCAGATTGACGATCTGACGAAGGTTTTCCATCGTGGACTGCTCTTCACCCGGAGCCGGCGGTTCGAAATCAACGAAGAGCACCGCGGAATCTCCCAGTTCACCGCGCATGGCTTCCAGCGGGTTGTCGGTTTCCAGAACCCGCACGTCCGCTTCGATGCGGGCGAGCTCGAGTGTTTCGCGGATTTCGCGTGCGGCATTGGCCAGGTCCGCCTTCACCGGAACCGGGCGCAGGATTCGCAAGGGATGATTGCGCCACTCGTGGTTTTGTTTCAGGAGATATGCCAGGAGCAACTTAAGCCCGGTCCGTTTGGAGCCGCCCCACCAGATGTTGATCATTCCACGAGGCGCAACCCATCGTTCTTCCTCCTTCTTGGAACCGCTGACAATGAGCACGCTGCGTCCAAACTGTTTGGCGAGCCGCAAGGATTCGGTAAAGGACGGCAGCCGGGTAGGATCGGCGCTCCAGCCGAACATCAGTGTGTTGGGGCGGGCGCCGCCGATGCCATGGCATTGGAGGAGGGTTTTCACGCCTTTGGTAAGATCTTCTTCGACGACCACGACGGGGAAGGCGGCGAGTTTTTCATCGCGAATGAATTTCCGCAAAAGCTTCTCCGCCTGTTCGCGCCGCTCCAGCAGGTTCTCAACTTCACCGGTGATGATCTGGCCGAGGGAAACAAGTCCGCGTCCCGCGCCCAGCCACTGGGCGTATTCGGCGAGATGAAAACGGTTATACGCACTGCCACTCAAGGCGAGGATGGAGGGACGCCAGTTTTTTGGATGATATTTTTCTTCCTCGAGTTTGAGCAAAGCCTTGCGTGCCCGTTCGTACGCCACACCGCTCGCCACGTTGCCCCAACGCGCCTTCACTTCCACCCGGCTGATCACCCAATACAAACCGCCCATTCCGAGAATCGCGATCAACGCCCACAGCGGGTTGATGAGAAACATGACCACCACGCAGGCCACGGCGCCGAGCAGGGCCATGGACCAGTGACTGAACCGGAATTTGGGCCGGTAACTCGGATTGCGCGTGATGCCTTCGTAAAAGCACGCAAGGTTCAACGTCCCGTACGTGATCATGAAAAACATCGTGATGATGGGCGCCACCAGATCGAGATCCCCCAGCATGATGGCGCCTTGCGCAATCAGAAAAGAAACCACCGTCGCGGCGCGTGGTTCACTCGAGCGACCGCTGCCCCGGCCTAAAAAACGCAGCCAGCGGAAAATGTCATCTCGCGCAAACGCCTGCAAAATCCGCGGCGCCCCCATCATGCTTCCCAACGCCGAAGAAAGCGTTGCTGCAAAAACGCCTGCGTTAATCAGCATGGGTGACCATGCAATGCTTTTGACCACGAACGGATCGGCAACCAGTTCCGTCTGCGAACGGCTGCCGGCCAGCGCGAGCACCATCAGCGCGTAAATCACGCCCGTGGCCACAATCGCCCACAGCGTGCCGGTGGGAATGGAGCGGCCCGGATCCCGGAGATCGCCGGACATGTTCGCCCCCGCCATGATTCCAGTCACCGCGGGGAAAAACAGGGCAAACATCGTGAAGAACGATTGCCCTTGGAGGTAGGCGGGCGTTGCGTTCGCTTTAAAGTTTTCCACTGAAATATCCGGCACGGCACCGGCAAAAAAGGAAAGCAGCGAAAGCCCAAGAATTCCCAGAATCACGTACTGCACCTTGATCGTCCAACCAGCGCCAATAAAAACGCAAAGGAATGTCACGATGTTCACCACCGTGGCCACGTCGCGAGCTGACCAGCCGGAGTTGGGAAACGCCGCCAGAAACGCTTCAGTAAAACCAATCACGTACAACGCCACCGAAACCGCCTGGGCCAGGAAGAAAAACACTCCGATGGCCCCGCCATATTCCACGCCTAGACTGCGGCTGATTAGATAGTAGGCTCCGCCGCCTTTTACCCGCATGTTCGTCGCATTGGCTGAAAGCGAAAAAGCTGTGAGCGTGGTGATGGCTTTCGCCGACAGGAGAATGATCAACGCCGAGATCGTGCCCGCCTGGCCCACGACCTGGCCAAAGCGCAGGAACATGATCACGCCCAAAATCGTCAGCGTACAAGGCGTGAACACTCCGGCGAAAGTGCCAAACTTGTGGTCTTTGGCAGTTGTGCGTTGGTCAATAGTCATTCGCCGCCTAGTGAGAAGAAGCGTGGGAACACAGTCAACCTTGATGACATGTCGCGCGGCAAAAACATCTCCGAAGCTTACATGCGGTGGGTTCACGCTCAGGCGCTGTCAGCGATTCCAATTCGCTCGCTTGAATTGAATCAGGCTGAAACACTCACCTGACATGAACTGGCTCGAATCGATCGCCGTCCGCCTTCGGCAGCTTGCCCTGCAAATGAATCTGAACGGAGATGTGGACTGCATGCAGACCTTCACGCCGCGTGCGCAGAAGGTTTTGGAACTGGCGCGTGACGCAGCAGCGAAGGCAGGCTGTCCTTTTCTTCGAACAGAACATCTGATCCTCGGAATCCTCGAACTGGGGCAGGGCGGTGCATTCGACGTCATGACCGCAGGAAAAATTGATATCGAATCGACACGACAAGAGCTCGAAAAAGGATTGCCGCCGAAACAGCCCCCCACCGGCGCGGTGCCCATGCCGACACCCGGATTTCTTCGTGTCATCATGGCAGCCGACATGGAGCGGAAGGATTTGAAGCACGAATTTACCGGTACCGAACATCTGCTTTTGGGCGTGTTGCGCGAGCCGGTCAGTCTTGTCCGTGAAGTGTTCGCTCGAGCCGGCTTCACGCTCGAATCGGTTCGCAAAGAAGTGCAACGGATTCGTTCTGCTCCCGACGAATCCACCAGCAATCCGGGAACTGATCTGAACCAGGGCGTTGCGGATTGTTTTCAAAGCGCGATCAGCTGTCGCCGTTCTGGCTTCATGCCGTGAAACAGATGCAACGCGGATTCAACTGAACCGCTGACAACCGGAACCCGATCGAACGTGTTTCTTGAAGGACGAAGGGTTCAACGCAGCGAAAACGGTCAAGTATCGGGCCGCGAGCAGGGGTTTTCAGCGGAAGTTTTTCAGGCAGCGCCGTAATTGTCATGTGGCATGAAATGGCTCCATAGAGCGGCCTTGTCGCGCGTGTTCTCACGTGGTCCAGTTGAGGGGTTCTCATGATGACTTGTTCCAGAACTTCCCGGCCCGTTCGACTGATGAACTTCAACAATTCTTTTCGCGCAAGGATGTCACGCGTCCCTCTGATTTGCGTTTTGATCATGACGAGTTTCCTGCCGCGATTTGCTGCGGCCATCGACGTCGATTTGAGCCAGTACAAATCGAACAGTGAAATCGCGGTTCAGGCGAAAAGCGATTCGATCGAAGTCACCTGGGATGCGGGCGTCACAAAGGCGCGGCTCGTTTTCGATCTTCGCTCTGAACGTCCAATCATCCGGTCGATCGGGATCAATGGCGGTGAGCAAGTTCTTGCCTCCGGTCTTGAACCGGTGACCGCTTTGACCATCGGCAATCGCGATCTCAGGAAGGTTCAGGAAGGTTTTCGTCGCATGGTCTTCTTCGACAATCCACGACAACGGCCATTTGAAACGCATGTCGTGCGACTGACGAAGAACCGCGCACGCGTTGTGAGCAATCAACAGCGCGTCACCGTTTACATCGGTGACATCGAGGCGGGTTCATTCAAAGGCGAACTGCAGTTTACGTTTTATCCAAAGAGCCCGTTGGTTCGCAGCGATGCGGTGATGACCACGCAAGAGGAATGGCGGACCATTCTTTACGATGCCGGACTCTGTGCAGCATCGGGTTCAAGCGATTGGAAAAAGGTGGTTTGGTTCGATCCACTTGGGAAGCTCATGAGTCGTGATGCATCCGGCGAAATAAACGCGGAGCCTGTAGCGACAAAGTTCCGCGCCATGGCGGTTGAAAACGGAACCGGCTCGATTGCCGTATTTCCATCGCCGCATCAATATTTCTATCCGCTCGATTTCGCGGAGAACTATCGCTTCAACTGGCTCGGCAACGGATTCGGAAAAGCGTCGGAGGGTTTTGGAATCGGAATCCGTCAGCCGTTTGACGGCGACAAACGCTGGGTGCCGTGGTTCGACGCGCCGCCGAATCGGGAGCATCGGCTCGGATTCTTCTTTCTGATTCACAATGGAACAGGCGAGCGTGCGCTGGATGAGGTTGCGCGCTACACGAATGGCGATCGTTTCAAAACACTCAAAGGCCACAAGACCTTCACCAGTCATTATCACATTGAGCACACCGTCGATTTTCTTGAGCAACAGAAGCGGCAGAACACGACCGGTATTCCGCGGGGACTCGAGGCGCCCGGTTTTGTGACGAAGTTTAAGCAGACCGGCGTGGACATCGTTCACCTCGCGGAATTTCATCATGGCTGGACGCCGGGCCAGAAAACAGCCGATCGCATTCGGATGCAAAAGGTGATGCATGAAGAATGCGCGCGGCTTTCCGATGACGAACTGCTGCTGCTTCCGGGGGAGGAGCCGAACGTTCATCTTGGCGGACATTGGATGAGCTTCTTTCCGAAACCGATTTACTGGGTGTTGAATCGCGCGGAAGGCGAGCCGTTCGAGGAAGAGATTGAAGGCTACGGAACCGTGTATCGTGTCGGCAGCAGTGCGGATGTGCTGCGATTGATGGAGAAGGAGAACGGTTTGATGTGGACGGCTCATGCGCGGATCAAAGGATCGATTCGCTTTCCCGATGCGTATCAGAACGAGCCGTTCTTTCAGTCGGAACATTTCCTTGGCGCAGCGTGGAAGGCGATGCCCGCCGACCTGTCGCGGTCGTCACTCGGCTGGCGCATTCTCGATCTGCTCGACGACATGAGCGAGTCGGGCGCGCGCAAGCAGGTGCTTGGCGAAGTGGACGTGTTCAAGGTGGAGCCGGATTACGAACTGTACGCCCACATGAACATCAACTATCTCAAGCTGGAAAAGGCTCCAAGGTATTGGGACAGCTGGCAGCCGGTACTCGACGTTTTGCGCAAAGGGAGATTCTTCACGACGACAGGCGAGGTTCTGGTGCCCGAGTTCAGCGTCGCCGGTTTTGAAAGCGGTGAAACGATATCGGGGCGGAAAAATCTGAAGCGGGCGGAAGTGAAGGCCGAACTGGAATGGACCTTTCCCCTGGCTTATGCGGAAGTGGTTTTCGGGAATGGAAAACAAATCCAGCGCCAACGGATCGATCTTTCCGACACGCTGTCATTTGGAGGGCGCCATCTCAAGACCACGGTGGACCTGACTGGCCAAAACTGGGTGCGATTCGAAGTTTGGGACATCGCCGCCAACGGCGCCTTCACGCAGCCGATTTGGATCGGGGAATGAAAAAGGACAGGCCCGATGCCTGTCCTTTGCGACAACTGAATTGAATTGAGTCAAACGCAGATTAGCGGCGTTTTCCGCGGGACACGGTTTCTTCCTCTTCCTCCTCTTCGCCTTCAGCTTCCTCCACGTTGATGGCGCTTTCGGCGACTTCGGTCAGCTTCTCATCCGTGGCCTCCTCTTCGCCGAGCGTTTCCTCGAGGAGATCGGCGGCATCGTCTTCACCCAGCAGTCGTGCCCAGGAAGCGAGCGAGCCGTAGGAGGCGATTTCGTAGTGTTCGATCTTTTGCGCCGCGCAGATCAGGGCGGCATCGCCTTCTTCTTCCTCGATCAATTCCTTGCCTTCCGCGACGAGACCTTCCATGGCCTTGCATTTCTTGCCCTTGGGGGTTTCGTCGAAGATTTCAAACACCCGTTCGAGGCGTTCGATCTGGGCTTCGGTTTCCTCCAGGTGCATTTCGAATGCTTCCTTCAGCTCTTCATGCTGCGCGGCTTTGGCCATTTTCGGCAGCGCCTTGGTAATCTGCTTCTCGGCATCGTAAAGGTCCTTCAGTTCTTCAATGAACGTTTCTCGCAAGTCACTCATATTTTCTCCTATTGGCATTTGGTTAACGGTTGTGCGCGAACCATACGGCGCTGCAAAAGTTGCAACAATGGGTTGAACACCGGGGAAATGAGCTTCAAACCACGGTGCGGGAGAAATTCATGCGAAAATGCAACGACTGCGCGTCAGCTTTTGCAAGCCAGTTCGTGCGCCAGCATGATGCGTTTGCGTTCGCGTCCCCAGCGATAGTTCCCAACAATCCCTGTTTCGCGAATCACGCGATGACACGGGATCAAATAGGCAATGGGATTGGAACCGACAGCGGTTCCGACAGCGCGGGCGGCGGAAGCCTGGCCGATCTTTTCAGCCAGTGTTCCGTAAGTGATCAACCGGCCCGCCGGCAATTCCAGCAGCGCACGCCAGACACGAATCTGAAAGGCCGTTCCTCGAACGAACATTTTCAACGGCGAAGGCGCGTCGGGTGAACGATTGAAAACATTGTTCAGAGTTTTTCGGGCGAACGAATCGTTGCGCACAAGAACTGCATTCGGCCAGTCGTTCTCCAAATTTTTCCAGGCGGCGGGTTCATCGGTTTCATCGACGAAGCTGAGATGACAAATTCCACGCGGACTTTCTGCGATCAGACATTTGCCGAACGGACTGTCTCCAAATCCGGCGCGAAGTTCCCATCCGAGTCCGCCAGCCTGAATTTCACCAGGCGACGCCGCTTCGAGGTTCACGCAGAGGTCGTGCAATCGTCCCGGACCTGAGAGGCCAGCGTCCAGCGCGGTATCAAGAACCCTCGCTCCGTTTCGCAACGCTTCTTTGACGCGATTTGCGGTGAGGCACTGCAGGAAATCTTTGGGCGTGATGGCCGCCCATCGTGTGAACAGACGATGAAAATGAAACGGGCTCAATCCAGCGATCCCTGCGAGCGACGTGAGATCCGGTTGTTCGGACTGATGCTGATCCAGATAACGGATGACAATTGCGATGCGAGTGTAGTCGTTCATGCGGCGCGGTTCCAAAAGTCGATGTGGCACGGAGACATTTTAGACGCCGGCATTGTTCCCTCCACCCGTTTCTTGCGGGAATCGACTGTTTCCATCGGCAGGGTAGGTGGTTACCTACCGTCCTTGATGAAAATAGTAGTTGCTATTACGGAGAATGAAGACCACTGTATGCGCAAATCTGTCAAAGCACTTGCAATTTCAAGGCATGGTAAATCCTCAGGTGAACTTCGTTCAGTGGCGATTTTAGACCCGGCAGTCGGGAACAGTCTCAGAAAGCAGAAGCAAGGTAGATGGATTCAAATACAGTATGAGTAACAAATTGTTTGTAGGAAACCTTTCCTTCAACACGACAGAAAACGACCTCCATGACGCATTCGCCGCGCACGGCACGGTCCTCGAAACAAACCTGATGATGGACAAAATGAGCGGACGCCCCCGTGGCTTCGCCTTTGTCACCATGAGCTCTCCCGAAGAAGCTCAAAAAGCAATCGAAGCGATGAACGGCAAGTCAGTTGACGGCCGCGCTTTGACAGTCAACGTTGCCCGTCCGCGTGAAGACCGTCCTCCTGGCGGTGGCGGTGGACGCCGTTTCGGCGGTGGCGGTGGCGACCGTGGTGGTGATCGCGGCGGACGTCGCGAGCGCTACTAAGCTGAGCTGAAACTTTCACAGCTATTCCAACGAGGCCCGGGTTTCCCGGGCCTCACTTTTTGTACTGCCAGTCGGTTTCAGTTTTGCTCCCCATTGCTTTTCCCGTCCCGCCGCGCGATGGAAAAGTCATGAAACCCCGAAGTGGCGAAACGCATTCCAAAATCGCACGTCGCACCCGTCGCCGACATGCCGCCCCCGCCATCAACTCCCGATCGGAACAAAATCGTCGGGACAAGGCTGTCGCCGGAGGCAAGCCCGACAACAACGGCGTAACGCAGGGCCAGAACGCGGAACAGGGCAACACAACCCGCCATCAGAACGCGGAACCGCTCGGCAAACCGTCACATTGATTCTTCCACAGGACTGGTCAGCCGATGTCTGACGCTTCGGCTAGGTTGCCGTGTGAATAACTCTCTCCGGAAAGCCGTTGCCTGAGCCCGGAGCCAAGTTAACATTTCAAACCGGCATGCCTGCAGCCAACGTCATCCAGTTGCGACAGCTCCTGAAGGAGAAGATGCCGCAATTGCGCGTTGGCGTGGAGGAACTCGCGGCGCGACATCAGAATCATTGGCCCACAGGCATTCCGCAGCTCGACCAATCTCTGAACGGCGGACTTCCTCGCGGCGCCCTCAGCGAAGTGATTTCGCCAAAACGCAGTTCCGGCAGCGCTCTCTTGCGCGATGCATTGCTGGCCCGCGCCGCCGCTGAAAAACAGATCGTGGCTTTCATCGACGGACGCGATTCTCTCGACGTGACGGCGATGGAGGAAACCACGCTGGAACGCCTGCTCTGGGTGCGCAGCCGGTCAGCGGAAGAATCGTTGAAAGCGGCGGACATCATTCTTCGGGATCGGAATCTTACGCTGGTGATTCTGGACCTGATGCTCAATTCGCCGGCGGAGCTTCGACGCATTCCGGCGACGACGTGGTTTCGGTTTCAGCGGATTCTTGAGCAGGGAACGACCGTTTGCATGGTGCTGACGCCTTATCCCAAGGTCGCTCCCGCCCAGGCGCGCATCACGATTTCTTCCAGTGTGAGAACGCTGGCAGATCTGAATGCTGGCGCGGAACCGTTGCTCTCCGATCTGAAACTTGAAGTGTCCGACGCCCGGCATCTTCAGGAAACAAACCGGCAAATGCTCGGGACGGCGTGAGTTTTCTCGATTTTATCAGCCAGAGATGAAATACGAAAAGTTTTCAGTGTTCAGTGTTCAGTGTTCAGTTCGATTTCTGAAAACTTCGAACTGAAAACTGAAAACTCATTTATGGCTTAAAATAGCGTGTCATGTTCGCCGCGGTTTTCATTCCAGACTTCGCCCTTCAGGCCGTGCTTCGTCAGGAGCCCGAGCTGCGCGGCAAAGCTGTGGCGTTGATCGATCCCGCGTTGTCCAAGCCGATCATCGTTGAGCTCACAGCCGCAGCCCGTGCGAAGGGGGTGGTGGAAGGACTCAGCGCCAGTCAGGCGATGGCGCGTTGCGCGGAGTTGATCATCAAAACCCGTTCAATCGCACTGGAGCGAACCGCCACGGAAGTCCTGCTTCAGACCGCCTACTGTTTTTCGCCGAACATCGAGGACACCGCTCCCGGCGTGTGTTCGATGGAACTGAAGGGGCTTGGCTTGGACGACGATCAGGCTGTTCATGCCTGGTCGGAGCAAATGCTCACGGCGCTTGCGTCGGTTGGCCTGGCCGCGAAATGCGGTGTGGCGCCGACGCCGAACCTCGCCCTGCTGACAGCGCATGCCACGAACGCGGTTCGAATTGTTCGGGATTCCAACGAGTTTGTTTCCCTGCTGCCGGTCGCAGCGCTGGAACTTCCGGTTGAAATCGCCGGAATTCTCGAACGCTGGGGCATTCACACCGTTGGCGCGCTGTTGAAACTGGGCCGAAGCGAACTGGCGGAACGGCTCGGCCCCGAGATTCTTCCGCTGCTGAATTGCGTTTCGACGGAATCCATCCGGCCGCTCAAACTGGTGGTGCCGAAGCAGGAATTTCGGGAACAGATCGAGTTCGAAAATGAAATTGAAACGGCGGAGCCGCTTCTGTTCGTGATGCATCGCTTCGTCGAACAACTGTCGAAGCGGCTCGATGCGCTTCACCTGGTTGTTTCGCAACTCGATCTCACGCTGCGGCTGAGTTCCGGCGCCATTTACGAGCGGCAGTTCCGCATTCCGTCGCCGACCGGTGAAATCAAAACGTTGTTTCGTGCGCTGCAGACGCATTTGGAAACCGTCCGCACCGATGCGCCGATCGTGGGTTTGCGATTGGAAGCGAAACCCAGTTTGCCGCAGACGCATCAGTTCGGCCTGTTCGAAACCACGCTCAAGGATCCGAATCAATTTGCCGAAACGCTGGCGCGACTGACGGCGCTTTGTGGATCGGACCGTGTTGGAACGCCTGTTCCGGAAGCGACGCATCGGCCTGACGCATTTCAAATGCGCGCGCCGGAGTTTGATGGAAAGGAGCGCGAAACACGTTCGAGTTTTTCGAATTCAACTCAGACAAGCCTCCCGCTCCGGCGTTTTCGGCCTGCGATTCCAGCCCGGGTGGAATTGCGCGGCCAACGTCCGGCGCTGATTCGCAGTGAAGTTTTCAATGGCGCCATCGTGGATGTCCGCGGGCCGTTCAGAACTTCCGGCGATTGGTGGGATCGACACAATTGGGCGCGGGAAGAGTGGGACGTGCAGGCGGCGGATGGCGCGTTTTATCGGATTTATTTTGCGGACGGACGATTTTTTGTGGAAGGAGCGTATGATTAAGTTCCAAATCCCAAGCTCCAAATTCCAAAGAAGCTTCAAACTTCAATCGCACGCAGCCTGGCGAAGCACTCCGATGCGAGAAGCATCCGGAGATCTTCCACATCGTCCGAAATTTATTCGCGTTCCATGTCAGGCAGTCTGGAAAGCCCGCCCTACGCCTGAGAAGCGTTTCCTCGGAATTTGGAACTTGGAACCTGGAATTTCCCAATGACCTACATCGAGCTCCATAGTCGCAGTGCGTTCAGTTTTCTGCGCGGCGCGTCCACGCCCGAACAGTTGGCGGAGAGAGCCGCTGAGCTGGGACTGCCGGCGATTGCGTTGTGCGATCGCAATGGCATTTACGGAGCGCCGCGTCTGTTCGGCAAGGCGAAGGAGCTGGGAATCAAAGCCATCGTCGGTGCGGAGCTGGTGATGGAAGATCAATCAGTTCTTCCTGTTCTCGTCGAATCCCGTGTGGGTTATCAGAACCTCTGCCAGTTGCTCACCCGCGCACATCTGCGCAGCGAGAAAGGCAAGGCCACGATTGGATGGGACGAACTGCCGGAATTTGCCGCCGGGCTCGTCGCGTTGACGGGGGATGAGGAGGGGGTGGTGCAAAAATTAGAAAGGGAGAAGCGGAGAAAAGGGGAAAGCGGGAGACTTGGTAATAGTCCTTTTCCCCCTTTCACATCTTCTCCTTTTCTGAATGACCGGAAGAGTTCTGACTTTTCAGCAGCGGCAGTTGTCGAAAGGCTTGTCTCCACCTTCGGCCCTCAAAACGTCTTCATCGAACTGCAACGGCATCATCTGCGCGGTGAGGAACTGGTGGTGCGGAATTTGATTGAGCTGGCGGAACGATTTCATCTGCCGTTGCTCGCGACCAACGGCGTGCTGCATGCCTCGGAAGCGGAACGTCCGATTCTCGATGTCTTCACCTGCATCCGGAATCATACACATCTCGATGCCGCCGGACGGCTGCTGGCGCAGAACGGTGAGCGTCATCTGAAAACCGCCGCGCAGATGAGCGAGCTGTTTCGTGATTGTCCGGAGGCGATTGCAAACACCGTCCGGCTGGCGGAACGCCTGGAATTTTCGCTGGAAAATCTCGGTTATGAATTTCCGGATTATCCCGTGCCGTCGGGGCACACGATGAATTCCTTCCTGCGCGAAAAAGCGTTTGCAGGTGCGCGGGAGCGTTACAGGCATTTAACTGAGATTCCGTTGAAAGTTCGTCAACAGATCGAAACGGAACTTGCCCTCATCGCAAAGCTCAAGGTCGCCGGATATTTTCTGATCGTCTGGGACATCATCCAGTTCTGCCGCGAACAGAACATCATGGCACAGGGACGCGGCAGTGCGGCGAACAGCACGGTTTGTTTCTGTCTCGGAATCACCGCGGTGGATCCGCTCAAGTTCGAAACGCTCTTCGAACGTTTTCTCACGGAAGGCCGGAAGCATTCCTGGCCTGACATCGACATCGATCTGCCGAGCGGCGACCGGCGCGAAAAGGTTTTGCAGGAAATCTACAAGCGTTACGGCAAACGCGGCGCGGCCATGACAGCGAATGTGATCACGTTTCGCGGACGCAGCGCAGCGCGTGAAGTGGGCAAGGCGCTGAATCTTTCCGGCGACGTGCTGAACCGCTTTTCCAATTTATATGCGAACGGTGATTTTCCGCACACGCTCGATCTGGCGTCGCAAATGGAAAAGGCCGGCTTGCCCAAGGAACATCCGCGCGCGCCCGCTTTTGCTGCGTTGTGCGATGCCATTCGCGGATTGCCGCGTCATCTGGGTCAGCATTCCGGCGGGATGATTATCTGCCAGGGAAAGCTCGATTCGGTGATGCCGCTCGAAAATGCATCGATGCCCGGCCGCGTGGTGGCGCAATGGGACAAAGACGATTGCGAGGATCTCGGCATCATCAAGGTGGACTTCCTCGGACTCGGCATGATGGCTGTGTTGCAGGACGCGGTGGAACTCACACGAAAAACGGAGCGCCCGATCGATCTCGCGCAATTGCCGGAGCACGATGAGAAGACATTCGAAATGATGCAGGCGGCGGACACCGTCGGCGTTTTTCAGATCGAAAGCCGTGCGCAAATGGCCACGCTGCCGCGCATGAAGCCCAGGTGCTTTTACGACGTGGTCGTGGAAGTCGCGATCATCCGGCCGGGGCCGATTCAGGGGCATCTGATGCATCCGTATCTCGAACGACGCAAACAGGTGATGGAGCACGGCGTCGATCCGGAAACGCTGCCGTGTTACGACGAACGGCTTCGTTCGATCCTGCGGCGTACGCTTGGAGTGCCGTTGTTTCAGGAGCAGATGTTGAAGATGGCGATGGTGATGGCGGACTTCTCCGGAGCGGAAGCGGAGGAACTGCGGCGCGCGCTGAGTTTTCATCGATCACAGGAACGGATGCAGAAGGTGGAAAGAAAACTGCGGGAAGCGATGGAGCGGAAGGGCGTTTCTCAGGAAGTGATCGAAGGCATCGTCCAGGCAGTGGGATCGTTCGCGCTTTACGGCTTTCCGGAATCGCACGCAATCAGCTTCGCGCATCTGGCTTATGCGTCGGCGTACTTGAAGGCGCATCGCGCGTCGGAGTTTTACGCGAGCCTGCTGAACAATCAGCCAATGGGATTTTATTCGTCGGCATCGTTGGTGAAGGACGGACAGCGGCATGGGGTGAAGTTCCTGCCCGTGTGCGTGATGCGATCGGAGTGGGACTGCACGGTAGGAGAGCCGAGTGTGTCTGCAAGTTCAGGCAAGTCTTTGACTGTCGATTGTGAAGGAGAAAGCACAGAACTCGAAAGTTCCTTGAACCGGCTGGCTGGAAAGCCTGTCCTGCGACAATTTCCCGTTCGGCTTGGTTTGCGGGTGCTTCGTGGATTGAGTCGGAGCGGCGCCGAACAGCTGTTGGCCGAACGCCGGCGCGCGCCGTTCACTTCACTCGACGACTGCAAACGTCGTGTGCCACTGAGCAAGGAAGATTGGCGTGTTCTTGCCGAGGCCGGTGCGTTGAACTGTTTCGTGGCGCATCGTCGCGACGCGCTCTGGCAGGTAGAGAAGCAATGGCGCCAGGGAGATTTGTTTGAGGATTATGCGGCGTCCGAGAGGACGTTCGCATCAGACAGCTCTCATTCGTCTCAACAAAGCTCGACCCGCGTTTTGAGTTCTGAAATGACGGAAAACCTCCTCTCCCGCCCTTCGGGCACCCTCTCCTCCATTCCGAATGGAGGAGAGGGCCGGGGAGAGGAGGTGCTCGGGCCTGCGAACAAAGGAAGCGCAGATTCAAATCCCTTTGAGGCCGCGGATTCCTCCAGAAAGTTCATGTCCCAGTCGGACGACAGAACACAGGACACCGCTTCACCACTGGCGCCGATGGACTACGCGGAGCGGATTCACGCGGATTATCGTTCCATGCATCTGACGACAGGAAAACATCCGATGGCGCTGTTGCGTTCGCGGTTGAAGGGCGTTCTGCGTGCGGCAGATTTGCCGGGCGTGCCGCATGGAAAAGCGGTTCGCATCGCAGGGAATGTCATTTGCCGTCAACGACCGGGAACGGCCAAAGGATTTGTCTTCATCAGCCTTGAGGACGAAACCGGCATCAGCAACGCCGTGGTCACGCCACCGATGTTTGAAGCGAACCGCCTCATCATCACGGAGGAATCGTTTCTGATGATTACTGGTCGATTGCAGAACATCGACAATGTAATCCACGTGAAAGCGCAGCGGATCGAACGGTTGAACTGTGACCCGGTGGTGGCGTCGGCGTCGTATGATTTTCATTGAACCCGGACGTTCAACGCAGAGGCGCGGAGGGCGCAAAGATACGCAGAACAAACCCAACTGATTCTGTTCCAAAATTTCAACACTTCCGGCGATAGATTGAGTTTCCCTAATCCGTCTTCGCGACTCTTCGCGTCCTCCGCGCCTCTGCGTTCGAATTTTTTGATCGGCCCGTTCGAGCGGCCCTGGGGAGTTCGGGAAAATCACCGAGTGGCGAATTTGAGCGGCTGGACAACATTGTGTCATGGCGAAGGAAATTCGATTCGGTGAGTTGGTAAAGCATTCCGGCAAGCCGCAGGTGATCACGCTTTGGACGAATCCCAAGCGGGACCGGTCGTTCGCGAAGGCGGTGAAGGAAAACCGCGTGCTCACGGTGATTCAAAAGCCAACAGGCAAACGAAAGGATTTCGGACAAATCGGATTTCATCAGAAAACGCACGCGTCCTATTTCGTTTTCCCCAAGCCGCTGCCGAAGGAGCCGTTGCGAGTGATCGGAATCAAATACGATCTCGTGGAGCAGGGGACTGTTTCGGATCCGGTGCGGACTTCATCCAATGAGGAACCGAAGAAGCGCTCGGCAAAGTCTTCGGCGAAACCGGTGCGAAAGCGAAAGGAGTTTCAGGTGTTGTTCCGGCGTTCGGCGGTCATTGAAACCGTTGTGACGGTGCAGTCGGCATCATCGGTGTCCGAAGCCCGGCGTCTCGCAACAAAGCAGATGGCTTCGGAACCATTTGATCTCGCGAAAGCAGTGATTCGGAATGAGGTGTTGAATGTGACGGAGGGGTGAACGCAGTTCATCTTGTTACGAGCGGATGGAGAAATGATCCGTCGCCCCTTTGGGGCTTGAATTGTAATTTCCATGAGGTCCACGGGTTTCACCCGTGGCTACCGGGCTGTCGCTCCTTCGGAGCTGAGAAGTCGTGCGCGAAAACGAATTACGATTTCGTAACAAGATGATGCGCACCTTGAAATCATCTACATTCCTCAATTGTCATCCTTCAATACCTTTGCGTCCTTCGCGTGAGTTTCTCTTGCCGGATTGACTTGGCTAAAACCGAATCTCCGCCGAAGCGCCATGAGCACTCAAGCCTTCCATTTCGGCGAACTTGCGAACTGCAGGCAATGCGCGCTTCAGGCCGCCGCGGGTATATTCCACCACGCTGGTGCGGCGCTGGAATTGATCCACAGTGAGCCCGGCGAATGAGGCTCCCGCGCCGTCGGTGGGAAGCACATGACTCGGCCCGGCGACGTAATCGCCGAGAACGGTTGGCGACCACGGACCCAGGAAAATGGCTCCCGCAGTGACGATCTGATCCGACACTTTGCGCGCATTTTTCGTCATCACTTCGCAATGTTCGGGCGCGATGCGATTTGTGAGAGCGATGGCCGCCGGGATGTCCTTCACTTGAATCAGCCAGGTGTAGTTGTCGAGCACGCGCTGGATGTAATCGCGCCGGGAAAGTTTCGGAAGCTGTTTCGCGATTTCCTTTTGCACATCCTTCAGAATCTTCGCGGACAGGGTCACGAGCCAGATGTGTTCATGCCCGGAGCCGTGTTCCGCCTGTGCCAGCAGATCAGCGGCGATGAACTTCGGTTCTGCGGAATCATCGGCAATCACCAGCAGATCGCTGGGCCCGGCGAGGAGATCGACGGAAACGCGTCCAAACAACAGGCGTTTGGCCATGCTGACGTAGGCGTTGCCCGGGCCGAAAATTTTCTGAACGCGGCGAATGGTGTTTGTTCCGTACGCCATGGCTGCAATCGCCTGGGCGCCACCGGCGCGGAAAATTTCCGTGGCGCCTGCCGCGCGGGCTGCGAACAGCAGGGCTGGATTGATGGAACCATCCTTTCCGCACGGCGTGCAGACCACAATTTCCGGACAACCTGCCGCTTTGGCGAGCGTGATGGTCATGATGGCGGTGGACACGAGCGGCGCCGTTCCGCCGGGGATGTAAACGCCGACGCGTTGAAAGGGATCGAACTTTTCGCCCACGATCGCGCCGTGAGAGTTGGAGGACTGCCAGTTTCGGCGACGTGATTTCCTGGCAAAGCTGGCGACGTTGCGTTCCGCTTCGGTGATGGCGCTGCGAAGGGATTCATCCGCTTGCAAGGAAGCGGTCATCAATTCGGCGCGGGTGACGGGAAGTTGATCCGCCGTGAGCTTCGCGCCATCGAAACGTTCTGTGAACTCCAGCAGAGCATCGTCACCGCGGGATCGGACGGCTTCGAGGATCGCCCGGGTTCTCTGTTCGATTTCTGCATCGAACAGGCTCGTCTTTTCGGTAAGCCCGGCAATCTGGTCGGCAAAGTCACGGTCGCTGTGACGGATCACTTTCATGCCGGAACGGTGCGGAAAAATGGTTCAAGTTCCAAGTTTCGTTTTGGGTTTTGAACTTTGAGTTTTAGGGAGTTTTTCACGCGGGATGGCGCGAAATCCACGCGTGACCTTCACGCCTCAGGGAGTGGGTGCGTCGATTTCTTCGATTTTCCGGGAATTTTTCCGTTGGCCCGCGCGCTGCTAAAGGGGAGGCGTTCGGACGGTGCAACAACAGAGACACGAGGTGTGTTATGGACGAGCACGATCAATCCGGTCCGGTCCCGCCTTCGGGTGTGGAAGAGGTGGCAGTGGAAAGTTCAGGATTTGAGTCGCGTCCGTTTTCGCATTGGGTGAAACGGTTCCTGGTTTGCAATCCGTTTTATCTCGTCAGTGCTGCGCTGCTGATCTTTGGCATTTATAAGGTTTCAGGTGATGTGACCTTGTTTGCGCGGGAAACCACGCAGCTGGCCTTCAACTTCAGTTCCCTCCAGATCTATGAACTGTTGCTTGTCGGCACGGCGGTTTTCCTGGCGATGCGGAAGGTATGGTATGACTCCACGCTTCTGGTCGGTCTCGAAAACCTCCTGCTGCTGGTTCCGTTTTTTCTCATCAGCCAGGCGGCATTGATTGATCGATCGACTGTCGGGCAGCTGTCCGGTGTGGCGGCGCTGATGGTCCTCGTGAGGTTTGGTTTCCTGAAAAGTTTCTTTGGCGAGCTGAATCTCCCGAAACGTTCCCTCCTGATCGGTGTTGTTCTCCTGGCGGTCAATGTCGCGCTGGTGACGGTGTTCCGGCATTTGCAGGAAACGCGGAGCCAGGATTGGGGACCTGCTTACGTGATGCATGAGTGGGTCTGGCTGGTGATTTTGCCGGCGGTGTTCGCAGCAGGGAATTTTCTTCCAAACGCCAAGGAGGTGGGAAGTCTGCTGCCGCAACGCCGCTGGCTTCCAGCTGGATTTTTCGCCCTGTGGGCGGTGGGAACCGCCGTTCATGTGTATGGGCTCAGTTACGTTTATGATTTTTCTTTGCGCCGGGAGTTGATCGTTCCGTCGCTCTGGGTTCTGGCGTGGACGATTTCCTGGCGCATCGCTGATCTCGGTTTGGTACCTGGGTTGGGTCTGAAACGGGCGCTGCTGACGGCTCCGCTGTTGGCAGCGCTCTTCTCAGCGCAGAGCGGGAACAAGGTTTTTGTGGGATTGATGCTCCTGAACGGGCTGATTTACGCGGGTTATTGGATTGTGAAAGCGGACTCGCGGTTCGTTCGGCATCTGCTCTTTGCGTCGGTTGTGATGATCGTGGCCGGGTTGCCGGTGGAAACGTTGCGCTGGGCGGGGCCGCATTTCGATCGCGGAAATTACCTGGCGGCGGCCGTGGCGGTTTATCTGGTTCTCTGCACGATCGTAATACGCGATCCGAGGATGGGATTTCTTGGGGGCCTCGTTTCCGGCATCGCCACATTGGCTGCGATGACGCGGCATCCGATGGCGATTCACTGGGCGTTTCAGGCGGCACTTGTGTTTGTGCTCCTGCACAGTTTGCGATGGGACGATGCCGCGCATGCTGGATCGTCACTGGCCCGAAGGATCGTTGCTGTGCTTTGGATGTTGCATGCGTTCGTTTGGGCGCATGGAGGTGCTGATTGGTGGATGTCGGCAGCGCCCGCCGGGTTGTTGCTGGCGGGATATGTTGTATTTCGGGTTTTCCGGGGACGTTGGGAGCTTTTGATTCTGCCCGAGAGTGCAGTTCTGGTTGGGCTCTCGGTTCCCGGAAATTTGTTGGTTGGGGTAATACGAGACGCTCCCAGCGGTCTGTTGGCGATCGCTGGGAGCTTTTTACTTTTCGCAGCGGGAACAGCGGTGGCGCTGACGAAACATCGTTGGCATCCGGGAGTAGCGAAGCGGTGACTAAATCGCGGATTGAGGAAATTGCGGACTGGCAATTGCGGATTTCAGAATGCCTACTTTCAATCCGCAATCCGCAATCACAATTCCTTGCGCAACCTTGTTCGTGTTCTGGTGTTGGCCTAAATTGCCGCGGCCTTGACTGAACACATGCCGGAACATCTCGACCCCGACGCCGCCCTGATGCTTCGCGTGAAGCAGGGCGATGTCGCGGCGTTTACGGAACTCGTCAAGAAATACAAGCAGCCGGTCATCAATCTCATCTACCGCACGCTCCACGACCTCACCGAAGCCGAAGATCTCGCTCAAAACGTCTTCGTCCAGGTTTACAAATCCGCCGATCGCTACCGCAGCTCAGCAAAATTCTCCACATGGCTGTTCACCATTGCCCGAAACCTTTGCCTGAACGAGATTCGTCGGCGTTCGCGGCATCCAGCCGATTCACTGGATGCCACCCATCCTGATCAGGAAGATCAGCCGGTGCATCAGGTGGAAGACCGGAAGGTGGCGCCGCCCCCCGAACAGGTTTTGCACGGGGAGCTGGAGCAGAAAATCGAGGAAGCCATTGCCGAACTGCCGGAGAATCAACGCACTGCAATTCTTCTCTGCCGGCAGGACGAGTTGAGCTACGAGGAAATTGCGGCAATTCTGGGGTGTTCGCTTTCGGCGACGAAATCGCTGATTCATCGCGGACGGGAAACCTTGAAGCAGAAGCTCAAGCCGTATCTGAAAAGCGGAGTTTGGGACGCATGAAACGAGAAACTTTTGTTCGAAACCGGTTTTCAAATGAAAGGAATCTATGAACGATCCTGAGAAACTGCGTGAAATCGGCTGGCGGCGTCCGCTCACGGATGTCGAAAAGGCGGCGCTGCGGGAGTCGTTGAAGAGCGAACCCAAAAATGCGAGGGAACTCGAATCCGACCTGGAGCTGGATTCGGCGTTGACCGCCGCCCTGAACCGGATTCCGGATGCGCCGGTTTCCAGCAATTTCACCGCGCGCGTGATGGCTGCAGTGGAACGCGAACAAAAGTCGCGTTCCCGGACTTCTGAGTCTCAATGGTCCTGGCGCGTGCTCTTTCCGCGAATCGCCTTTGCTGCCAGCGGCGTGTTCACTGTTGCCGCCATTTTCATCCTGGTTTCGCATCATCAACAGGCGCAGGCCCGGCAGCTCGCAGAAAGTGTCGTTGCAGTTTCCAACGTCTCGGCACTGCCCAGTCCGGATGTCCTTCAGGATTTCGAAGCGATCCGGCAGTTGAACGCCACGCCGGCGCCAGATGAACAATTGCTCGCCTTGTTTCAATGACACGGAGCGAGCAGAACAAAATTCCCTTTCTTTGGACGAGCATCCTGATCCTGATGCTCGCGACCTCGCTCTCTCGTGCCGCAGAGGATCAGCGGAGTTCCGACAGGACAGCGGCGAACGAATCGATCCCGCTCATTTCAAGCGAAACTTCGGTGGAAAAAAATCCCGTCCAGCAGTTCCGCGAGCTGCTCGATATGAACCGTGCGGAGCGGCGCCAGGCCTTGAGCAACCGGCCGCCTGAAATTGCCCGGCAGATCATGGCCAAGCTGCGCGAGTACGAATCGCTGAAACCGGACGAACGTGAACTGCGCCTTCAAGCGACCGAGTTGCGTTGGTATCTGATGCCGCTGATGACTGGCTCCCGCAGCAATCGCGCCGAACAGCTGGCGAAAATTCCCGAGCCGCATCGAAAGATCATCGAGGCGCGGCTCGAACAGTGGGATCTGTTACCGCCGGCCTATCAGGAGGAATTGCTCAACAGCGAAGTGACCTCCCGTTATTTCACGCAGCTGGAAAGCGCTAACGCGGCGCAACGCAAAAAGCTTCTCAGCCAGATGTCGCCCGAACGCCGCGCCAAACTCGAGGCCGGACTCGACATCTGGAGAATTCTCCCTCCGGAACATCGTCAGAAAATGCTGCGCAGCTTCAACGAATTCTTCGAACTGAAGCCCGAGGAAAAGATGCGTGTGCTTGGACAGCTGAGCGATGCTGAAAAGCAGCAGATGGAAAAGACGCTCGCGGCTTACGAAAAGCTCACTCCGCGGCAGCGCGCGGAATGCATCGAGTCGTTCCAGAAATTCGCGAGCATGAGCCTTGCAGAACGGCAGGCGTTCCTGAAAAACGCGGAGCGCTGGAAGTTGATGTCGGCGGAAGAGCGTGAGGAGTGGCGGCGGTTGGTCGAAGTGGCCCCCATTCAGCCGCCGCTGCCCATTGGGTTTTCTCCGCCGATGCCGCCACCACCCATGCCCGTTTTCCCTCCGATGGCCACGAACTGACTGAGGGTTCAATTTGCTTCTCAAGCGAGCGCTGTTCCCCGTAGATTCCCGCCGTGCATCCAATTGCATTCAAAATCGGTTCCTGGCCGGTGACGTGGTATGGGATCATGCTCGCCGTCGCCTTTCTGCTTGGACTCTGGACGGCCAGCCGCCGCGGAATCCGCTCCGGCTTGCATCCCGAACAGGTGATGGACATCGGGCCGTGGTTGATCGTGGGTACGGTTGTCGGTGCGCGCGCACTGCATGTGATCAGTTATTGGAAGGAGGAATTCGCGGACAAACCGATCACAGAAATCTTCATGGTGCATCACGGCGGCCTGGTTTTTTATGGCGGACTCATCGGCGCTTCACTGGCGTGCATACTCTTCGTTCGACTGAAGAAAATTCCGCTTTGGAAATTGGCCGATGTTCTCGCGCCGAGCATTCCGCTGGGATACGTGTTTGGAAGAATCGGCTGTCTGATGAATGGCTGTTGTTACGGAAAAGTCTGCGATCTGCCGTGGGCGATTCGTTATCCAGCCGGGCACGAAACGCATCCGTTCAATGGCGCGGCAACTGCCGTTCATCCTTCACAGGTCTATGATTCCATCCTGAGCCTCGGCCTCTACATCGGACTGGCGTGGTTGTATCGACGCAAGAAGTTCGATGGACAGGTCTTCGCCGCGTATCTCATGTGTTACGCCGTGACACGATCGTTCGTTGAAACATTTCGGGGCGATTATACCGAGGCGCACCTGTATGGACCGCTCACGCCGGCACATCTGATCAGCATCGGAATTCTCGTCGCCGGAGCGGGACTGTTTCTGTTTCAACGGCGGACAGCCGGCCGCGCGAACTGATGTCCTCAGGAAACAAGCTTGAACCGATCTTCATCGCCGGGCCCACTGCCGTCGGCAAATCGGAGCTGGCATTGCAACTCGCCGAACGGATCGGCGCGGAAATCATTTCAGTCGATTCCATGCAGGTTTACCGAGGACTCGACATCGGCACCGCGAAACCTACGACCGAAGAACGCGCGCGCGTTCCGCATCATTTGATCGACGTGGTCGATGTCGCGGAGAGTTTCGATGCGGCGAAATTCGTCGGGCTGGCGAAGAAGGCTGTTCACGAAATTCAATCGCGCGGAAAGCGTCCGATTTTTTGTGGTGGAACGGGCCTTTATTTCAACGCCTACCTCAACGGTCTCGGTTCCGCGCCGTCTGCAAATCCGGAGCTTCGCGCCGAGCTGGAGAACACGCCGCTTGCAGAGCTGCTTCGCGAACTGGCCGAACGCGATCCCGTCGCTTATGAAAGGATCGACCGACAGAATCCCCGCCGCGTCATTCGCGCTATTGAAGTGATTCGCGCCACGGGACGCCCCTTTTCCGAACAACGCGCCGACTGGTCCATCCGCAATCCGCAATCCGCAATCCGCAATCGCAATTGTTTCCTGCTCGTTCGCGATATCGCCGAGCTTCGCAATCGCATCGACGTGCGCGTCGATGAGATGTTCCGACGCGGCCTTGTGGCGGAAACTGAGGAGCAATTGAAGCATGGGCTGGCCGAAAATCGAACGGCCATGCAGGCGATCGGTTACCGGCAGGTGGTTGAGCATTTGCGTGGCGAACGGTCTTTGGCGGAAACGGTTGAGATGGTGAAAATAAAAACCCGCCAGTTCGCCAAGCGCCAGATGACGTGGTTTCGCCGACAGCTGAATGCGGAATGTATTGAGCTGACGAAGATGCAATCTGCCGCAGAATCGCCGGCATGTTGGAACAACGCCTGACGTAACAGGGAGTGCGGCGACACGTCGCCGCTTTTAACCGGGAGACATGTCTCTCGGTTCCAAAGCGCGGACATGTCCGCGCACTCCACATGGTCTGCGCAATCGAAGAGCTCCGGATTATGTTCGGAGCGACTGGACGTAGCGTTCGATGCGGGTGCTGGCTTCGATCAATTGTTCGTAGCTCGTCGCGAAACAGGCGCGGCAGAAACCGGTGCCGTTCGGACCGAATGCCGAACCGGGGACGATGGCCACGCGTTCTGCCTGAAGCAGTCCCACCGCAAAATCCTTCTCGCTCATCCCGGTGACGCTCACGTCGGGAAATGCGTAGAACGATCCGCGCGGCATGTGACACTTGAGCCCGATTTCATTCAGCCGTCGCACGATGTAATCGCGCCGGCGATGATACTGCTCGCGCATCGCTTTCATCCCGTCTTCACCGCGTTGAAGCGCTTCAACCGCACCTTCCTGGCTGATGATGGACGCGCACATCATGGAGTATTGATGCACCTTCATCATCGCTTCAATCAGTGGAGCCGGACCGCAGGCGTAACCGATGCGCCAGCCGGTCATTGCGAATGCTTTGGAAAAGCCGTGAAGGAAAATTGTGCGTTCCTTCATGCCGGGAATGCTGGCGATGCTGACGTGTTCGCCTTCGAATGTGAGTTCGGAATAAATCTCGTCGCTCAGCACCAGCAGATCTTTCTCAATCGCAAACTTTGCGATCGCTTCAATCTGGGCGCGGCTGCACGTGCCGCCGGTGGGATTGCACGGCAGGTTCAGCATGAGCAGCTTGCAGCCGGGCTGCCATGCAGCGCGCAGCGCTTCGGCTGTCAGCGCGAAATTGTCTTTCGCATAAGTTGGAACCGGAACGGCCTCGCCGTGCGCCAGCGTGATGCTCGGGTGATAACTCACGTAGCACGGCTGATGGAACATCACCTTGTCGCCGGGATTGATGAGCGCGCGGGTGGCGATATCAATCGCTTCCGAAACGCCGACCGTTACCAGGATTTCGTTCTCCGGGTTGTAGCTGGCGTGAAAGTTCTTTTCGACGTATTTGCTGATCTCACGACGCAGTTCGATCAAACCGAGGTTTGACGTGTAATGCGTCTTGCCTTTTTCGAGCGCGTAAATCGCGGCCTCACGAATGTGCCAGGGCGTGTCGAAGTCAGGTTCGCCAATGCCGAGCGAGATCACGTCCTTCATCTTCGCGACGACCTCGAAGAAGTCGCGGATGCCCGATTTGGGCAGATTAATGACGTGCTTCGCAATGAAACGGGAAGTGTCCATGGGAGGATTTCAAATGGATTGTTTTTGAAACCCGCTCAGGGAGCGACCTTGAGCCGGTCGTTTTCCTCGGTTTTCACGTCGAGCAGGAATCCCTGCTCCTTGTAGGAACGCAGCAGGAAATGCGTCGCCGTGGAAAGCACGCCTTCAATGGACGAAAGCTTTTCCGAAACGAACGCCGCGACCTTCTGAAGCGTTGATCCGCTGACGAATACCAGCAGGTCGTAGCCGCCTGACATGAGATAGCACGATTCCACTTCGTCGAAGCGGCTGATGCGTTCCGCGAGGCGGTTGAATCCGCCGCCGCGTTCGGGCGTGATCCGGACTTCGATGACGGCTCGAACGGCGCCGGCCTCGTCGGCCAGGTTCAGAACAGGGCGCCACCCCAGAAGGATTCCATCCTTCTTGAGCTGCTCCAGTTCGCGATTCACGTCCGCTTCGGTCAGGTTCAGCACCTGCGCCATCTGCGCGGTGCTCAAGCTGCCGCCTTCGAGCAATAATTTGATTACCGGATTCATCGGTCCGGCAGTGTCGCAAAACCGGCCTGTAAATCCATAACAAAGGTGGAAACGGAACAATCGTCCGACTCCTCCTCCCTTGAGAGCGTTGTTCGAGGACGAAGCGGATTTCCAACAGTGTCCGTGGAATCCCGCCGCGATCGTCATCATGCCTCTTCCCTAAACGAAGGAACATGCTATTGTGACGCAGCCTGAATCGGCGGCAGCAACGTCCTTCGGCGCACAATTTACGATCCATAGTTGAAAGCTTTAATCGACACAAGGAATGCGAAGACCGAACGGGTCTTCCTGGTTGGTATCGAACTCAAATCCCGCAAAGCCTGGGAACATCGCGACTCGCTGGAGGAACTTGCCGAACTCGCCGCCACGGCCGGAGGCGATGTCGTTGGCGAAGGCGTTCAGAAGATGGACGGGCCGAATGCGGCCACGTTCATTGGCAAGGGCAAGGCCGAGGAGTTCTCCACCTACTGCAAGGCGCATCACATCGACACGGTCATCTTCGACGATGAACTTTCCCCCGCGCAAAGCCGCAATCTGGAGCGGATTTTCAACTGCAAGATTCTGGATCGCACGTCGTTGATTCTCGACATTTTCGCGCAACGCGCCCGCACCCGCGAAGGCAAGCTGCAGATCGAACTGGCGCAGCTTCAGCATCTGTTGCCGCGCCTGACACGGTTCTGGGGCCACTTGTCGCGCCAGAAGGGCGGTATCGGCATGCGATCCGGTGAAGGTGAATCGCAGCTGGAAGCCGACCGCCGCAAGGTGCAGGAACGGATCGATCGCATCCTCAACGATCTCGGAGTGGTGCGGAATCAGCGCAACATCCAGCGTTCGGCGCGTCAGCGGAACAACTGGCCGCTTGCTTCGATCGTGGGCTACACGAATGCTGGCAAATCGACATTGCTGAACAAACTGACCGGCGCCGATGTGCTGGCGGAAAACAAACTGTTCGCCACGCTCGATCCGACGACACGGCGATTGCGACTGCCGACGAACCAGAATGTTCTTCTGACCGACACAGTCGGTTTCATTCGGAAACTCCCGCACGGACTGGTGGAAGCCTTCAAGGCGACCCTGGAGGAAGTGGTTGAAGCCGATCTGTTGTTGCATGTCGTGGACGTCAGCCACCCGCAGGCCGACGAACAGATTCAGGCGGTGGAATCAGTGCTTGCCGAGATTGGCGCCGAAGGCAAACCGACGCTGATGGTCTTCAATAAAATCGATGCGCTGAACGGCAGCTCGGAGCGATTGACACGCTTCGTGGAAAAGTATCCGCATGGCGTGCCGATCTCGGCGGTGAAGGGTGAAAACATCGAAGGCTTGCTTGCCGAACTCGGAAGTCAATTGCGGCCGATCCGTGAGTTTGTGGAACTGGCGGTGCCGCACGGACGTTCTGATGTGATTGCGCGATTGCATGAGGTCGCCCAGGTGGTGGAACGCGATTACGAAGGCGATGAGGCGCGGTTCAAGGCGCGGATTCCACCGCATTTTCATCGCGAGTTCGAGCCATACATGGTGAGAGAGTTGCAGACGGCCTGACGTTTTGAGTTTTGAGTTTTGAGTTCAGGAGTGCTTGAAACTTGAAACTTCCATCTTGAATCTTCCTTCAACTTTTTCCTTCGCGCTTTTGTCGCTTTCGATTAAATCATGCCTGCATGACCGGGGGCTTTCGCATAAAGGATATGCCAAGCAACGAGCGGCCAAGGGAACGGCTCGTTGAAAATGGGGCAGACGCACTCAAAAATTCCGAACTCATCGCCATCCTTCTTCGCACCGGCCTGAAAGGGCTTTCTGCGATCCAGGTGGCGGAACAGCTTCTCAAAAAGTTCGAAACGCTCGACAACCTTTCCCGCGCAGGCATTGAAGATCTCTGCCAGGTGAAAGGCATCGGCCGGGACAAAGCCATCGCACTGAAAAGCGCGTTCACGCTGGCGCGCCGGATGGCTTCGGAACTTCGGCAGGAATCGCCAACGCTCGATAATCCCGAGCGAATCGCAGATCTGCTACGCGAAGACAATCGATCCTACGACGTCGAAAATTTCCAGGTGCTGCTTCTGAACACGCGGCGTCGATTGATCAGGATCGAACGCATCTCGCAGGGCACGCTCGACACCATTCTCGTTCATCCGCGGGAAGTTTTTAAAATGGCAATAGCGGCGAACGCTTCGGCCATCGTTCTCGCGCATAATCATCCCAGCGGCGACCCGACTCCGTCTGAAGCTGATGTGAAGGTCACCCGCGAACTCATTCGCGCCGGGCATCTGTTGAAGATTGAAGTGCTTGATCACATCATCATCGGACGAGCCACGCAACAGCGTCCGAAGGATTACGTCAGCCTGCGGGAACTCGGCTATTTTTACTCGTGAAGCCGCTGACGCGAGCGATATTCGCGCGGCGTCATTCCTGTCACGGACCGGAACTGTCGCGCGAAATAATTGCTGTCGTTGAATCCCACCTTGAATGCGATCTCCGTGACGCTGTCGTTTGTCTGCCGCAGCAGCCGTGACGCGTGGCGGATGCGAAGCTCGATCAAATAGGCGATGGGCGACTGTCCGGTTGCAGCCTGGAAGGATCGGATGAAGCTGCGTTTGGACATGTGGGCGATGTCGGCGAGACGATCCAGGTTGAGCGGCTCGGTGAAATGCGATTCGAGATGCGCGATCGCTTCGGCGCTTCGCAGCAGCGCCCTGGAATCCGCGTTCTTGAATTCGGAATAGCGCCGGGAAAGGTAGCAGACGATCTGCATGAAGAGGGCGGTCGCCTGAAAACCGAAGCCTGGAGCGCGATTTTTCAACTCGGCTTCCAGAAGATCCGTGAAGCCTAGCAACGTGGTGAGGTCGCCCGGCGAAAGTTTCAGCCGGCTGTTGAACTGGCTTTTCCGGCGAAGCGCCGGTTCGAGTGTGAACAGCGCATGGTAGCCCGGCACGGCAGGAAGATCGCCCAGCTGCATCCGGAGCTTTTCGGGATCGAACAGAATGTTGATCAGGCTGAGCCTTTGCAGTTCGCGGTATTCGTGTGCGCGCGAACCGCCAATCACAAAGACATCGCCGGCCGACAACTGCCACGATTCCCGGCCTGTGACGTGCAGCGCGCTGCCGCTCGTCACGATGACGATCTCGGAAAATTCGTGCTTGTGCGGCGGGAACTCCGGCTGCGGTTCGCGCCGTTCCACTGCCAGCGGGAACGCGCCGGAAAACCAGTCTTTGACCTTTAAAGTCAGCATCGAGTGGATGCGGCAGCGCAGGAGAAAAGGAATGCAATCGGGTTCCACCGCTGATCCGCAAACGTGGCACGATCGTGCTGAACTCTGGCAACTTTGTGAAGGAGAAATCCGATGGCATCCACAATCATCTTCGCCACTTGTCAAAACTCCGAACAGCAATCGGCAAAATGAAACCTTCCAAGTCGAACATCGAAAAAGCCTACAAGATCGCTTCCGAACGTTACGCCGCTCTCGGCATCAACACCGAAAAGGCGCTGCGCGCGCTGAATGAAATTTCCATCTCCATTCATTGCTGGCAGGGAGATGACGTCGCCGGATTCGAAAACGCCGGCAGCGAACTTGGCGGCGGACTGGCCGTCACTGGCAATTATCCGGGCAAGGCCCGCACACCGGACGAACTGCGCGCGGATTTCGAGAAGGCGATTTCGCTCATTCCCGGACGCCATCGCTTCAACATTCACGCCTGTTACGCCGAAATGAACGGCAAGAAGGTGGATCGCGACGAACTTAGTGCGGATCAGTTCAAGAACTGGATCGCCTGGGCGAAGCAGAACAAGATCGGCCTCGATTTCAACCCGACCTATTTCGCGCATCCGAAATCTGCCGAAGGCTTCACGTTGTCGCATCCGGACAAGGGCATTCGTCAGTTCTGGATCGAACACGGCATCCGCTCGCGCGAAATTGGCGCGGCATTCGGCAAGGCGCTCGGCAAGGCGTGCCTGACGAATCTCTGGATTCCCGACGGCATGAAGGACACGCCCGCCGATCGGAAGAGTTATCGCGCGCGCCTGACGGAATCGCTCGATTCGATTTACGCCAAACGCATCGATCCGAAGCTTAACGTCGATGCGGTTGAACCCAAGCTGTTCGGCATCGGCTCGGAAAGTTACGTGGTCGGCTCGCATGAGTTCTACCTCGGCTACGCCATCAGCCGGAAGAAACTGCTCACGCTTGACGCCGGGCATTATCATCCGACTGAAGGGATCGCGGATAAAATTTCGTCGGTGCTTCAGTATCTTCCGGAAATTGCATTGCACGTCAGCCGCGGTGTGCGCTGGGACAGCGATCATGTGGTGACGCTCTCCGACGATCTGCTGGCGACGGCGCAGGAAATCGTCTGGGGCGGCTACACCAATCGCGTGCGCATCGGGCTCGATTATTTCGATGCCAGCATCAATCGCGTTGCGGCGTGGGTGATCGGCGCGCGCAACATGTGCCGGGCGCTGATGATTGCCTATCTCACGCCGGTTGAGGAACTGCGCGTGGCGGAGCTGGCCGGCGATTACACGACGCGCCTTGCACTTCTGGAGGAGGCAAAGACGCTGCCGATCGGCGCGGTGTGGGATTATTACTGCCTGCAACATGACGTGCCCGCCGGCGGCGCGTGGCTGGCTGAAGTGAAGAAGTACGAGACGAACGTTTTGTCGAAGCGGTCCTGAACAGCAAACAGAACCCAATAAAGCACAACCAACATGAATCCATTCCTTGGTGTTTTCTTCCATTGGCTTGGCGGTCTCGCGTCCGGCAGCTTCTACGTTCCCTACAAGGGCGTTAAGAAGTGGTCGTGGGAAACGTACTGGCTCGTCGGCGGTTTCTTCTCCTGGATCATCTGCCCGTGGCTGCTGGCGTCGGTGATGACCAATGACCTGCTGGGCGTGTTGAAACAGCAGAGCGCAAGCACGCTTTGGTGGACCTATTTCTTCGGGGCCATGTGGGGATTCGGCGGACTGACATTCGGGCTGACGATGCGTTATCTCGGAATGTCACTTGGAATGGGCGTGGCCCTCGGATATTGCGCCGCGTTCGGCACCTTGTTGCCGCCGATCTTCAAGATGTTCCTGCCGACGATCCCTGTTCCGGAAACCATTGCAGAGATCGCATCCACCCGCGCCGGACAGATTACACTCGGCGGTGTGTTTGTCTGTCTGTTGGGAATCGCGATTGCGGCATACGCGGGACTGACCAAGGAACGCGAGATGCCGGAAGCCGAAAAGAAGAAGGCGATCAAGGAGTTCAATTTTTCCAAGGGCATTCTGGTGGCGACATTCTCTGGAATCATGAGCGCCTGTTTTTCCTTCGCGCTTACAGCGGGTGCACCGATTGGTGACGCCTCTGCCGCGGCAGGGACATCCACGTTGTGGACGGGTTTGCCCAAGCTGGTGGTGGTATTGCTGGGCGGCTTCACCACGAACTTCATCTGGTGTGTGCTGCTGAACATCAAGAACCGCACGGGGTATCAGTACGTCGCCTCTCATGTTCGGCCTGAGCACGCCGGATTGCAGGCATCGGGCGGTGAACATGGCGGTGGAGCGTCTGTCGCGCGGGGTTTGACGGACCTGAAGGTGCCGATGTTCGGCAATTACTTTTTCTCAGCTCTGGCGGGCACGACGTGGTATTTCCAATTCTTCTTCTACACGATGGGTGAAACGCAGATGGGCAAGTTCGGCTTCGCTTCGTGGACGTTGCACATGGCGAGCATCATCATCTTCAGCACCATGTGGGGCTGGATTTTCCGCGAGTGGAAAGGATCGAGCAAGAAGGCTCACGGGCTCATCGCCGCGGGCATCGCTACGCTCATTCTGTCCACCATCATCATCGGCTGGGGCACGTATATCAAAGGCCAGGCCGGTGTCGGTCATTGATGTTTCATCTGCGTGAACGTCGCTGCCATGGCGGCGTTCACGTCAGTGTGAAGCCGATGGCGCTGTAATCCGTTAAAAGAGTTCTGAAGGGCTGACGCTCAGGCTGGATCAGCGTGCTCCAATTCCACATTGCATCTTTCATGAAAACCAAAGTTTACCTTGGCATCGATCTCGGGGCGGAGAGCGGCCGCGTGATGGCCGGTCTCTGGAACGGCAAAACGATTCAGCTGGAGGAGCTGCATCGATTTCCCAACGGGCCCGTTCATGTCGGCGATACGATGCGCTGGGACACGCTCCGGCTCTGGGCCGAAATTCAGACCGGCCTGGCGATCGCCGCGAAAAAATTCGGCAAACAGATCGTGTCCGTCGGCGCTGACACTTGGGGCGTCGATTACGTTCTGCTGACAAAGAACGATGAACTCGTGACGCAGCCGTATCATTACCGCGATTCCCGGACGAACGGTGTCATGGAGAAAACATTCCGGCGAATGCCGCGCGCAAAAATATTCGAGCAGACCGGACTTCAGTTCATGCAGCTGAACACACTGTTCCAGTTGCTGGCGATGAATCAGCGAAATCCTGAGCTGCTCGCGCAGGCTGATTGCCTGTTGCTGACACCGGACTTCATTCACTGGCTTCTGTGCGGTTCGCGCGTGGTGGAGTTCACAAACGGCACCACGACGCAATGTCTGCATCCGTTGAAACGCGCGTGGTCCACCGCGATGCTGAAACAGCTCGGCCTTCCCACGCGCATGTTTCCGAAGATTGTTCAACCGGGAACGAAACTCGGACGGCTCCGTCCGGCTCTTGCGGAAAGACTCGGTCTGCCGCGCATTCAAGTGGTCGCGCCGCCCACGCATGACACCGCGTCTGCCGTTGTTGGCGTGCCGACGGCCAACACCGGCAAAGCCAGCTGGGCTTACATCAGTTCAGGCACTTGGTCGTTGATGGGCGTGGAAGTTCGCGAAGCCTGTCTCAGCAAACGCGCGCTGGAACTGAACATGACGAACGAGGGCGGCTTCGGCGGAACGTATCGTCTGCTGAAAAACATCATGGGGCTCTGGCTGGTGCAGGGTTGCAAGCGATCGTTCGATGCGCGCGGCGAGACGCACGATTACGCGGAACTGGTCACGATGGCGTCCAAAGCGAAACCGCTGCGGTCGCTGCTGAATCTCGACGATCCGCGCTTTCTGAATCCGCCTGACATGCCGCGCGCGATTCAGAATTTCTGCCGCGAAACAGGCCAGCCGGTGCCGAAAACAAAAGGCGAACTCGTCCGCTGCGCTCTTGAAAGTCTCGCACTCAAGTATCGTGAAGTGCTAGGGAACCTGGAGGAACTGACCGGCGAACGGATCGAAGTGATTCACATCGTCGGTGGCGGTTCCAAAAACAAGTTGCTCAGCCAGTTCGCTGCGGATGCCTGCGGCCGGCCGGTCATTACCGGTCCGGTGGAAGCCACAGTGATGGGCAATCTGTTGGTTCAGGTCTGGGCGGATGGCGGCGTGAAGTCGCTCGCGCAGATTCGCGACGTGGTGCGCCGTTCCAGCGACACGGTGCGATACGAACCGCGCAGCAGCGAAAGATGGACGGAGGCGGCGGAGCGATTATCGAAGTTGAAGAAGACGTGGCGTTGAACGAAACGTCCTTTCGAAGATTGCCGGACGGATAACGTTGGGCAGTGTTCGAAGCGTGGGATTGTTTTACGCGCAAATGCGGGTCGCGGGGCGCAACCCGCGGCGCCCGGGGCGGGCGCGGTCCCCATGGCGATGGAGTCGTTTCGCTTGCGAAACAGGATTTGTAACTTCGCGTCCTTCGCGCCCTTTGCGTGAGGCACTGTTTTGATCCATTGAGCTGAAGCATTGACTTTAACTCGCGCTTCCTTTGTTGTTCGCCCATGCAACACTTTGATTTTCTCGTGCTGGGCAGCGGCATTGCAGGGCTTTCTTTCGCCCTGAAGGTCGCCGAGCACGGGCGGGTCGCCATCATCACCAAAAAGAACAAGGCGGAATCGAATACCAATTATGCGCAGGGCGGCATTGCGGCGGTGACAAGCAAGGAGGATTCCTTCGAAATGCACCTCCGCGACACACTTGAAGCTGGGGCGGGGTTGTGTCGTGAGGATGTCGTCCGGCTGATTGTTGAGGAAGGGCCGGCATGCATTCAGGAATTGATCGAGCTCGGAATGAAGTTCAGCGAGCGGCAAGATCCCGCCGCACCGGGCGGACGCGAGCTTGATCTTGGACGTGAAGGCGGGCATTCGCGTCGGCGCATTCTGCACGCGAAGGATGTGACGGGCCGGGAGATCGAACGCGCGCTGCTTGCAGCGGTTGCCGCGCAGCCGAACATTTCCATTTTCGAAAACCACATCGCGATCGATTTGATCACCACGCAGAAACTCGGTTATGTGGGAGGCAATCGTTGCGTCGGCGTTTACGTGCTGGACAAGGTGGCCAACCGCGTCGAAACGTTCGCGGCTCCGGTGACGCTGCTGGCGACGGGCGGTTGCGGAAAGGTGTATCTCTACACGACGAATCCTGACATTGCGACGGGCGACGGCGTGGCGATGGCGTATCGCGCTGGTGCATCGATCGCAAACATGGAGTTCATTCAGTTCCATCCAACGTGCCTTTATCATCCGTCGGCGAAGTCGTTTCTCATCAGCGAAGCCGTTCGCGGTGAGGGCGGCATTTTGAAGACGCTGGACGGACGGGAGTTCATGGATGCGTATCATCCGCTCAAATCGCTTGCGCCGCGTGATGTGGTGGCGCGGGCGATCGACAGCGAGATGAAGAAGAGTGGCGCGGATTGCGTTCATCTGGACATCACACACCGACCGGCCCGGTTCATCATCGAACGGTTCCCGAACATTTACGAAACCTGTCTGCGCTATGGCATCGATATCACCAAGGAGCCGATTCCTGTGGTTCCGGCGGCGCATTATCAGTGCGGCGGCGTGGTGACGAATGTGAACGGCGAGACGGAAATTGCCGGGCTTTATGCCGTCGGCGAAGTCGCCTGCACCGGTTTGCACGGCGCGAATCGGCTGGCGAGCAATTCACTTCTGGAAGCGCTGGTTTGCGCGCATCGCGCTGCCCGCCGCGTCGTCATGCAGGTGCATCCAAAGAACGGTTTGAAAATTCCCGACTGGCATTCGGGAGATGCGGAGAATCCGGACGAAATGGTGGTGGTGTCACACAACTGGGACGAGATCCGGCGCTGCATGTGGGATTACGTCGGCATCGTGCGCACGAACAAGCGGCTTCAGCGCGCGCTCAAGCGGATCGCGAACCTGCAGGAGGAGATTCACGAATACTATTGGGATTTCAAAGTGACGGGCGATCTGTTGGAGCTGCGCAACATTGCAACCGTGGCGGAGTTGATCATTCGCTGTGCGTTGCAACGGCCGGAGAGCAGGGGCTTGAACTACAACCTGGATTATCCGCACGCGCAACCGGACTGGGCTCAGCGCGACAGCGTCCTCCGAAAATAAAGGCGCCCTGCATGGGGCAGGGCGTTGGAGGAACTATGAACAAACACTCAGAAGCGGATGTGCACCTTCACATAGCCGACACTCGGTTCCTCCCAGCCGGTGCCGTTGCGACCGTAAATGGCCACAGGTTTGATGCAGTCCAAATCGCCAAAACCGGGTTCCACGGACGTATTCGCCCAGCGGCCCCGGGAAGTTTCCTTGTCTGACGCACGACGGGAAACCGGGAATGGATAAAGAGCGGCTGTTCGCACCGGTTTCTCCAGCATCATTGTTTGCGTGGCGAGAGCTTTATCGAATGTTTCCGGCTGCAAAGTCGTCGCGCTCAAAAGGGATGTCGTCAACATCGACGGGGTGGTCAGTGGGGAAGCGGCGATTGGCGAAGCGGGTGTGCGAGATTCGCGTGCTGCCTGAATTCGTCGTTCGATCCGGATGTCCGGACGAGCCATGGCCAGCGTGAGAATGGGTTCCGCCGCTGAAAGGTTTGGCACTGTCGTGATCGCGAGGGCCAGCGTTGAGAGGCGGAAAAGGAGTTTTCTTGAGCCATTCTGTTTCGACCTGTTTCCGCCTGAACGTTGCACGACCGGCATTAAGCACTGGATATGCCATGGTAAGTTTCCGTGATTTCGGGGAGAGAAATCGGCGCCTGTGCTGCACTGTCCAGAAAACGCGAGTCGGGATAACGATAATTCAGGACAGGCGTTTGCTGCGGTTCGGTCGTCCGAGGCCGACTTGCGTTTCAGAATACCCTGCTGAATACTGCGCCCGTGCAGCTTACCGTCACTCATCTGACCGATCGCCTGATCGCATCATACGCCCGGTCCGGCGGCATCAACCATCTGGATGGCAAGAACCTTCCGTCGAAGCGCGCGATCACCGTCATCACGATCGATCTGCTTCGGCTGCTGTTTCCCGGTTTTTTCGACGAGAAACTGATTCATTCCTCGGAGATCAAAGTTGAGACCGCTCTGCTCTTGGACACGGTGCTCGGAGCGTTGGAGGACGAAGTTTACAAAAGTCTGGAATACGCGCCGCCGCCAGACGCGCCCAAGACGAATCTTCGAAAGCTGGCACACAGCCTGACGATGGAGTTTCTCGACAGCCTTCCGCGCATCCGTGAAATGCTGCAGACCGATGTCGAGGCGGCATACAGCGGCGATCCGGCGGCATTGAGCCGCGAGGAAATCATCGTGGCGTATCCGTTCATTGAAGCGATCGCCGTCCAACGCCTCGCGCACGAGCTGTATTCCAAGAACGTGGCGTTGATTCCGCGCATCATGACCGAATGGGCGCATGCGCGAACGGGAATGGACATTCACCCTGGCGCGAAGATCGGTTCGCATTTCTTCGTCGATCACGGCACGGGAACGGTCGTGGGTGAAACGGCTGTGATCGGAAATCACGTGAAGATGTATCACGGCGTCACGATCGGCGCGCGCAGCACGGCGGGCGGTCAACAACTCCGTGGTCACAAGCGGCATCCGACGATTGAAGATCATGTGACCATCTACCCTGGCGCAACGATTCTTGGGGGCGAAACGATCATTGGCGCGCACAGCACGATTGGCGGGAACGTGTTCATCATGGACAGCGTCGCGCCGAACTCGCTGGTGATCTACGACGGCCTCGACATGCGGGTTTTGAACAAGGCGGAAAAGAAGGCCGTCCTGGATTTTCAGATTTGAACGATGTGTGGTGGGGCGAGAGGTCGGGCATCTTCGAGTGCCGGTCGGCTCGATCAGAGCGCACTTTTACAAGGTTTCTTCAGTCTGAACAGTTTCCGCGCAGACCACAGGAATTGAGCAGGTAGTTCAAAGTTCAGATTCCACATGCGATCGCCTGGAGCGCGGCTGTGTCGGCCGACCAGCCGCAGCCATGCGGGTTCTGCCAGCATGAGGTTGCTGCGACTGGTGCTGAAGCACACAGTCGCGCTCCGGGAAATTTCGTAGCCGCCGAGGTAACGAGGCGAAACCATGGGGAGGACGTCCGCCTTCTACAGTTTTTCCAAAACCGCTCTGAACGATAAAATGCTCCTCCGTGTGTTACAGGAATCCTTTTGGAGTCCTTTTGAAGGCTTGATCGATCGGGGACCATTTTTTATAAAACGGGCCGAAGGGAGTTTTTCCCCAACCTCAATTATGAAGCTGTATCTGAACGTCGCGTTGTTGATCGCCGGAATCACCATCAGCTCGTTGCCTTCGTCCGCGGTGGATCGATTTGTTTCGCGGTTGGGCCAGCATCTGCCGCCTTTTGAAACCTGGGAGACTGCCGCGACCAATATTCAGGACGCCATAGACGCCAGCCTTGATGGAGACACGGTGTGGGTGACCAACGGTGTTTATTCCACGGGCGGCAAAGTGATGGCGGGCGACCTGACGAATCGCATTGCAATCGACAAGGCCATCACCGTGCGAAGTGTCAACGGACCGCAGTTCACAACGATTTTAGGAGCCGGGCCAGCAGTTGGACCGGGAGCGGTGCGTTGCGCCTGGCTGACGAATGACGCGGCGTTGATTGGCTTCACGTTGATGAACGGCGCCACGCGAAACGTTGGGGACACGTTTACTCTCGTTCGTGGTGGAGGCGCCTGGTGTTCGTCTTCCAATTCAGTTATTGCGAACTGCATCATCGCGACCAACAGGGCGATGTTTGGGGGTGGCGTGTATCGGGGGACCATCTGGAACAGCCTTATTTCAAGCAATGCCGCGTCAGGAAGCGGCGGCTCCGGAGCGTATGACGCAACGCTGATCAACTGCACCGTGGTCAGCAATGGGTTGTATGGTATTGCCGCGAGCGGTCCAGGACTTGCCCTGGCCACCAATTCCATCATCTATTTCAACGCCTCTGCTAATTTTTTTGGAGGAGTTCAAATGTACAACTGCTGCACCACGGGCGGGGCGAGCGGCTCGGGAAATATCACGGGGAATCCGCAACTCTTCGTCGATGGAGTTCATCTTCAAACCAACTCCCCGTGTCGTGGTGCGGGACTCAATGTCGCGATGGGAACTGATCTTTTTGGAAAGCCCTGGGCATCGCCTCCTTCAATCGGCTGTACTGAATGGGATCCCGCGCCGGTGCCGTCCAGTCCTGTGATCCGGCTCACGTCCGATCCGGTGGGATTCAGCGTCTCGGTCGGATCGTTCATCGGTGAACCCGTTGAGTCGTTGCTCTGGTTGAAGGATGGAGTTCCGTTGGAGGAAGACGATCATTTCCGGAACGTGACGAGCACGAATCTGGTCGTCGCCGGAGTCAAATCAACTGATGCAGGCGAATACGCTCTGGTTGCCAGCAACGAGTGGGGATCGAACACGAGCTCCACCGCGCGGTTGGTAATCCGGTTTGTCGATCCCGCGAATGCGACTCCCGACCCGCCATTCACCAATTGGGCGTCGGCGTCTGATTCTCTTCAGGCTGCCATCGATGCTGCGCTTCCCGGCGAGATCATTCTTGTAACCAATGGAGTTCATTCGACAGGCGGTCGCAGTGCCGGCGGACCTACAAACCGCATCGTGATCGACAAAGCCCTGCTGGTTCACAGTGTCAATGGACCGGAATTTTCAATCATTCAAGGGGCGAAGGATCCGGCAGGAACAAACGGTTCTGCATCCATTCGATGTGTGTGGATGGGAACCAACGCAATCCTGAGTGGTTTTACGCTGAAAGATGGAAGTACCCGGACTGGCGCCTCCCCGGCAGACGGTTACGGGGGTGGCGTCTGGTGTCCAAGTACTAACAGTGTGGTCGTCGATTGCGTCGTTTCAAATAACTCCGCGCAATTTGGTGGCGGTGGTCTCTACCAGGTAGCCGCACGGAACAGCCGCATTGTTGGAAACGACGGTGGGGGCGCGCGGAACTCGCAGCTTTTCAACTGCGTCATCAGCAATAACACCATGACGTATGACCATGGTGCTGCGACGTATCAGTGCAGGATGATCAATTGTCTGGTTGTGAGTAATTCGAACGCGAGTGCTGGTTCCCCGGTGTATCGTGGCACGCTTCTCAACTGCACTGTTGTGGAAAACATCGGGGGCTTCTATGCGGGTGTTGTTGGAGCCTCTCTGACAAACTGCATCATTTGGAACAACCGAGTTTCAGGAGTGACATCGAATGTTTTTGACTGCACAGGCATTTACAACTGCACTGACGTGCTCCTTCCGGGAGCCGGCAACATCACGGCAGATCCTGAAATTCTCTCCGACTCAGCGCATTTGTCCGAAACTTCACCCTGTCGCGGCTCAGGTCTGGCTTCGGCGATGGTGGGCACGGACATTGATGGAGAGCCGTGGAACGAGGCGACCATCGGATGTGACGCCTGGCATCCCGAACTGAAGTTCGTTGTTCCACTTACAGTGAAATTTCAGATCCAAACTCCGCTTTCGCTGCAACTATCAACAGACATCGCGGGGCAGGCGCCCTTCGCAACATATTGGGAGAAAGATGGGCAAATCCTTCCAAAGAATGGCCGTTTCGAATTTCTTCAGGCAACAGGTCTTGTCATCAACGCGTTCGGTCCTGAGGACGCCGGGGACTATCGTGTGATTGCGGGCAACGCTTACGGATGGGCAACCAGTGCGGTTGTTCGCGTGCAGGTCCGATGCGTCAGCGCAGGAAACGAATCCGCAGCGGCTCCTTATGTCAGCTGGCAGACGGCGGCGGCAACTATTCAGGACGCCATCGATGCAGCTGATCCGGGAGACTACGTATTGGTTGCAAATGGCGTTTATGATCTCGGAGGAAAAGCCATTCATGGCGATCTGCTGAACCGTGTGGCGATCGACAAGCCTTTAACCGTCGTGAGTGTGAACGGCTGGCGCGAGACGATCATCCGAGGAGCAACCGATCCAGTCAGCACCAACGGTCCGCTGGCTGTGCGCGGAGTCTGGATGACGAATGGAGCGGTGCTTGGCGGGTTCACAGTGACGGGCGGCGCAACGCGGAACAGTGGCGATACTCAAACGCTTCAGTCTGGGGGAGGAATTTGGGCTGCCACAGATTCGTTTCCGGGAATTGTCCAGTGCAAGGTAATCAGCAACAACGCCGCTATGGAGGGCGGCGGGATCTTTGGAGGTGCCATCACGAATTCGATCATTGAGGCGAACATTGCCGAACGTGGTGGTGGAATCGCTGGATCGGTCGTTTTCGGAAGTCTCATTGTTCGAAATCGGGCATCCGACGGCGCAGGGGCGTATAATCCGCAGTGGATGGGCCATTGCACCGTGACATGGAATAGCGCCGCATTTTTTGGCCGGGGAGTTGTTGACCGTTATTATTCGGGGCTTTGGCAATCTGCGGTGGTGAACTCTATTATTGCGGCTAACAGCGGGTGGATCGGTAGTCCGGATATTGATGTTCAATACCCTGCCTTTCCCACGAACAGCTGCATTGGTGATCACTTCAATACGCTGAACAACGGCAGCTTTGTCGCCGATCCACAGTTTGTGGATGACTATCATATCGCGGTCACTTCGCCGTGTTTTGCGGCAGGAGTGCCACTTGGCGGTGGATTGGATCTTGATGGAGAACCGTTCCGTTCTCCGCCTTCAATTGGATGCGATGAAATTTACGAGAATGAGATTGTGGGGCCGCTTTCCGTGGATTTTCAGAATGTGGCATGGAGGCCTGAACTCGTTGCAGGAGTGTGGGGAATTTTGATCGGCAGTGTGGACGGAAGAGCATCGCGGCTGGGTTGGGATTTCGGTGATGGAGTTTCAGTGACCAACGTTTCCACTCTCACACCCTCGCATACGTGGGCCAATCCTGGGACTTACCCCGTCACTTTCACGGCTTACAACAGCGATCATCCGGATGGCGTCTCTGTCACCAAACAGATCAACGTGGTGCCATTGGTGGTTCCATCGCTGACTGTGGAACCAATCGAATCGGGGCTTCGATTCACTCTGCCAAGCCAAACCGGCCTTATCTATTCGATCGAGGCGACACCGCAACTCTCACCCGCGGAATGGCAGACCGTCCGCACGGTTACGGCAGACGGCAGCTCCACCGTGATTGAACTGCCGAAGCCGGCAGACGAGATGATGTTCTACAGGGTTCGAATCAATATGTAGAATGACGGAAGTTTGCCAGCCGGATTGCTTCGAATTGCGGGACCCGTAATCAGCCTTCAATTCTCCGGCGGAACTCGGCACAGGCTTTCGAGACATCCGGCGCATTCAGGATTGCAGACACGACGCAGATGCGTGTCGCGCCTGCAGCCAGGACTTCGTCGATGTTTGAAAGGTTGATTCCGCCGATGGCGAACCACGGCACCTTCACATTCTCCGCGGCCCAGCGCACGTAATCCAGTGTCACGGCTTTTGCCGTTGGTTTTGTTCCTGTCGGGAACACCGGGCCGATCGCAATGTAATCCGCGCCGGCATTGATCGCGCGCGTTGCCTGTTCGGGAGCGTGCGTGCTGAGCCCAATGGCAACGCGAGACACTGATTGAGTTTCCGAATTGCCGGAGAGTTCCGAGACGTGGCGGAAACCCGCATCAAAAAAATCTTCCTGCCCCAGATGGCAGATTTCCGCGCCGACCTGCCGCGCCACATCGAGATGATCGTTGATGACCAGTCCGACGTTCGCCGCGCACGTTACCGGAGTGATTGCCTCGGCCATTTTTAGAACTTCCTCCTGTGAAGAGTTCTTTGCACGCAATTGGATCAGGTCCGCGCCACCATCGCACAGTTCGCGCGCGAGTTGCGCGAGGTTCCGTCCGTGAAGATAGGCGGTGTCCACAAACGCATACAGGCGGCATTCAGAAAGCGGTTTCATTGGCGCGAAGTTGCAATGATCTGAAGCGCTGTCGCAAGAAAACCTGTCCAGGCACTACGCTTTCTTCCGCGTTTTGATCTCGGTGATCAGAAATCGGATCAGTGTGCGAAGGCGGGATTCCACATCGACAGTTTCCAAAATCTCCTGGCGTTCCTCGGCTCGCGGGAGAACCGCGCACGAGACAAGATCGACTGCCTGTTCGGGTTCGTTGATTGAAACCAGGTAGCCAAGAATTTCCTTGGCAGAAATGCTGGGAGCGTTGGTAAGCGGCGGCTCGGTGAGCTGCAGCGACGGCATCACAGGAAAGGTGAACGGCAGGCCGAGCCGGATGCGTTCGTGCAGCAGTTCCCGAACGCGTTCGAGCAGGGCGTCGGTCGCAACCGTGTCGCAAGGAGGCGTCTGAAGCGGTTTGATTTTGTGGATGCGATACGGCTTGTACTTCACCGCCGGCTGCAATTCCACACGTGCGATCCCTTGCAGAATCAGATGCGAGGTTCCGTCCCGATGCCCCACGGCCACGCGCACCAGTCCCAGGCCGGCAACCGGCATCGGCACTTCGCGGGTGTTATTCGGCTTCTGCATGGCGACAGCGAACATGCGGTTCGACTCAAGGGTCTCGGCCAGCATCTGCCTGTAACGCGGCTCGAAGATGTACAGCGGTAGAAGCGACTGCGGGAACAATGTCACATTCGGCAGAGTCATCACGGCCGCTTCACGGGGCAACTTCATGGAGCCAATGTAGATGTCGTCCGTGTTAATTCAAGCAGGCGCTTGCCAAAGGTGCATGGCGCCCGCATCTTTGAAAGCGCTATGAAAAATCGTATGGGTCTCATTGTTTTGATTCTGATCTGCGTATGCCTGTGCATAGGCCTGATCTGGAGTCAAAAGTCAGCTTCCGAACAGCGCACAACAGCATTTCAAACGATCGGCACGCTTTCGAATCAGGTCGTCAACACCACCGCGGAACTCGAAAAACAACGCCAGGTGAACGTTGAACTCGAAAACGACCGCCAGAGACAGAACCAGACGATTCTCACCCTCACGAACCTTTATTCCGAAACAACCGCAAGCCTTCAGAAAACCGCTGCCACACTCAAGTCCACGCAGGAGGAAATGGAAAAACAGGTGGCACAACGTGACGCCCGAATCCAGGAACTCGAATCGCAGAACCAGGCGCTCGATCAACGCGCGATCGATCTCAGCACCTCCATCACCAATCTCACTGCACAGATCGCCGATACGCAGAAGATACTCCTCGCTTCCGAGGGCGACAAGGCGTTCCTCGAAAAGGAACTTCAACGTCTCATGGCGGAGAAGGCTGAACTGGAACGCCAGTTCAACGACATCGTCGTGCTGCGCGCGCAGGTCGCCAAATTGAAGGAGGAATTGAACATTTCCCGCCGGCTGGAATGGATTCGCAAGGGGCTGTTTGCTGCTGACAACCAAAAGGGCGCAGAACGATTGATGAATCTGGCCGCAAAATCAGCCGCGGAGAAGGACAAGGACAAGGAAAAGGAGAAGAAGCCGAACTACGATCTCAATGTCGAAGTCAGTTCGGATGGCACTGTCCGCGTGCTCTCCACCAACGCTCCAGGCTCGACCGCCCAGCCGAAATGACCTCTCCGGGCGCGCTCATCGATTCGCACGGCCGCGTCATGCGCGACCTGCGGGTGAGCGTTACCGATCGCTGCAACTTCCGCTGCCTTTACTGCCTTCCGGAAACTGAGGCGGCGCAGAACTTCTATCGGGGCCATTGGGCGAAAATGCCCAACTCGGCCCCGATCGTTCAACAGTGGGTTCTTCGCACCAAAATCCTCAGCTTCGAAGAGATCGAACGCATCGTGCGGATCGCGGTCGGCCTGGGAATTCAGAAGATTCGCCTGACCGGCGGTGAGCCGCTGTTGCGCAACGATCTCGAGCTGCTCGTCTCACGCCTTTCATCGATCGATGGAATTGAAGATCTCGCGATGACGACCAACGGGTTCTTGTTCCCGCAGAAGGGGGAGGCCTTGCGTCGCGCGGGATTGAAACGGGTGAGCTTCAGTCTCGATTCGCTCGACGCTGCAAATTTCAAGAAGATGACCGGACGGGACGGACTGCAGCAGGTGCTCGATGCGATCACGCTCGCACAGCAGCTTGGATTCGAGCCGGTGAAGGTGAATGCGGTCGTGATTCGCGGCTTGAATGATCATGAAGTTCCAGCGCTGGTTGAATTTGCCCGCACACGAAACCTGAGCATGCGGTTCATCGAATTCATGCCGCTCGATTCCGCGCGTGCCTGGCAGAAGGAAATGGTCGTCAGCGGACGCGAAATTCTGGAACGGATTCGAAACCAGTTCGATGTTCGTGAAGCTGCATTGGCGAATCCTTCTTCCACATCGAAACGATGGACGTTGGCGGACGGAAAAGGCGAAATCGGAATCATCGCGCCGGTGAGCGAACCGTTCTGCGGGCATTGCAATCGCATCCGGCTCACTGCCGACGGAAAAATTCGCACCTGCCTTTTCAGTGTGACCGAACATGATTTCCGTTCACGTCTGCGCAATGGCGAGACCGACGAACAAATCGCGGAGGCGCTCAAGAGTGTCGTCTGGCAGAAGGAGGCGCGGCACCGGATCGGTGAACCGGACTTCGCTCCAGCGTCCCGTTCGATGAGTTGTATTGGGGGGTAGGCTATCAAGCATTGGAAAAAAGGAAGGGGGCCTCCAGGCCCCCTGCGTGGCTTCGCGAGATATTCAGCAGAGCTGAACGGAAGCCTAAGGAGCTAGACCTTTCGCAGGTCAGCGCCCTTCTGTCAACTGTCGGACAATGGAAAATAGGATCTTTGAATCAGTTCACCGAATTTCTCCTGATGCCCATCCCCTTTCCCCATTTCTCCCTTTCCCCTTTTCCCCTTTTTCGCCCATTCCGCATCGCCAACGGACAAGCCTGAACATCACGCGACCACAGACGTTGCGTCGGTCTTGAGCAGTTGCGTCAGTTTGTTCTGATAAAAATAGAAACCGATTTGCAGTCGGCTGTGCTCGTTTGGATCGGATTCCTGAGAAAGCGCGATTGACATCAGCCCCATTCGGAATGCCGCGTAACCAAGCAGGTAGAATTGAAGTGCCTCCGAAGAAACATCGATTCGAGCGTGTTCCAGTGCATGAAAAAACGGTGCGGCGTTCTGTCGATCAAGTCCCCATTCGATCAGAGCGCCCGCAACATCCCACAGGATCGGTTGCGGTCCGACGGCGGTGTGATCTCCGAAATGCCCTTCGCAATCGAGCTTCAGAAGTTGTTCGCTTTCCGCTGCGAAAATCCATTCATGCGGCGCCAGGTGCCCGTCTCCCGCAGATGGAATTCCGAAGACAGCGTGAGCGGCTGGAATCCAACGCTGCGTCTCAATGGCAGCCGCTTCTCCAAGCGCCTCCTTCGTATTCCAGAAGATCAGATCGCTCAGTCGTGTCACCGCCAGCGAATGTTCGACGGCCGAAAGCGGCGGTTCCGAAGCGGCGACGAGATACTGTCCGATGCGTTCCTGCACATGGGGATCGATGGCATCCGCCATGGTCAGCCGCAGTCCTTCCACCCACGGCATGGCGATGAATCCATGCACGAGCTGCAAGGGCCTGACTGTGAAGCCCTGGTCAGCAAGGCGGTTCATGCGTTTCCAGATTGTGTCTGAACCGGAGCGCACAAATGGCGATTCCGCAAATCCTGCGAACTTCCACAGCACCAGATTTCCGTTCGCATCGCGGCAACGGAACTTCATTCGTTCGAACGACGCGGCCACCGGTGGCCAGTAGGATTCGGAGAGGAACGCAAACTGACGCCACAATCCGCCGCTGCAATCATGGACGTCAGGCAGCGAGTGAACGTGTTCGTCGTTGGGCTGCGGTGTCAGCAGAGCATTTAGAGCATGATGATGAATGAACGCGGTGGCGGGGGTGAGGTGATCGTTTCCATTGTGCGGATTGAATAGCCCACGCGACTGGTCGAGTAATTCCGCGTCGAGCGTGCGACCGTTCCATCTCAGCTCGCTCAATGGAACGGTCAATCGCGGGATCCGGTTCCAGACCGCGCGAGTCGGATCGCTCGCTTCCGAACCGGGTTCATTCGAATGGCCTGGGAAAAAGAAGATGGAACGCACGCCGTGCTGCTCAAGGGCCCTGGCGACCGCAGCCATGGAACTTCCGGATATTCCCGGTCCTTCATCCACAATCAGTGCGTGTACGATGTTTGGGTTTGCAAACTCCGGCAGGACCACCGTGCGTTCGAATGGATGTCCCGACGGGCGAACCGTGATTCGCACCGCATCGCCTCCAAGCCGTTTCAACGTTTGGCAAACGAGTGCCGACAAAGTTGTGCCAATGCTGCGAAGCCCGATGATGAGGACTTGTCCTTTGTCCAGATGTTGTTCGGCCCACGCGGCGGCTGTAACGCAGTAATGCTCCGGGAAAAGTGCGTGGAATTGAAATCCTTCCGGTGTCTGGATGCGGAACTGAAGATCTTCGGGAACTCGAAGCCAGCCGATCAGTTCCTCCAGTCGTTTTGTGGTTTGAGTCGGATCGGAGTCAGGAGTCAACCGTCGTGGAGAACCGCACTTGAACCACGTTCGGACAAAGGCACGGGCAGCGGCATCGGTGAGCTGACGTGATGCCAGCAGCGTCTCAATCGGCACTGCGTCGTTCGGCGCATCTGCGAGGCCTTGTTCGAGGGCGCCTGCGAGGATCGTGAAAGTGCGAAGTTCGGTGAGATCCTCCGCCCGCAGACGCTTCAGCCGCAAATGGAGAGCGCGGATGAAACAGGATGCGCGATCAGTTACCTCAGGATCACCGTAAACGATCATACGCCACGGTGAACATCCATCTCGCCGCACTCATTGGCAAACGGAGAAACGATCAGTCTTGCAGTCACCGAACAGGGCATCGCCGGATGGTTGTACAGTCAGGCGAAACGGGGCCGGCGTCCTGAAGGTTTTATTGTTCAGGCGCTTTCGTCTTCTGATTCCTCGCCGGAAAGCAGTGCTGTTGCCGCGAGTCCAACGATCAGTCCGAGCCCGAGCATGATTCCGATGGTTTGATACGGATGGCTTCGGACGAGCTGATCGGTCGATCGCGCACCGGCGACCGCCTTGCCTTTGATTTCCCTCGCGCTGGCTTTCAAAAGCTCCTCACCGTCATGGACGACGGTTTTGATGTCATCGAGAAACTTCTCCATGTTCGCGCTGTTTCCATTTCCAGTTTTATGTCGCATGGAAGCAAGAATTCCAGCGCGCGCGCGCCGGGACAATGGGGTGTTGTTTGAAGTTGGATTGAAAAAATCCGAAGGAATCGGAGGAGTTCGACGCAGGTAAAATGGGCAAATACAAAAACCAACAGCCGATGGCGTGAATACCATCGGCTGTTGGCTCGAACTTTCGACGATTCGCTATTGGCAATAGCTCTAAACGTCGATTGTCGGCTATAGGCTATTGGCTATCGGCTATCAAAGATGAAAATGCCCCGCCGCTTCCGGCTGATACAGCACTTCCTCAACGCGCAATCGCACCGATCCTCCGGGAACATTCCATTCAAACTGATCGCCCACGCGATGTCCCAACATCGCGGTCCCCACCGGTGCGACAACCGAGATCTTTTGTTCCTCAATGTTCGCCTGATCTGGAAACACGAGCGTGTAGATCAGTTCCTCGTCCGTTTCCAGATCACGCAATCGGGCCCTGGAGTTCATCGTGATGACATCCGGCGGCACCTCCTTCGGCGCCACAACGCGAGCGGTTGCCAGTTCAGCCTGAAGGGCGCGAAGATCGTCGCGCGAATTCTTCATTGCCTCGATCAGCGGTTCGAGCCGGCGCATGTCGGCCTCGGTGATATAAATGACACGATTCTTCGTGATGGTTTTCATGTGATGCTTTCTTTCTTGGTTTGAGCGTTCCGGTCGCCGCGGATTACGCGGAGAGCCAGAACGCGAGTTCAGTGACTTGCTCGGGAGCACCGAGCACGAGGAGCCGGTCGCCGGGTTGCAAAGACTCGGAGGATCCGGGGCCGATGATGGGAACCGCGCCGCGTTCGATTCCAACAACCTGAATGCCGAACAGTGAGTTCAGTGCGAGTTCACGCAGCGGCCTGCCGACGTGCCGCGATGTTGCGGGCACGCTCAGCTGTTCCAGCTTCACGTCCGCCAGTTCCGGCGTTTCGCTTTTATCCGCGGACGGCGCGACTTCGGAGTGAAGCCATTGTTCGGCGCGGCGCAGGTTTTCATCAGTTCCCAACAGCAGAACCTTGTCGTTGGGAAACAACACGGTGTTCGGCGCCGGATTGGAAATCATCACGCCCTGCCGCTCAATCCGCACGATGGTCGTCGAGAACATCGGACGCAGCGGCAGTCGTGAGATCGGCTGCGCCACGGCGCGCGAGTGTTCGCGAATGACGCATTCTGCCAGGTTCAGTTCCCATCGACCGTTGCGTTCGGACAATCCGTTCAAAGTCGGACGCCCGTCCGAAAACGGCGAATCGGCCAGATGACTTCGCAATTCCAGTTCGAAACGGCTGTGCAGCCGGATCAACCTCCGCCAGAAAATTGGCGTCAGCGCGAGGAATACCACTGCCAGCGCCACCAGGCTCCAGCGCGGAAAGGCGCTGAAGGGAACCAGTGCCACCAACCACAATCCCATGCAGAGCGCCGCGGCGCCCTTGAGCAGTTTTTCAAACAGCGGCTGCAACATTTTCCGTTTCGACCGGCTGTGAGTTGCGTACTCCGCACAGATCATTGTCATCGCCTCGACGTTCCGCCACAACGCGATCAACGGCGCCAATAGCACCAGCCCGAATGCGAACCAGAACACGAACGCGAGCCCGCCCTTCACCGGCCAGTCCGCGCCCAGCCATTTCTCCGTCAGCCCGAACAACGGACGGGCAAACAGCATCAGACCGGAACAGAAGAGAATCAGCCACGCCACCTGAATGAGTCGGGGCGCTGTGAGTTTCCACAGGACGTTCGCGCCCTGACGGCGTTTCAGACGCTCGATGCCTTCGTTGTAAAACAGAAGCCATTGCGCCAGGAAACGCGGCTGACTGCGTTCCGCCCAGTCGGCAAACGCACTCGATCTCCGGATCAGCAACGGTGTCGTCATTGAGGTCAGCAGGCATACGCCGATTCCGATGGCATAGAATGATTCCGGAACAATTCCGCCCTGGACGCCGGTCAGCGCGATGATGAGCGAGAATTCACCGATCGGCGTCAGGCACACTGCCGCCCGGGCCGCATCGCGCATCGGATGTCCCACCACCAGCAGGGCAAAGGATGCGGCGATCGTCCGCCACACGATCGCGATTGCAAAAACTCCGAGCACCATCGGCCAGGCGTGCGTCACGAGCCGGAAGTTGAACAACATTCCGACCGCCACAAAGAACACCGGCGCGAACACTTCGCACAAACCGCCCAGCACGCGATCCATCTGTTCGTTGCGTCCGGTCGTGGACACAATTGCGCCGAGCAGAAACGCGCCGAGCGCCGCCGAGAAACCGGCCTTTGCGGACATCAACGCCATCAACAGCAGCAACGCGACGACGACCAGCGAGCGCACCTCCGGACTGACCGCGCGGCTCAACCGGTTCAACAGCGACGGCACCAGCAGCAGCGTTCCGACCACCATCGTCACGATGATTGCCATCAGCCGAACCGCGGTTCCAAACACCGCAAGAGAATCCGCCTGTCCGAGCTGGATCAACGAGGTCAATGCCGTGAGCGTGATCACGGCGACCATGTCATCGAGCGCCGTCACGGTCAGCGCGGTCTGTCCGAACCGGGTGTGTGTGGCATTGGCTTCGCGCAGACTTTTCCCCAGCACGGCGGTGCTTGAAACCATCAGCATTCCCGCCAGCACGAGACCATGCGTTGCGGGCCAGCCCATGGCGGTTCCCAACACGCGGCAGCCCACGAGAACGAGCGCCGCGATCATCAGCGTGGCGATCACCAGCGGCAGACCCACTTTGCGCAAACGCTGAAGCCTGATGCCCTGGCCGATGCTGAAGATCAGGAACACGAGTCCGATCTGCGCCAGCGATTGAATCCGTTCCGGATTCGAAATCAGCGCAAACGAATGCGTGTGCGGCCCGATCAGAATGCCGGTCGTGATGTAGCCGATCACGACCGGCAGCCCGGCGCGCTGGCAAAGCCAGGCCGTCGCCGCGGCGAGCAGCATCACCAGACCAAGATCCTGGATGAAATCGATGCCTGACATGGTTCGTTGTTCGTTTGTGAAAATTTATTCGCGTCCTGCCACAATTCCACCGGCGCGTTTGTTGACGCTCAGCACAGGGCAGGGCGCATGACGCAGGATGCCGTCAGTCACACTCCAGAGCCGATGCCGTCGGAACCATGCGTTCTCCCGGGCGGGAAGAACGATTACGTCGATGTTGGAATGTTTGACCTCGTGCAGAATTGAGTTCAGCAGAGGCACGTTGTTCCAGACCGTCGCCTGATATTCCACCGGCCAGCGCAGCTCGGATTCAATCCACGCCGCAAGTTTCGCATCCGTGCTTTCCGAACCGGCCTCGTTGCTGGTGGCGGTTCCATGCAGGATGTGAAGCCGGGCACCGTTCGCCCGGGCAATGGTGGCGGCATAAGCCAGCGCATCTCCCAGATCGCTCGACAAATCCACGGGCAGCAAAATGCGTTTCCAGTTTCGCAGCGGAAAGACGTCGGGTTCGCCGAGGAACTGATCGACCTGGCCGCGCGGAATGACCAGAACAGGGCAGGGCGACAGGCGCACCACGCGTTCCGTTGTCGTGCGCAACAGCACATTCTTCCGGCCGCTGCCGGAATGCGCGCTCATGACGACGAGATCGGCACAGAGGGCGTTTGCCTGCGCGACGATTTCATCCGCCGCCCGCCCGACGCGCACGGTGGTGGTGATGGAAACCGGCGACGTGAACGTCTGCGCGACCCATTGCTTGATCTGCATGCGTGCCGCCGCGGCGCGTGCTCCGGGATAGATCGGTATTCCACCGGAAGGGGTCGGCCCGCCGGGTGGTTCGACGACGTGCAGAACGTGAACCGTGGCATTCGAGTTCTCCGCGAGCGTGACCAGGCGATGCAGCAGCGCCGCCGAGACGTCGGAGAAATCGAATGGCACCAGAATCGTGCGCAGCCTGAGTCCCGGCAGTTCCGGAACGGCCGCAGTCGTGACCGCGGCCCGATCGGACTGATCCGAAACAGGCAGTTGACCCGGCAGCAGGGCCAGATCGAGATGGTCCGCGGATGACTGCGATATGTTCATGACTTGCTTTCTCGTTGAATGATTTTGTCGCGCTTGCCCGACAATCCCGGGCAACTGACCCATCGCACCAGGGGCTCATCCCTGCGCGCAGACAGACCGATTGTTGCCGGATGAAGTTGAAGCTGAGTTCAGACACTGGCCGGCCCGGAGTTCTTTTAGCTAAGGCCATGCCACGAGGGGAAAAATGGAAAGGCTGCGATCGTCGAGGCATTGCAGCTTCCCAACAAATCTCGTAGCCGCCGAGGTGACGAGGCGGAATCGTGGGGAATCGTGCGGAAAACGTCCGCCTCCTCACGTCGGCGGCTACGCTTTTTTAAAACCGCTTTGGCGAACAGAACGCGAGCGTTGATTTTCAAATCGAAACGTTTTGTTCCAGCGCTGGTTCGAATTATCCCGATTCGAAAGACGATGGCGCGGATTGGATCGTCCGCGATGCGCAATGGCATTGATCCAGGTGGAGGAAGTGCCGCGGAGATTGAAGTGGATCAAACCAGTTTTCGATTGCGACACCTCCTGAAGCGCGGCAAAGTCAGGCCATGCGAGGACGGAATCCAAAAGACAGCGCACCTGTTGAAGCGGGAGTACTGTCGTCCGGAGTGGAATTACTTTCCCCTGTAGCTCGGACGTCGCGGGCTCAGCGGTTCAGTTCAACCACAGTGTATCCCACAATCCGCGGTCCACACCTCCCGTGCCTTTCAACCCCGCCTGCCCGCGGCTTGCGGGATACACTGCTTAAACGTTAGGTGCTGAGAGGCACCGGTTAAACGACAGATCCGCGGAGAAGTGCTACGAACACTTCTCCGCCCTTTCGCCAACGATGATACCAGAAACCAACGAGGGCTTAACTGAGAGTGTCAAGATCACTCGAGCGAAAGTGGCGGGCGCATGCTGTTTCATGCGCTTGGTTCTTTCGCGGTTGTTGAGCAGTCGGAGCGGCGCTTACCGCCACTTCGCTCAGTTCTGTCGTTGTGCGATGAAAGCATTCAAATATTCCGTTCTGCTGATTCTGCTATGCGGTTGTGTATTGAGCCGTCCTTACCGCATCACAGTGGTAGACCCCGAGGGAGTTCCGGTGCGAGACGCCAAGGTGACAATCACGTCACTGAATATGGGCGGTGGTGGGTTCACTGACCCGGCAGGTGTGTTCGTGACTCGGTATCCCGTCGAGCGACCAGATTACATTCGAGTCTCGAAGGATGGATTCCAGACCTTCACTGCGGGAGAAGTTTCAGAGACGATGAAGATCGTGTTGACCAAAGAAAACGCACATCCAGCAGATGCACCGAACCGCCGCCCCGCGCAGCAGTTTCAAGAGTTTGGAGTGGTTCCTATGCCGGGTTCGCAGCCAGTGCCCGTTCCCGGCGGCGGTCGGTGATCATGGTCTTTTGTATGAGGCGTTTGTGTCGCCTGGACAAGTTGTTCGTGACGAACGAACTGAACAGATTTTTGGCTTCAAATCTGTGCTTACAGCCGTTTTTTGGGCGTGTTTTTCGGCTTTAAGCGCGTTCGGCAGGTCTTTAACTTTCGCTCCATGCCTCGGGGAAATCGTTTGAGGGGAGATGGCGAAGTTTTTCACGTCACGCATCGCTGTCACAATCGTTCGTTCCTGTTCCGGTTCGCACGGAATCGGGATGATGAACTCAGATGGGAGAAGACCTGAAACGAATGACCCGGGATCGGAAACGAGAAAGGATTATTCCCCTTAGCGACCTTTGCGTTCTTCCCATGAGCGGATTCCTTGGGAAAGTATCAACCCATGATCCTTTTTCGACGAGAGACGGAGGTTGAGCCTTTGCGGTAGCGCGGCCGTCCCGGCTGCGAGTTCGAGCTGCATCTCGCCGCATGACGCATTGTAGTATGGAGCGAGACGCTCCGGGAACTCGCAGGCGAGGACGCCCGCGCTACGTTTTGGGCGCTGGATGAGAAACCGATTCCTTACAGCTGAAAAACGGGATCAAAAAACGCTTGTAAGCCTTCAAAACGGGCTCAGATGTCAGCGGGCACTACGAACCAGCCAGCGACGGGCACAATAAACCAGCCACCTG
>CALBZA010000058.1 GCA_937890005.1 uncultured Verrucomicrobia subdivision 3 bacterium | reverse complement strand
CCCCCGAGACTCGCGTCCTTCTGAAGCTGATCGATCGTGCGGCGGAGCGCGGAAGCGAACTCTTCCTTCGTCACGTTTGTCGAGTTCGGAATGTTCGGAACCGGCTCGAAATACTTTTGAACGCGGGCAATTTCCTTCCGAACCTGCTGCCGGTATTCGCGCGCAAGCTTGATGTTGTCGACCTTTTCGTTTCCAGGATTCGGATTGAGATTGGAAATGCGCTCCCAATCACTGTAGGCCTCCTCAAGACTGGCCAGCCGCTCCTTGTCGAGCGACCATTTGGAGTAAAAATAAAATCCTGCCAGGCCGAGCAGCACAACAGCCACGACGGCACCCGCGACAAAGTAAAGATTTCGCTTGATCCACGACATACTAGAGCTTCAGCGGATTTTTGAGAGACAGGAGAAATGTCACGGTAAAGGTCTGGGTGTTGGGATCGGTCGGGCTGATCGCACCGACGATCTGCGTATCCTTGGGATCCAGAAACGGACTGGCCTTCAACTCATTTTCCAGGGTGTAGATGACCGTCGTGTTTGCATCCGAAACAATGCTGGAAAGGTCAACCGCACGGCAGACGATCTTCACCACGGAAATCTGGTTGGTCGTTGAGAGAGCCACTTCGGGAAGCACCGTGGCATTGGGATCTGCCGACTGGTTCGGGTCCATCGACGGATCGACATTCTGGACTCGTGGATCCGAATACTGCACGCGCGGGTCTGAATACTGCACTCGTGGATCAGTCCAACGCGGTTCCGGAGTGCCATATCCAGTCGTGGCAGCCCCCGGCATGTTCGGATCATATCCCGCAACAACGGGAACCGTCGTCTGGAATTGTTCGATCCATATTCCCGCTTCGGCCCGCAGTTTTTGCTGGCTGAGCTGTTCAGACCGGATGAGAACGCGGCGCAGCTCGGCAATCAGATCAGCCCAATGATAACGCCCCTGCATCCAGGACGTCAGCTGGCCAAGCTCATTGGTGGAAGATTGGAGGTCGCCGTAGGCTTTCTTGAACTGGACCTCCTTCGCACGGAGCGGTTCCAGAATGGGCTGGATTTTCGCCAACTCATCCTCTTTCACCCCGGCCAACTTCTGGTAAAGCAATCCAACCACTCCAACGACCGCAACAAGGCTGAAGACGGTTGCGATGAAATACGGCTTCTTCTCGTTGAAACTTTGGAGCCGGCGTGTGCTTTCGGGAATGAGATTCAGTTCAACCGGGCAATGCGCCAGGTTTCGAAGGCCGAGGCCCACCACTTCACCGAGCGAATGCGCCACACGCGCAAGGTCTTCCAGATTGACTGCCGGATCGATCTGCACGTTCCGGAACGGATTGAAATATTCAACAGGAACGTTGAGCTTCTCAGCGAAGAACTGTGCGGTGTAGGGCATGATCGATGCCCCGCCGGAGAGAAACAGCCGCGCCGGAGCGGATCCGCCCTGCTGGCCGCGATAAAATTGCATCGTCTGATTCACCTGAATATGCAGGCGGGTCATGAACTGACGCGCGATCTTTGAAATCGCCGCCTGATGCGGATTTTCAGGTTCTTCGTAGGCGCCACCCAGGCTGACGAAGCCCTCCTCGATCTTCAGCTTTTCAGCCGCTTCAAATTTAAGCTTCGATTCATTGGCGAAATCCTGGGTGATTGCATTTGCCCCAAGATTGATGCTGCGGGAGAAAACCTTTCCCTTCTCGAAAAACAACAGGTTGCTCGTCTTGGCACCGATATCGAGCAGCATCGTGCACTCCTCAATGTCGCCGTAGTTGTAACGAAACGCATTGCAGAGCGCGGCAGGAGAAACATCTGCCACCTGGAGCCGCAGCTTCGCGGTATCAGCAACCCGGAACAATCCTTCAACAACGTCGGCCTTGATGGCCACCAGCAACACTTCCAGCTCTCCACCTGCCGTTGTGCCGAGAATCTGATAATCCCAGACCACTTCCTGCAGCGGAAAAGGAACATTCTGCTGCGCTTCGTATTGAATAATCTGGGTCACCTTGTTCGTCTCAACCGGCGGCAACTTGACGAACTTGGAAAAAACATGAAATCCCGGAGCGCAGACATTGATATCGCGCGCTTTGACTCCCGTTTCCGCAATGACAGCCTGCAGTGCCTTGAGAATGGTGGCTTCGCGGGTTGATTCCTGAGCGCCCTCCGGCCCGAGCGCACGGATTGCATATTGTTTAAGTCGCAACCCGCCAGCTTCGTTGACCTCGAACTCGGCGAGCTTGAGACTGCCCGCGCCAAAGTCCACCGCCAGAAATGATTTTGATTTCAGCATCGGCTAGAGTCACCCACTCAATCTGCGCTGGTTCAGGCCTTCACATTGAGTGCAGCTCGTGCTGGTTAACGGAAATAAAACAACCGGTCAAACAGAAAAATGAAATTTGCAGCTGTGTGAAATTTTCACGCAAAAACGTGTGAAGCTCACGCGCCTCGCAGTGTCACAACGCGCTGAACAAGGCTTCAAATCTTCTTCCGAAAATACTCAATCGTCTTCACGAGCCCTTCCGAGAGCTTCACGCGCGGCTGCCATTTCAGAAGCTTTTTCGCTTTCGAAATATCAGGCCGTCGCTGCTTCGGATCGTCCTGTGGCAATGGCTTGAAAACGATTCGGCTCTTCGATCCCGTTGCCTTCACGATCTCTTCCGCAAACTCAAGCATTGTCATCTCTGTCGGATTGCCGATGTTCACGGGCAGTCCGTAATTGCTCATCATCAGCCGATAAATGCCTTCGATCAGATCCGAGTAATAACAGAAGCTGCGCGTCTGTTTTCCGTCGCCAAAAACCGTGATCGGTTTGTTCCTCAACGCCTGGCTCACAAATGCGGGCACCACACGTCCGTCATTGATCCGCATGCGCGGCCCGTAGGTGTTGAAGATTCGAACGATGCGCGTCTCCACCTTGTGCTCGCGCTGATACGCCATCGTGATCGCCTCCGCAAATCGCTTCGATTCATCGTAACACCCACGCGGGCCGATCGTGTTCACGTTGCCCCAATATTCCTCCGTCTGCGGATGAACCAATGGATCGCCGTAAATTTCGGATGTGGACGCCAGAAGGAATCGAGCCTTCTTGTTCTTCGCCAGCCCAAGAGCCTTGTGTGTCCCAAGCGATCCCACCTTCAGCGTCTGGATGGGCAGCTCGAGGTAATCGATCGGGCTCGCCGGTGACGCAAAATGCCAGACATAGTTCACCGGGCTGTCGATGAACAAAAACTCCGTCACGTCCTGCTCGATGAATCGGAAATCCCTGTCGCCGGCCAGATGCGAAATATTGTCCACGGATCCGGTCACGAGATTGTCGATGCCAATGACCTTGTGTCCTCTCGACAGGAGCAGATCGGTGAGATGCGATCCAAGAAATCCGGCGGCGCCGGTGACAACTGACACAGGTTTTGTTTTCTTCATGAGAATCCCGTCGGTGTTGGCTGGCTTAAAGTTGCCGAAGACTAATCAAGTCTCCGGGAGATTCAATCGAAACAACCTGCCGGCGGTGCAGAGACCGTGTCTCCAACCGGATTGAAATCGATTCAGTGAGAACAGAATCGGGTCGTCAAGGATCACTTTGCGCCTGTCCCCGCGAGAACGACAGGCACCGTTTGAAAGAGAATCTTGAGATCGAGCCAGATCGACCAGTTGTCGATGTATTCCAAATCGAGCCGGACCCAATCGTTGAAATCCTTCACTTCATTTCGGCCACTGATCTGCCAGAGGCATGTCAGCCCCGGTTTGACACTGAGACGCCGGCGATGTGCCAGATCGTTGAAGCGTTTGACCTCATCCACAGGCAGGGGGCGCGGTCCCACGAGACTCATTTCGCCACGCAGCACATTCAGCAACTGTGGAAACTCATCCAGGCTGAACTTGCGAAGAATTCGCCCTATCGGAGTGATTCGAGGGTCGGCCGTCATCTTGAAGACCGGGCCGCTCATCTCGTTCATCGCCGCCAGTTCATGTTTTCGCTGCTCGGCGTCGGTGACCATCGTGCGGAACTTGAAAATCGTGAATGGCTTGCCGTTCAGCCCCGAACGTTGCTGCCGGAAAAGGATCGGCCCCGGCGACGTCAGACGAATCAAAATCGCCACCGGCAACAGGATGAGCGGCCCCGTGATCAGGAGAAGGATGAGCGCGCCGAAGAAGTCGATTGCCTGTTTGGAAACGCTCTGCCAGGACGCGCCCGGCGTTGTCCGGAACACCAGCACCGGCCGGCCATGGAAATCATCAAAGCTCGTTCGGGAAATCTGCGTCTTGAAGAAGTCGGCAACCAGCCAGGCTTCGACGCCCTCAAGTTCGCAGACCCGGATGGCCTCTTCCACCTCCTCGAAATAAGAATGTTTGGCATTGATGATCACGCCGTTGACGGAATGTTCGTGGAGCAGTTCGGCGAGGCGTTCAACCGGCGTCTCACTCAGGTTGAATTCCGCCAGAATTTCCACCCCTTCAGATGATTTGTTCCGCAAATCCTGACGCATCCGCGCTGTTTCCTCACTGGTCCCAACAAGAACAAATCGCCGGCTCATCTGGCTTTTGGCGATCTCGCTGCGAAAGACGATGCGCAGGATCTCTTCCTTGAAGAAGATCAAGAGAAAGCTGGTGAATCCAAACCAGACGGGCACCATGCGCGCGATCTGGCTTCGCGCCAGAAACAGTGCAATGACCAGTCCCACGCTCATGAGCGCACATCCCTTGAAAAGTTGCCATGCGGTGACAAAGCGGGACGGAAGCAGCGGCCGTTCATAAAATCCCTGTGCTGCCAGCACCAGCGGACCGGCGGGTACCAGCAACAGAAACAGCCAGGAAAAGTCTTTAAAAGAGGCCACCGGATCGAGTTTGAGATACTCAATCACCCACGGATCGGATCGAAGCCGGTAAGCCAGCCAGAAGCTGAACGCAAAGATACAGGCATCCACCAACTGGTGAACCTGCGTCCGTATCTGTCGATCACGTCTTAGCATGGAATCCGCCGTTCTGATTTAGCAACCGCAACCGCCGGAAGCAACTGCCTTGCGGTGGAGGCATCTGGAAACACCGTCAGTTGAGAGTCCAAAAATCATTGCTTCGCGATGGCGGAAACGGCGCCACCGGACTTTATGGGCTTCTGGAATTCCGGGATGGATGCAGCGATTAATTCCTTCATCCGTTCAAAAGCCTGATCTTCCTGGCCGGGATGGCAGAAGGTCTGATAGCTGACGTAGGCCCAGCGCTGAAGCGTCCGTTTCGTCAAAAGATCGCGATAATACCAAAGAATGCGCTCGTTGTGTTCAACCGTCTGCTGTCCGTCCGCCGCGAACCAGAAGGCATAAACTCCGTTCACTTCGAACGTCGTCCCGTCGGGCTTCTTGCGCGTTCCCTTTACAGTCCATTTCGCGATCGGCATCTCATAAGGCACCGGGCCATCCACTCGAACGGTGGCCACCTCTTTTTTCACAGGCCGAAATCCCTGCCCGGCAAGACAGTAGTCCGCCTTGTGAATGCTGGATCGGTCGTTCCCCATCAAAATGATATTCCCGATGCTGAAGAAGCCATTCGTATCCCAATAGATTCGCGCCGCCATGCTGGTATCCTTTGGCAGGGTCTGCACCACAATATCCCCCGGCGGATAATTGCTGGAAGAAAAACCAAGCACATTCTCTGGAAGATCAATTTTCATGACCAGTGTGCCCGGTTGAGTTTCGCCTTTAATGGCGGGCGCACCGATTTTTTGATGAGCCCGAAGCCACGACACCCCAAATCCGGTGACAGCAATCAACCCGATCAGAACAACAGCCACCGCAATTTTGCTTTTGTTCACTTGGCCTCCTTCTTTTCGCCGCGCTCAAGACGGTCGCCAATCCAAAGCAATCCGAGAATTGCGGGCACATACGGCAGCAGGCTTGCGATGCCGTTGTCATGCACGGCATTGCCGGCGTCTCCTCCCCAGATGCTTGCCGCCACAATGATAAACATCATTCGCAGGAAATTTCCCGCCACAGCAAACGGAACCGCCAGAGCCATCACGACTGCGCGCTTCCAATAGGACCGGAAAACCAGAAAGCCGTAGCACGTCGCCAGCAGAATCGTGACAAACAAACTGCGAATCCCACTGCATGCTGCCGCAACCTCATATTGATATTGCCCCGCCGGATCAAACAGCAACGCACCATTCCGAATGACTCCGATACCGAGCACATGATTCGATACGATCTCAACCAGCCAGCTGACCAGCAATTGCAGTCGAGTCGTGATGAAATCAGCCTGATTTCCGAGCGGGATGGAAAACACAAAAAGAAAAAATGGGAAAAAGCTGTTCACCATCCAGCGCCAGCCCCAGGCAACACCCATCAGCCCGTAGATTCCTATGAACAAAGCAATGATCGAAACGCGCGGTTCCTGAATGACGAATCCAACGACATGAATCAGCATCGCAGCCACGACAATGCTGATAGCCGGCAGCCACATTCGGGGAGGATGCGCGATCAAAGTTTTCCGTTTCCAAAACATGATCCCGATCACAACGAACGGAATCAGATTCCCAATCTTGTCATCCGCCGCCGTGTTCGGCGTGTTGTATGCCTCAAACATCCAGGCAAACAGCGACGACGTGTTGATATAGCCAAGAATGGAGTTTCCGCGAAAATGGAACAGCGCGAGCCACGCGCCCAGAAGCGAAAAGAAAAAAGCCTTGTTGGGCAATTGCCGCCAAAAGGCAATCAACTCCGTTTGAAATTCATCCAGAATGCCGACATTGGAATTTGCCGGCACGGCTGACGCCACTTCCGGCTGAGATACGGCGGAGCTGATAGTGGTTTGTTGATCCATGCAATTCTGACGCAGGGTATTTGATACAGAATAGCCCGAAACTGCTCAAACAAAATCCAGTATCAATCCAGGGGATATTTACGGATGCCGAGCAACTGGCCGGTGATTTTCCAGAGAAAAAGAGGGTTGTTGCGACAATAACGCTTCCAAAGGCGGCGCGGCTCGCAACAAAGCCGGAAAAACCATTCCAATCCGCTCCTCTGCATCCATCGCGGCGCCTGACGAATCCGTCCGGCATGGAAATCGAAGGCCGCTCCGACTCCGAACATCAGGGTCGTCTCGAGCTTCGGAAGAAATTCCGCCATGAACCGTTCCTGTTTGGGCGTGCTCAACCCCACCCAGATGATATCCGGCTTGAGACGCGCAACCCGGGAAACAAGGTCAGCTTCCTCCGCAGGATTCAACGGACGAAACGGCGGCGTGTACGTTCCGACGATTTGAAGTCCGGGAAATCGCGTTTCAAGCCGCGCCTTGAGTTCTTCAGCCACACCTTCACCACCGCCATAAAGAAAGTGCTTCCACCCTTTTTCCTGGGACAGCTTTGCAATGAGCAACATGAGATCCGGTCCATAAACCCGATCCATGGCTTTGAATCCCCGAATCTTTCCGACCCAGACCATGGGAATCCCATCGGGCGTATTGAGGAAAGCGTTGTTCAGAATCTGTCGAAAAGCAGCATCTTCCTGCGCCTCCATGACTCCATGAACGCCCGTGACACAGACGTAACCTTTGGTCCCGGTATGAATGCTTCCCTCAATCGCGGCCGCCGCAGTCCCCAGGTTTATAGCACTGACGCCAACACCGAGGACGTTTACGCGCTGGGTTTCATCCCTTGATGCACTCATCCAAAAAAAGATTTCTCACAGATTTCATTGGGCGGCTTTCTATTGGCGCTCATGACAATCGGCAAGGTCAAAGGTGAACTTAATCTTCCACGATCCGTCAACGATCAACGAAGTGGTGTGCTGAAATGCGTTTGAAGTTGAACAGAACACTCTTTACGCTCGCAAACCATGAAAAAACGAGCTTGTTAACGGCGACCCTGATTACCTGGCCCCAGGTCTGGTTCGGAAATTTCCAAATCATCTCGCTCTCAAAACAGTTTTTAGCAAAGTGCATTGCTTCACTACCTCTATGCGTCCCTTTGACCGCAGGAAAGTCGTCTCTCGAAAATCAGCCCTTCACCTGACGATTCTCGTCCTCGCAATCATTTTATTTGGTTTCGACGGCATGGCGGCAGAAGAGCCAACACCCCTTGAACCGAAATGGAAGTTTCGTGTTCCGCGCTGGGTCGATTCTTCACCCGCCCTTGGAGATGATGGCGTGCTTTACTTCGGCAGCCATGACCAGCGGTTTATGGCTGTGGACACAAACGGGATCCGTCGTTGGTCTTTTGCCACCGGCGCGGAGGTGGTGTCTTCTCCAGCATTGACCCGCGACGAACGCCTTTATTTTGGCTGCCGGGACAACCACGTCTATGCCCTGAACACATCGGGCACGAAATTGTGGTCATTGAAAACGGGAGGCTGGGTCGATTCATCCCCCGCGTTGGGAAATGATGGAACCATCTACGTGGGGTCATGGGATAAAACATTCTACGCCCTGCGCCCGGACGGCGACGTCAAATGGACCTTTTCCACGGGTGGACCGATCCTGTCCTCCCCGGCGATAAGCGCAAACGGTCTTGTTTGTTTCGGTTCAAATGACGGGCGACTCTACGCTTTGTCAGCCCAGGGAGAGAAAGCGTGGGAATTTTCAACCAGCGGCCCGGTCATCGCCTCGCCAGCGATTGGCGCTGATGGAACCATCTACTTCTCGTCTTTGGATGGCAACTTCTATGCACTGACGTCCTCCGGAGAGCTGCGATGGAAGCTGCGCACGGGCGGAATCACCGACTGCTCGCCTGTCATCGCGACGGACGGAACACTTCTGCTGGGAGTGAACAACACTGCATGGACTGTTTCATCTGAAGGAGAAAAAGTCAGCTCCTTTAAGATGCCTCATCCTTTGCGATCTCCACCCGTCGCATTAAGTGGTGGCTCACATCTACTCGTGGTTTTTCAGGGACCTTTGCGCCTCGTTGACATGAACAACAAACTTGTTGGCACCTACCCGCTCTGGGGCGAAGGAAAATCCAGCGCCACAGTCAGCCCGGCGGGATTGCTCTTCGTCGTAAGCGCCCATCACGAGCTGATGGCATTTCCGACGGACCATCGTCTGGCTCAATCTTCCTGGCCAAAGTTCAGGGGCAACCTCCGGAACACCGGGAACGTGGCAGACAACCTGCCGTAAGCACCGCAAATCAGATCCTGAACGGCCAAAAATTGACCCATGGCACACCCCATCGCCCGGAATCGAAAAGCGGCCAAACCGCGGAGCTCGTTTCCATAAAATGAAGCAGTCACGAGTCACCGTTTACAGTTTCTCATTTCGCCATCACGGCCGGTTCTCCTCGTTTCATCGTCTCCTTCACTATTCGAGCGCGGGGAAGACCATGGACGTCACCTATCCTTTTCATTTTCTTTCGCAGATCAGGGGCGGACGACGTCTCGAACTTTGGTGGCAAAAGGGACAGGAATTCCGTCTGAGGAAACTGTTCCGCAAATCAGAAAAACAATGTGTGCACTACCTATATCCGGAAAACTCGTTGTTCAAGGGCGCACATTGGAAGGGCCGCCACGGACTTGTCCTGAGCTGCCATCAACCGATTTCATCCCTCCCAAACTCCCCTGAATTTCGCGCGGCACTGAACATGGCAGATCGGGTGGTGGTATTGTCCTCTCACTTTGAGGAAGGATATCGGAATCTTTGTGATGCCCGGAAAATTGTGACGATTCATCACGGTGTGGACATCCATTTCTTTCGGCCGGATGTCGGTTCTGAGGAAAAGTCGCAACGTGTGCTGACCATTGGAAACTGGCTGCGAGACTACGAACTTTGGGCCCGGGTTGTCACCAGAGTTCTTCCAGAATTCCCCGACATGCGATTCACAGTCGTGGCTCTTCCGAACAACCTTGACCGGATTCGGAAACAGCTCGATGAGGCGACTCTCCAGCGCGTAGATCTCCTGTCGGGCCTGAGCGATACCGAACTGAAGAATCTCTACGCCCGCACCTCACTCTTGTTCCTTCCGCTCAAAGATGCGGGCGCAAACAATGCGCTTTTGGAATCGATGGCTTGTGGCATCCCTTCCGTCGTCAGCGATCTCCCGGCAACCCGTGAATACGCCGGTGACTGCGGAACCTATTTTGAGAACAGCAATGTGGATCAATGCTGCAGCGCCCTGCGGGCGCTTCTGCTGGACAATCAAAAGCGGCAGGAACTCGGAGAAAAATGTCGCGAGCGAGCCGTCAAACATTTCGCCTGGGAACTCATCGCTGATCAATACGCAAAACTTTACGCGGATGTTCTCAACCAGGCGTGATCCCGCGAATCTTCGTCCTGATGTTCGAACCCAGTTCCCTAATCCGTCGCTTGATCTCAGGCGGCAGACCAACCAGCAGAAGAATCGGCAGGGCGAAAAGCCCGTAGATCGTGGCCTTGAAAAAAATCTCCCAGACGGGTGCCAGTTGAACTGGAATGAAATGAACTCCCAGCCCCAATCCCATCAGGACGATAAAAATGCCGGAATGCTTGGCGACCGGTTTGAACAGAGTTCCAAAAGAAAGCTTTAGATCCACGCCGGTCCGCCAGAATCCGTAGTTGAAGCGAAACGCAAGTTCGCTTACGAGCAGCAACACGCCAACGGCCAGCACGGACTCAAAACGAACCTGCCGAGTCACCGCGAGGCCCGCCAGACAAAGTCCCTGCAACAGATAAGCGTACTTCATCGCTCCGACGTACTTCGTAATTCCCGGCGTCATGTTCAAAACCAATGTCATGGAAAGGACAAACAACCACGCCACGAGCGAAAGATCCGTCGATGTGTGCCAGACCACATGCCCACCCGAAAGAAGCGTTACAAAAGCAGGGTTTACCGCAACGATACCCGCCGCAAAAAATGCAGCAGCGGATCCGGTAATGGCGATCAGGTCCAGCATTCTCGCGCCGAGCCGGGATACCTCTCCCCGGGAAAACATTTCCCAAAACGCGGGCTCGGATGAATTGGGAATCCTGGTGATCAGCTGGGTGACAAAGGTCAGAAGGCGCGTTCCCACGGTCCAATCCGCCAGGGTTTGAACACCCAGTTTCCGACTGATAAGCAGACCGGGCGCGAAAGCAATCAACTGCGTTCCAGCCACGATCACGAGCACGTTGGCCGAGAACTTCATGAGCGGCTTCAGCATTGAGAACGAGACCCGGGCACTGCGCAGATTGGGAATAAGGCCCAATTTGTTTGAGAAAAACAGGAGCCCGCCATTCATCACCAGAAAAGAACTCCAGACGCCTGCGACGTAGGAATAAATTCCCAAACCGCTGTAAAGGCCGGTGACAAGCACCGCGGCATTCACCAGATTTCCCGCGATGCCGCAGCCGTTTACGATCGCAATCCGCTGATTCGAATAAAGAACCTGTCCGGCAAAACGGAGTGGGAAACCCAACGCAATGGGAACCATCTGGAGCAACATCAGTTGCTTGAACTGCGCTTGCTGCTCCGCGGGAATCTTCATCAGCTCCGGCAAAAATGGAATCGTTGTGAGCGCAATCGTCACGAACGCCGTGCCCTGAATCGAACCCAGCACGACGACAGATTTCAGAAAATCCGCATACGTCCGTTTGTCCGGCCGGTCCTTGTAATCCGTGAGAAACCGGCTCAATGACGGCCCGATGCCGAGATCAAAAATGGTGGCAACCAGCGTGACAGAGGCCACTGCGCACCACAGTCCGAACAAAGGCTTTCCAAGGACGGAGAGCGCGATGCGAATTGTAAGAAGCGATATGGCCGAGACAACAAACGTGAGCAGGTATCCGGACCAGACCGCGTGAATGAAATGGCGGGAGCGACTCACAATCTAGGCTTCACAGGCCGTAAGGGTTCGGCGGTGATTCGCGCCACGCATAGAGCATGCTGTGCGTTGGCGCATTTGGCGACAGCGACAGAAATGAAAAGCCGTTTTGCGCAAGCAGCCGCTCCAAATCAGCCGCCCCCTTCACGTGCCATTCAATCATGAAACAGCAAATGCGGGAGAGGACACCCGAAGCCGCCAAAGCCTGCAGGATCTCGTATTCAGCTCCCTCGCAATCGACTTTGCAGATCAAGGATGTTCCGGGATGAGCCTCGGCAATGCCCGACACGGCCTCAACGCAGGAGGCAAACTTCACACGCACTTTTTCCAACTTTCCAGCCAACCTGGATCGATCGACGTAGGATGCCAGTCCGTGAATGCCAACGCTCCCGCGAAATTCATCCACGTAATCCAGCTCTGCAGTGGAGGCCGTGGCTGCAAGCCCCTCAGGGGTGACCGTTATCTTGGGTGCAAGAGACGGGTTCAGCGACAGATTTACCCGCCCCTTGGCCAGCGTCTTTGGAAAAGGCTCAAATCCGTAAACCGCTTCACAGGCTGGCCGGTTCGAGAAATAAAGGGACGTCGTGCCGACGTTCATCCCAACATCAATCAGAACAAATGGGCGGCCCACTTGAATGTTGTAGATGCCTTCGGCAAAAACTTCGGCAGCGATGAACAGTTCCTCCCAATTCTCCAGCCTGAGCACGACCCCCTGAACGCGCAACAGAACGCCCTCCTGCGTTTCTTCAAATTTCGCACCAGCCTGCTTGAGCAGCTTTTCGACACAATCCAATCCCTGCAAAAAGAACTCCCGATCCGGCCGATTCACAGTAACGTTCGTTCCCTTGATCCGGATCTCCTGGGGACCGCTTTGTTCCAGCAACGTTAGATTCAGCCTTGGATGGCGAGACAACACACGCAACAGACCGGGCCGTTTAGTCAGGCGAACGTATTGGAGAATGCGAAACAGTCGATACGCTAACGCCATCATATTAGACATTTCCGGCCCGCGTGGCCGCAACCATTGATCGTTTGTGCATCGCATCGCAATTTGAGGAACTTTCAAGAGGGTGTCCAACGCTTTCGCGCCACGAACAGAAGCTTGCAAACCGGTTTCAGAGCCGCACGCGCAAACCGGAATTCTCAACAGGACCAGCAACGTCCCCCATCCCTTCCAAAACTTAAACGACTCTTACGTTGACATTTAAAATGCATTTCGCCTTTTTGCTCAGCAGTTTTTAAGACCATTCATGAGAGTTCTCATCACAGGCGGCGCAGGATTTATCGGGAGCCACATTGCGGAACACCTGCAGCATTCCGCCGAAGTCCGGATCCTTGATAACTTCAGGACCGGAAACCAGAACAACCTGAAGGGCATCCAATGCGAGTTGATTTCCGGATCCATTCTCGACCGCACGACACTTCGGGGAGCCATCACGGGTGTGGATTACGTTTTTCATCTGGCAGCCATGGTCAGCGTTCCCGAGTCGATGCAGAATCCGCTCGAATGCAATGAGATCAATTCAGCAGGAACCCTGGCGGTGTTGGAAGAATCCGTCCGGGCAGGAGTGAAGAAGCTGGTGTTCAGCAGTTCGGCCGCTATCTACGGTGACAACCCGGCCTCCTCAAAAGTGGAGACGATGGCTCCGGAACCAAAAAGTCCATACGCAATCACGAAGCTGGACGGTGAATTTTATTGCCACATGTTTTCGGCAAACCGCGGTCTCCCCACTGCATGCCTGCGCTATTTCAATGTGTTCGGCCCCCGACAGGATCCAAAAAGCCAGTACGCCGCGGCAGTTCCGATCTTCATCGATCGTGCCGTTCGGAATGAGCCAATCACCATTTATGGAGACGGTGAGCAGACGCGGGATTTCGTTTCCGTCCAAGACGTCGTGGCGGCGAATGTTTTTTTTGCGACCAAGTCCGCCGCCACAGGAACATTCAACATCGGGTTCGGCCGCGGCATCGCGATCAACGAACTCGCAAATCGCATCATTCGGCTCACCGGTTCTTCGTCAAGCATTCAGCACTCACAGGAACGTCCGGGAGACATCAGGCATTCCGTGGCTGACATCGCGAAACTGCGTGCGGCAGGATTTCATCCCACCGGAGATTTCGAGGACAGGCTTCGGCAGACGGTCGAACATTTCTCCGCCATGCAATGCCGTTAAACGATGTCACTCTTTAAAGTTGCAATCATTCTCCCCGACAACCGCGACGAATTTGGACGGTATGGGGAGCCTGCGCCAATCTTCGGCACCGCGCCAACTGCATTGCTCGCGGGGTTCAGCCAGATCCCGGAAATCGAGGTGCATGCAGTTTCCTGCCTCAGAGCGCCCGCCATCAAACCGGAACGTATCGCTCCAAATGTTTTTTATCACGGCGTGTGGGTGCCGAGGTGGGGTTTCCTTAAAACCGGTTACTTTCCCGCCACGTGGCAAATCAGGAAACTTCTTCGCCGATTGCGCCCGAACATTGTACACGGACAGGGAACAGAACGCTTCGCGTCATTGGCGGCGGTTAGATCCGGTTTTCGGAACATTCTCACAATCCACGGAAACATGCGTCAGGTCGCCCGCGCCCTGCAGGCGAAACCATTTTCGTTCCATGATCTGACTGCGCGGTTGGAAACCGTGGCCCTGCGACGAACCGATGGTGTTATCTGTTTGACCCGCTACTCAAGGGAACAGGTTCAGGATTTGTCCAGAAAGACGTGGCTGGTGTCCAATGCGGTCAATGAAGACTTCCTCAAAGTAAACCGCACCCTGGAGAAACCGCCGACAGTCCTTTGCGTTGCAAATGTGACGAAATACAAGTGCCAAAACGAACTCATCCGATCTCTCGACACGCTGGCCGGGGAAATCTCATTTCGCCTGGTGTTTCTGGGTGCGGTTGAAGATGGCGACCCCTATGGAGATGAGTTTCTGAGTCTGGTCCGGGCGAGGAAGTGGTGCGAACATCACGGCTTCAAAACGGGGAATGCTTTGCGCGACAAATTCAGCACCGCCGACATGTTGATTCTCCCCTCGCGGGAAGACAATTGCCCAATGGTAATTTTGGAAGCCATGGCCGCTGGAGTTCCTGTCGCAGCGTCCTCCATCGGCGGCATACCGGACCTGGTGGAACACGAGAGATCCGGTCTGCTGTTCGATCCGGTTGATCCTGCCTCCATGCGCGAGACCGTGCGACGCTTGCTTACAAATCCGACCGAAGCCAAAGAATTGGCCGAACGCGCACGGCAGCAGGTCCTGGAACAAAACACCCCGCTCGTAATCGCTCGGAAACATCTGAGTATCTACCAGGAACTGGCGAACTCCTGAAATCGCTCAACGATCGCACGCGCTTCCCCAACCATCTCATGGATGGGTTGGTTGTCGTGTCCTGAACCCGCTGATCAAAAACTGTCGCTGCGATTGAGGCGTTGGTTGCATTCGAAGAATTCCGGAGAACTTCCGAATACGATGTGTGACGTCCGCAAACCATCAGAGACTTTTCGGAGCAGCAAACACTCCAGTCCCTCCAGGTGCTGTGCAGTCAAAACGCCGCGCGATTCGATTGTCGTCCGATGGCACCGTCAAGAAAATGAATCTGATCAGATCCAGCTTCCGTTCATGTTGATCGTCCCACGCGGGTTCGAATGACCGCTTCAGAGAGAATGCACGGACGAAGCGAATCTTCTCTGACGCCCCGAGTTGCAGAGGCGACCGGCAACGTCCCAAAGCACCGGGAGGAGGACGAATAATGAATTGCCGACTCCTTTGCTGCCTATATATTGCGACCTTGTAAAAAATAGCCGACAGCCTGATGAATAACTCCAACGCACTCAAGACGCTCGTCATCTACGGCCTTTGCATTCCCCTGGCGATCATCCTCGGCTACATGCTGACGAACCCGTTGAGTTATGAAACCTTCGGCGTCGTGGGGCTTCTCGCCTTTTTGCTGGTGTTTCCGCTCATCATGAAGTGGCACTACCCACTGTTGTTGTTGAGCTGGAACATGAGCCTTTCCGGATTGTTCTTCCTCCCCGGAAGCCCGACCGTGTGGCTGTTGCTGGTTATTCTGAGCATCGGCATGACCATCTTTGAACGCGCGTTGAGTCGAGAACAGAAAACCATGGGACTCCCGCGCGTGGCGTTGCCCATCCTGTATCTCGGAATCGTCATCATTATTACAGCCCAGCTTACAGGAGGCTTCGGATTCCGCGCCCTGGGTTCCGAAGTATATGGCGGCAAGAAGTACGTTTACCTGCTGGCCGCGCTCGCGAGTTACTTTGCACTCACCTCACAAAACATCCCGTTGCACAGGGCCAAACTTTACGTCGGATTCTTTTTTCTCGGAGGCCTGACAAACGCAGTGGGTGACCTTTTTCCCATCACTCCCAAGGCCCTGGAGTTCATCTTCTGGTTCTTTCCGCCCTATTCATCCGTTGACCAGCTGCAACTCGGTTACACTCGTTTGCGCGGTGTGGGGTTTGCAGGATTTGCAGCCTATTGCTGGATGCTGGCTCATTTCGGAATCCGAAATTTGTTCGTGATGCGGAAATGGTGGCGAATGGTCATCTTCCTCCTGGTGATCGTCGCAAGCTTTCTCGGAGGGTTCCGTTCCACGCTGCTGGCAATGGTGCTGATCTTTACAATTCAATTCTTCCTGGAAGGTTTGCATCGAACCCGGCTGCTCCCCGTTTTCGGCGTTGTGGGAATCCTGTGTGGAGTGATGCTCATTCCGTTCGGCTCCAAATTGCCATTCACATTTCAACGGGTGCTGGCAGTGATTCCTGAGGACTTCCTGCATCTGGATCACCGGGCGCGCATCGATGCTGAAGGAAGTTCCCGATGGCGGCTTGAGCTTTGGGAATCCATTCTGCCTCAAGTCCCACAGCACCTTTTTCTCGGCAAAGGTTACCGCATCACGCCCAAGGATTTTCAAATGATGGGTTACGACACATCGTTCAAAGCCGTTGATGCCAGTCAGCAAGGCCTCGCCCTGGCTTACGAGTATCACAATGGTCCCTTGTCTGTTTTGATTCCTTTTGGAATCTGGGGCGCGGTGGGATTCTGTTGGTTTTTGGTCGCCGCATTTCAGGTGCTTATCCGCAATTTCCGATATGGAGATCCGTCTTTGAAAGTATTGAACGCGTTCTTTCTGGCGATGCTTACCCAGAAGACGATCATGTTCTTCTCAATTTTCGGATCGCTGGATTCTGACATGGTTGGTTTCGTAGGACTGGTGGCATTGAACATGAGCTTGAACGGCGGGATGGCGAAAAAACCTGTCACGGAACCGGTCGCTGCTATCAAACAGGCTTCTCCCCGTCTGCTCCATCCGCGTCCCAGCTTCCAGAGATAACCAGCAGGTGAGAACGATTGTGCCGGCATTCGCTTGAAACCCAAACTCCTCATCATCGAACTCTGGGGGGTGGGTGATCTGGTAATCGGGACACCCTTTATCCGGGCGGCGGCTGAGATGTTCGAAGTCACTCTCCTCGCCAAACCCTACGCACTCGATCTTCAACAACGTTTCTGGCCCGGGGTTACAGTCCATCCTTTCGTGGCTCCCTGGACTGCCTTCAAACACAAGTACCGGCTCTGGAATTGGCGATGGTCGGAGTTTTACCACCTCCACAAACGGTTCAAAGGCAAGTTGGATGTCGGAGTCTCCGCCCGATGGGATCCGCGAGATCATTTTCTCCTGGCATTGACCGGCGCCCGACGACGTCTGGGCTTTCCGCGCATGGGCAGCCAACTGTTCCTGACAGAAACTGTCCAATCTCCCTCCGCCACCGCTCATCGCTATGAATACTGGCGTGCTTTGGGTTCAAAGCTCGGGCTGGAACTGCCGGAGATTCACCTCGCTTTTCCGCCGACGTGCAACAAGGGCTCGGAGGTGCTCATTCACAGCGGTGCAAGCCAGGCGGTGCGGGTCTGGCCGCTGCCACGTTATCACGCGCTGGCGAAATCACTTCGGGAAAAAGGCTTCCAGGTCCGGATCGCGTGCGATGCGAATCAACGCGACTGGTGGATGACTTCTGGCGAAACAGCCGTCTCGACACCCCGGAGCCTCGCAGAATTGCTTTCGTGCATTGATCAAGCCGCCGCTTTCATCGGCAATGATTCCGGTCCCGGACATCTCGCTGCACTCATGGGGGTCCCGACCTTCACATTCTTTGGCCCGCAAATTCCCGAGTTGTTTGTTCCAATGCATTCCGCAGCGGAATTCATCTCAGGAAGCCCCTGTCGCTACATGCCGTGCTCGGACTATTGCCGGTTTCCCAGTGCGTTGTGCCTTGAAGGAATCTCGGAAGCGCACGCTGTTCTTCGGGTCGAACAATTCTTGCGAAAGAATATCCAAACGCCTTTGCAGGCCTGAACAGGGACGTCAGAATCAGGCGCAGATCCCGAAGGTTCAGGGAATCTTCCCAAAAGCGGAACTGGTCCGCCCGCGCCAGAACGATGTCGGATTCTCCGCACGTTTCACAACGCGCCGATCCGGATTTGCCCGCGTATAGATTGAATAATCGAACGGCTTCATGAACAACCCGCCGCGCGCGAAGAGGCGGAGCCGGTTGTGAATCAAAATTGGAAAACGGCACAGCCGCACCCAACGCGGCGACATTTCCCACTTCACCTGTTTTTCGCGGATCGCGTTCGGCTTCAGATTCATGTTCTCGCCAGTATCCGCGAACACGGATGTCACTTCCGGCAGAACGCCGATCTTCAGGCCCCGCTTCATAAAATCCATCACCCAGAACAGATCACCGAGATCTTTCCACTGCGTGTCTATGTAAACACCTTGATCCAGCACGCGCCGTCGGATGAACAACGCGCACGTGAGCACAGGAAAAGCGACCCAGAGCGCATGCTGATACGGCCTCAAGCCCAGCCGGCTGCAGACATAATTGCCATCTGAATCCGTAACGATTGCATCCGCTACGAGCACATCAATCTCCGGATGCGATTCAAAATAATCGTAAACTTTCTTCAGCGCACCCGGCAGAAACTGTTCATCGCAGTTCAGGTAGGCAAGAATCTGCCCGCTTGCGCGTTTGAAACCGCGATTGACAGCGTCATACATCCCACTGTCCTTTTCGATGAAAGCCTTAACTCTCGCATCCTTCGGAAGCCAATCCTGCGTGCCGTCGTCGGAACAGGAATCTTGAACGATATGTTCGACTTCAACGCCTTTCTGATCGGCAACGGAAGCGATGCACAAACGAAGCCACTGGGATGCACGAAAACTCGGAGTGATGATTGAAATTTGCATCAGGGTTCTGAAACGCCGGCAAAATTGCCCGAAAGAACATCATCAGGGCAATACGTTTTCCCCTTTTTCCAATCCTTCCCATCCTTCACGAGCCTGTTTCTGGAACCTCATGAAAAGCGGGCGTCAGCAGACATTCAGCAGCCAAAGGAACATTTCCAGCGAAGGCTCGCTGATGATGCGGATGAAAGCCTTTTGAAATTCACAAAAGGCAACGAAGGAAACGAAGGAGCTGTGAGGATGTTGATCTTTCCAACGCACCGTCCCCCGGTCTGCAACTCTTTGTTCCCTTCGTTTCCTTCTGTAGCAGACCTTCCGTTCTGAAGTTCCCATTTCGCAGCAGTCGCAAATCAGTCTCAGCCAGGACATCCGGTAACTCGAAAGGATTGTGCCTGCGCTTCAACCAGCCGGTTCAGACGGAGAAAGAGTTTGTTTTTTGGGCGTTCCCACGGTACATCTCCAGCCTTTGATGAATCCGCTCAGCTCCTTTTTCAGCGCACCCAATCGCCGGGTGACGGGCATTGCCCTGATCATTCTGGCGCTGGATCAATTGACCAAGGCGCTGGTCCTGCGTTTTCTCGGCTATGAGGAGGAACGGGTGGTTGTCGAAAGTTTTTTCAAGCTGGTGCACTGGGGGAACACAGGAGCGGCATGGAGCCTCTTCAAGGGAAACAATCTCATCCTCGCCGCAGTGGCCGTTGTGGCCCTCGTCGTCCTTTACTTCACCCGCCACCACTTCAGCTGCGGAACCCGGCTGGGACACTTCGCCTTCGGGCTCATTGTCGGCGGCATCATCGGGAATCTCATCGACCGGCTTGCACGCGGGCATGTGATCGACTTCCTCTACTTTTACATCGTGCGCAACGGTGAAGTTCATGGCTTTCCGGCGTTCAATGTCGCCGACAGCGCCATCTGCACCGGTGTGGCATTGGTATTCCTTCTCACCTGGAAAAGCGAACGCCACGCAAAGGCCGTGGCCTCGTCGCCTTCCCCGTCGGAACCGCATTGAGTTGCATGGCTGAACGCACCGAAGTGTTCGTCATCGAACGCACCCTGCCGTCTGAACGGCTCGACAGTTTCCTCCGCACCCGATTTCCCGCCGTCTCGCGCGGAGCGCTCCAGCGCCTGATCGAACAGGGCCACATCAAGGTCAATGGCCGCATTGTCAAACCGACCCATACTCCTCGCGCAGGCGAACAGGTGGAAGTTCACTGGCCGGAGGCCAAACCGGCGGAGGCGCAACCGGAGGAAATGCCGCTCGACATTCTGTTTGAAGACAAATCTCTGCTCGTGCTGAACAAGGCGGCAGGCGTCGTGGTACATCCGGCAGCGGGGCACGAGGAACATACGCTCGTCAACGCCCTCCTCCATCACTGCAAAGGCCAGCTCAGTGGTATCGGCGGCGTCGCCCGTCCCGGAATCGTGCATCGTCTCGACAAGGAGACAAGCGGCTGCCTGGTCGTGGCCAAGAACGATGAAACACATCTCGCGCTCTCCGCGCAGTTTGCCGATCGCAAGGTGGACAAAATCTATCATGCAATCGTCTGCGGCGAGATGCAGCGGGACCAGGGCGAAATCCGCGCCGCAATCGCACGCCATCCGTCACACCGGAAACGAATGGCGGTGAGCGACGACACCGGCCGGGAGGCCCGAACGAGCTACCAGGTGCTGGAACGGCTTCGCGCCTCCACGCTGGTTGAAGCCACACTGCACACCGGCCGCACGCATCAGATCCGCGTTCACTTTCAACACCTCGGCTATCCGCTGGCCGGCGATGAAACCTATGGCCAACGCCAGAACCGGCGTCTCGCGGAACTGGTCGGTTTCGAAGCACCACGGGTGATGCTTCACGCGTTCAAGCTCGCTTTCACACATCCGAAAACTGGCAAACGCATCCGTTGTGAAGCCCCGATTCCAGACGATTTCGAAAGCCTCCTTCGTGCACTCAGGTAATTCCGGCCACGCTCCGGGTTCCGTGTTGTAACGCCCCAAACTAGGTTTCTTCCCCATTTGTCCGTTGCACCGCGAGGACGAACTTCTCCCGAAACGTTTCCCTTACGGCTCTCAGCCGTGTCGATTCGTCAAACAACAAAAAGGATAGAAAGACAGGCTATGAAGAAATCATTCGTTACATACAGTTTGGCTTGTGCGGCATCCGCGGCTCTCGCCGCAAGCGCACTGGCCGCCAACTCCGGTTCATCCGGTTCCTCCAGCTCCAGCTCGTCCGGGTCCGGCTTGTCGGGCTCAGACTCCTCAGGATCGTCCTACGATTCCAGCTCCCGCATATCGGGTTCGCAGAGCGGCTCGTCGCAGAGCGGCTCAGACGTATCGCCCGACTCCACGGACACCAGCAGCTCGTGGAGCAGCAGCCAGCTCAGCGCCACCGGGCGCAGTTCCCAACAGGCCGTTCGCGGCAGCAACCTGATGAATGCACAGGTCAAAGACAGTTCGGGCAGCACCATCGGCCGGATTGAAGACATCATTCTGAATCCCACTTCCGGCAAAATTGACTTCGCCGTCATTTCGATGAGCAGCCGTGGTTCTTCGACGTCGCCGTCCGGCTCCAGTACGGGCACATCGACTTCAGACGGCACCTCCGGCGCGCACACGCAGAACAGCGGAACCACCGATCAAAGCCGGAATTCCGGAACTTCCTACAGCCAGGGCGGAACGGGATCACAATCCTCGTCCACCTACGGTTCGGGCAGCAGCACGAGCGGGAAACTCATTCCGGTTCCGTGGTCTTTGCTTCAGGCTTCCACCTCTGGATCGGGAATGTCGTCCAGCAGCTCAAGCCCTGGCAGCAGCAGCCAGAGCTTCACGCTGAACGTGGACAGCAGCAAATTGCAGTCTGCGCCATCACTCTCCAGCGGCAGCTGGTCTGAAATCAGCCAGTCCGGCTGGAGCCAGCGCGTGAACTCACACTACGGCGTTTCAGGCAGTGGATCATCGACCGGCGGCGCCGAATCGCCCTTCGGTTCACAAAGCGGTTCGAGTTCCGGATCATCCCTGCCTGACAGCAGCTCCAGCAGCACTGGCGGAGGAAGCGGATCCAATCCGTAACACCGGAACGATTCCTTTCGTCTGAACAGAGCGCAGACTTTCAAGTCTGCGCTCTTTGTATTTCAACATGAGTGGGGAATCACCTGATGTTCAGTCGTGGTCGGGGCGTCTTAGGTTCGCTCAGGCTCCGGGCCAAAGTGAAATTCATGCCGTCCTTGCATGCCGCTTAGGCGCGTGCCCAGCCGCCTGACTTTGTGTGAATTCGACACTCACGAGCACAGTGGCCAGATCGCGGGGATGGCTGCCGCCGACGGTTCTTATCGCCGGACTCGCACTTACTTTTTTTGCCGGCTATTTCGCCACCCGGACTGTGACGTTGCGCAATCGTGCCGAGTTCGATCGTACCGCCCAACACGCCACAGCCGACATCGATCGGTCCGTTCAAACCTACATCGCGGTGCTTCGCGGCCTGGCAGGATATTTTGCCGCGGAAACGAACGTCACTGCGGGAAGTTTCGCGGCCTACGTAAAACGCCTTCGAATGCCGGAGAACTATCCCGGAGCGCAAGGAGTCGGTTTCTCCCTTCGAATCAAAGCCGATCAGATCGCCGAACTCGAATCGTCGATGGTTCAGCAGGGCGTCACCAATTTTCACGTCTGGCCCAAATCTCCGGATCGGGAGGAATACCACGCGATTCTTTTTCTCGAACCGCGTAATTTCCGAAACGCGGTCGCCCTGGGATACGACATGTTCAGCGATCCTCTGCGTCGAAACGCAATGATCCACGCCCGCGACACCGGCCGTAGCTCCGCGACAGCGAGAGTGACGCTGGTGCAGGAAATCCAAGGGCCCAAGCAACCTGGTTTTTTGATCTACACACCCGTTTACCGCGGAGGCGACACTCCCGATGAATTGTCCGCACGGGGCGAAAACCTGCATGGGTTTGTGTACAGCCCCTTCCGGTTCGGCGACCTGATCGAAACGGTGCTGGGGCCTGAGTTTTTGAAGCATGTGGATTTTCGAATCTACGACGGGACGACATTGGATGCGGCGTCGGAAATGTTCCGCTCAACACCTGTACGAAACGAAAAGCCGTCCTGGTTTGAAAGCTCGCATTCCATACAGGTCCCACTCTCTCTGGCAGGACGGACATGGACCCTCTCCATGAAGACGTCACCGCAACGGATGTCCGGCTGGTGGATCGCGCCGTTGGTGATTGTCACTGGCATTGGCATCAGTTTCGTTCTCTGGTTCATCACGCGCGCCGAGAGCCGCGCTCGCAAACAGGCCGAGGCATACGCGGTGCAGCTTCAATCCTCCGAGGCCGCACTCCGAGACAGTGAAGCCCGGCTCCGGCTGATCCTCGAAAGCGCGCGTGATTACGCCATCCTGGCCATGAATCTCCAAGGCCAGATCGTCAGCTGGAACACCGGTGCAGAACGGACATTCCGCTTCACTGAAGCCGAGGTTCTCGGACAGAATGGCGGCATCATTTTCACCCCTGAAGACAAGGCCGTCGGCGCACACCAGCAGGAGCTGGAGCAAGCCCGCTCGACCGGCATGGCCGAGGACGATCGTTGGCACATGCGTAAGGATGGCTCGCGGGTTTACATGAGCGGAATCGTGCGGTTGATGAAAGACAGCTCGGACAAACCGATCGGATTTTTGAAGGTCGCACGGGATGTCACCGAACGACTCGAAGCCGAGGCGCGATTGCGGCATGAAAAGGAACTTTCGGAGAAAATCATCAACAGCCTTCCGGGAATTTTCTACCTCTTCGACCAGGACGGTCGTTGGTTGAGATGGAATGAAAATCTCCAGGACGTCAGCGGTTTCTCGGCCGAGGAAATCTCCGGCCGGCATCCCACCGATTTCGTTCACCCGCAAGATCGTGAAAGGATTTCGAACGCGATTGGGCGTGTGATCGAACACGGCCATGCCACTGTGGAAGCCGACCTGATCACCAAGACGGGACGCTCGATTCCACATCTTTTTTACGGACGACGAATCATGACCGAAGGAAGAGTGTGCGTGATGGGAATGGGCGTGGACATCAGCGAACGCAAGCGCGCGGAAGGCGAACTGCGCGAAGCCGAAGAACGCCTGCGCGGCTACACAGCTGAACTGGAACAGCGCGTTGTGGAACGAACAGCGGACCTGAGTCGAAGTCTCGGGTCATTGGAAGATCTGCTGTATCATGTCGCGCACGATCTCCGCGCTCCACTACGTTCCATGGCGAGCTTCACCAAAATCCTGCTCGAAGATTACGCCGTTCATCTGGACGAACGGGCCAGGGACTACGCCGGCCGCATTTCCAATTCCGCGCATTTCATGGATGAACTCGTTCATGACCTTCTTGCATACGGCCATCTCTCGCATTCGCAAATCAAGCTGACCAACGTGAACCTCGAACGTCATGTGGATGCGGTGCTGGAACAGTTCAGTCCTCAACTGAAAACCCGCGGCGCGCAGGTTGAGGTTTCCAGGCCGTTGCCGGAAGTGAAGGCCGCGCCCGCCATCGTGAGCGAAATCATCATCAACCTCGTCGATAACGCGCTGAAGTTTGTTCCGCCGGACCGGCAGGCGCGGATTCACATCTGGGCGCATCGCAATAATTCAGTCCGGCTCTGGATTGAAGACAACGGAATTGGAATCCGGCCCGAATATCACAATCGAATCTTCCGGCTGTTTGAACGACTTCACGGAAGTGGAGATTTTCCGGGAACGGGCATCGGGCTCGCCATCGTCGCGAAAGGCGCCGAACGTCTGGGCGGACGCGCCGGAGTGGAATCGACGCCCGGCCAGGGCAGCCGATTCTGGGTCGAGTTCCCCGTCGCCGACACGGCCAGCGCGCTGCATTCTTCGAAAGCATCCGAGGAGCCTTCGGGAGATTGAGGTTTCCAAATGATTACTGCTGACGTACGGTCTTCTCAGTTCACCTATGCCATCGAAGGTCAATATTCTTCACGTGGAAGATGATCCCAACGACGCCCTGCTCTTTCAGCATGCCTGTCAGAAGGCCGGCGTTGGATTCGACCTTCGGTCCGTGAACGACGGCGACCAGGCGATTGCCTATCTTCGCGGCACGGGCGCTTTTTCGGATCGCAACCAGAATCCGGTTCCACAGCTGATTCTTCTCGATTTGAAAATGCCGCGACTCAGCGGCTTTGACGTTCTCACATGGATTCGCAACGAAGTCGCCGTCAAATCGACACCCGTGATCATCCTCACATCCTCCAATCATGAAACGGACATCAAACGCGCGTACGATCTGGGGGCAAATTCTTATCTGGTGAAACCGGTTGGCTTTGATGCGTTGGTGGAAGTCGCCCGCACCATCCATTCCTACTGGACACACATCAACGAGATTCCAGGCTGAGAGTCAGTTCGCCGTCCGCCGTCGCGTCGGTAATCACCCCATGGATTTCTTTCCGCGTTCACTCATCCTGCCGTTGACACGCTTCCGGGCGTGCAGCATCAAGTCGGTATGGAAGTCTATTTCAAAGATCTGATCTCTAAAGATGCGTCGCTCGAAAAGCTCGTCGATGACTTGTCGCGCGTGGTGCAGGGCGCCGATGATTACGCACGGGCAGTGGGCGCCAACGTTTCCGAAGAAACGAGGAACGAAGTGGTGGGACGGCTCAATCGATTGAAGCAGAATTGTGCCGCGCTGAAATCACACGCCGTCACAGGCGCTCGTGCCACCGATCGTCTCGTGCGCGCCAACCCTTACAAATCGCTCGCACTTGTGTTCGCGGCCGGGTTTCTGGCCGGGGCGTTTTTTCTGAGAAGGAAATAACCGCAATGACTCTCTTCTGGCGAATGCTCTTTCAACCCGCAGCGCCGGGCTCGTTCCAGTCCGGCATCGCGCGATCACTTCCGCGCTATCGGAACCTTGCACGTCACCACGGTACCGTCCGGTTTCCCCGGTTTGATCTCGATCGAGGCTTCGATCAGGTTCGCACGGTAATTCATGATTCGAAGCCCCATTCCGGCATTGCGGCTGACGACTGACGGAAACGGCACGCCGCTGTTGCGAATCGTGAGTTCCAGTCGATTGGTGTCGGCCGCCAGCGCAATCCCCACCCGTTTGGCCTTTCCATGCTTGATCGCATTGGTCAGCGCCTCCTGCGTGATCTTGTAAAGCTGTCGCACCACGTTGCTCTCAAGCGCTGGCACGTCGTCGTCCGACTGAAACCGGCAGGCAATCCGAAATGATTTCTTGGCGTGCTGCGAAAGTTCCCGCAGTGCTTCGGGCAACGCTTTGTCCCGGAAATCCAAAGTCGCCAGATCGTGCGCCACATCACTCGCGTGATCCATCGCCTCCTGGATGAGCTTGTGGATTTTTCCAACTTCCTTCGCGTCGGGAGAACGTTCCTTCGCAAGCTTGAGTTGAAGCCCTTTGACCATCAGCGCGATTCCGGAAAGCTTCTGTCCAAGATCGTCATGCAGATCGAGCCCGATCCGACGCCGTTCCTTTTCGGTGATCTCCAGCAGTTCATGTTCAAGCCGACGGCGCTCCGCCATTGCAGCCTGCAACTGCGCGTTGGCCTTGCTCAACGCCGCAGTTCGCTCACGCACGCGATTCTCCAGCTCTTCATGAGACCGCCGCAGTTCCGCTTCAGCCTGTTTCAGACGCGTGATGTCCGTGATGGAACTGAGCCAGCCGCTCACGTTTCCGAAACTGTCCCGCAACGGTGTTACCAGGATCAAGACATCGAACCGCTCACCGTTCTTCCGCGCATAGCGCAGTTCAAATCCGTCTGACGGAGCCTGGCCATCGATTGCACCCGTCAGAAACTCGGTGATTGCATCCAGTTCCTCTTCCGGCCAGTAGGCAAACGGCGGTTTGGCTCCGATCAATTCCGATTCATTCCAACCAACCATCTCGCAAAAGGCCGGGTTCACGTATGTCTGCCGGCCTTCCAGGTTCACGACGGCGATGCCGGATGGAATCGACGTTTCAATTGCATGACGAAACGTATGCTCTTCCCAAAGCTTTTTCTCCGCCTGCCTGCGAGCCCGCCTCACTTCGGCCTCGCGCAACTCACGCTCCACGGCCGGCGCCAGCCGCGTGAGGTTGTCCTTCATCACGTAATCGTGCGCCCCGGCCTTCATCGCGGCGACGGCGGTGTCATCGGTGATGTGGCCGGAAACAATGATGAACGGGAGATCCAGTCCACGGGACTTCACCAGCGCCAGTGCGCTCAGGCCGTCGAATCCCGGCATGACATAATCCGCAACGACAACATCCCAGTCCTGGCGATCCAATGCCGCGTTCAGGGCGTCGGCGGTTTCCACCCGTGTCGCTTCGACACGAAACCCGGCGCGTTCCAGCGCCAGCGAAAGCAGGGCGGCATCGTTTTCGGAGTCCTCGACGAGAAGAACCTTGATGAGACGATTGGCGGCGTTCATGTCGTGGTGGGAATTGGCTGATTCAACATGAACCAATAAAGTCCCAGCTGGCCCACGGCATCGACGAACGCGGAGAAATCGACCGGTTTCTGAACGTAACTGTTTGTTCCAAGGCGGTAGCTATTGATGACATCCTTGTCTTCGTTCGATGAAGTAAGAACCACGATCGGCATCAGCTTTGTCCGATCGTCCGCGCGAACCCGTCGCAGAACTTCAAGCCCGTCGATTTTCGGCAGCTTGAGATCGAGCAGCATGACAATCGGAAGCTCGGCAACATTCCGTCCTTCGTAGCTCCCTGTTCCGAAAACGTAATCGAGCGCCTCGGCGCCGTCACGGGCGACCACCACGTCGTTGGCGACGTTGTGCTTCTTCAATGCCCTGAGCGTAAGAAACTCGTCGTTTGCGTTGTCTTCTACCAGAAGGATGGTCTTCCTGCTCATGAGTGGATTCTGTTTCTCCGACATTAAATCCTGGCGGCGGGGGTGCAAGCTTCAGGCACAATCATGCGCCCTGTCCTGCGGGGAGTGAAAAGTAGAAGGTCGCTCCCGCGTTGAGACTTCCCTCCGCCCAAACCCGGCCCGCGTGCCGGTTGATGACACGCTGAACGATCGCCAGTCCGACACCCGATCCCGGAAACTCGCTCGGGGAATGCAGTCGTTGAAACACACCAAACAGGCGCGAAGCATAGGCCATGTCGAACCCGGCTCCGTTGTCTTTCACAAAAAACGTCCCTTCCCTGGTTCGCCCCACCTCGATGCTGGCCTGGGCCTTCTTTCCGGTGAACTTCCACGCATTGCGCAACAGATTGTCCAGCACCAGCCGGATCAATCGCTCGTCCGCCTGCGCCTTCAGCTCCGGAGCGATCTTCGCCTCCACCGAACGCGAAGGCTCTTCTTTTCGGAGGCCGGCGATGATCTCCTGCGCGATCGGAGCGAGATCAACCGGATCGAAACGCAGTTCGCTTCGTGAAACCCGCGACAGCTTCAACAGATCGTCCACCAGCCGGTCCATCTGCGCACTGGCATCGCTGACGCGCCGGAGAAAATCCTGTCCGCGTGAGTCGAGTTGAGCCGCGTATTGTTCCGTCAACACTTCGGTAAACCCGCGCACCGCACGCAATGGCGCTCGAAGGTCATGCGACACGGAGTAACAGAATGCCTCCAACTCCTTGTTCGCCGCCTGCAACTGGGCGGTGCGCTCCTGAACGCGCCGCTCCAGCTCCGCGTTAAGCCTCAGCACCTGTTCCTGCGCCTGCTGCTGTTCCGTGATGTCCACCATCAGAACATAAAAACCGTCCTGCCGGCCGCCCTCGGTGCGTGGGATGTAATTGATCTGAACGGCGCGCCAGGCACCGTCCGCCCGACGGATCGAACTCTCGAAACGTTGTTGAACCCCTTCCAGCGCTGCTTCGATTCGGGGAAGAAAACATCGGTACGTTTCCTCGCTCAAAACGTCCCGCATGGTCCGGCCGTTGAGTTCCTTCGGCTTGAGACCAAACCAGTTCTCATACGCCTGGTTGCTGAAGCAGTAACGCTGGTTGGAATCCACATGCGCCACGAGAGCCGGAAGCGCATTGAAAATATGGTGAAGGTCACTTCCGCCTTGTGGATTATCCATCGCGAGCGACTTCACAAAATCATGTTGGGTGGCGATGCTCATCCGACAATTCAGCGAGGAATTGTGTTCACAGCACGACTCAACCTATATGGGGTTTAACCCGCATCCCGGTCAATCCATGTGAAACACTTCCCGCAACGGCGCTGAAACAGGCTCATTGTCAGGATGGGTTTCCATCAACGGTGCCATCCAATCCCACCATTTTCGCACGACGGGAGATTTGGGCAGCGCGGACGCAGTGTTCTCCGGCGAAAGCTTCTGAACCGCGAACAACGTCAGTGTCTCTTCATCGAGAAAAATGGAGTAATCCGAGATGCCTGCGGCCCGCAACTCGGCGGCGAGTTCGGGCCAGATCGCATCATGCCGGCGCTTGTATTCCTCCACGTTGCCCGGCTTGAGCTTCATCTTGAATGCGTTTCGAATCATAAGTGAGACTGGAACAGCCGCCGTCCTCACGCGGTTCGGCTCGACGAAGAGAAAACGCAATTCAGCGCCCGAACACAAATGGTTTCTACGCTTTGTCGGTCTTCAACCAATGGCAGACGAGCAAGTCGCAGGTATGCCTCAAGGGAACAGTCCGCGTACGCGTTTGGCGTCGTAAACCCGTTTCACGCCCAGACTCATCGCCGCCAATCGCATCGGAATCTTCTGCTTGCGGCTCAGGTTCAGAACGTGCGACCAGGCGTTTTCCAGAATGCGAAACAACTTGTCCACCACTTCGGTTTCGCTCCAGAAAAAGCTCTGGAGATCCTGCACCCATTCGAAGTAGCTCACCACCACGCCGCCCGCGTTGCAGAGGATGTCCGGGATAATGAATATCTCCGGACGATTCTGCAGAACCACATCCGCCTCCGGCGTCGTGGGTCCGTTGGCAGCCTCGGCGAGAATGCGGCATTGAATTCGCGATGCGTTCTGAATTGTGATCTGCCGTTCCAGTGCGGCCGGAACCAGGATGTCGCATTTCAACAGCAGCATCTCTTCGTTCAAAATCGGTTCCGATTCCGGAAAACCCTGCACCGTCCGATGCTTTGCCACATGTTTTTCAAGCGCCCAGAGATCGAGACCATTGGCGTTGTAGATGCCGCCGTTCACGTCGCTGACCGCAATCACTTTTGCGCCGTAACGAGCGATTGAAAAAGCGGCCACCGATCCAACGTTTCCGAATCCTTGCACCACCGCGGTGAGCTTGCTCATGTCGAGCCCGAGCGCATCGGTCGCGCGATTCACCAGGTAACCGACACCCCGCCCCGTGGCTTCGCGGCGTCCGGCTGATCCACCGAGTCCAACCGGTTTCCCCGTGACAATCCCCGGCACGGCATGCCCTTCGTGCATGGAATAGGTGTCCATCATCCACGCCATCACCTGTTCGTTCGTGCCCAGATCGGGCGCCATCACATCCACCTGCGGTCCGATGAATGGAATCATTTCCTGCGTGTAACGACGCGTCAGTCGTTCCAGTTCACCCGGAGACATTCTGGTTGGATCGCAAGCGATCCCGCCCTTGGCGCCGCCGTAGGGAAGTCCGGTCAACGCGCATTTCCAACTCATCCACATCGCCAGCGCCGCCACTTCGCCGAGCGTGACATCCGGATGATACCGAAGCCCGCCTTTCGTCGGGCCGAGCGTGAGATGATGCTGCACGCGATAGCCGGCGAAGACTTTCGTTTCGCCGTTGTCGAGTCGCACCGGAAGCGCGACGGTCATGGCACGTTTTGGATATTTCAGGCGTTCGCGTTCGGCCAGAGGGATTTCAAGATGATTGGCCACAAGGTCGAACTGCTGACACGCCATCCGGAAGGTCGGGTGGTCGTAGATTTCCATATTCGAACCATATATCCGATTCGCGATTTTTAAAGGGCACGCCGGTTTTCAGATCTCAACCACGGATGCGCACAGATCAACACGGATAACGGTCGTCCATGACGAACTCTTAAACCGATGGTCAGAAGATTTATTAGACCATCGGTGTTCATCGTGTGCATCCGTGGTTGATTTCGTCAGTTGAGCCAGCGAAAGAACATGGCTTGACCAAAATCAGCAGGCGCGGAAGAGTTCACGAAGTTGGAGCTGCGATACCATGAAAACGAAAGCAAAAGTCCTGGCGCTTGTTTTTCTCGGATTCACGATGAATCTCCATGCCGCCGATCAGCCGGAAACCAGTTTGAGTGCGGAAACTTCCTCGTTTGGACCTTATCACTGGAACACTGCTGAATCCTACTGGGACCGCATCGTTCAGGAACAACGGTCCCGCCCGGAGGTGCGCATCGGGGAATCGGATTACGTGTTCAGCGGACCGGTGGTTGAAGCGTTCCATCGCGAAAAACTTCCGGAGAACACCTCAAGGTTGCGACGTTTCACAGCGTTGCCTGTCGTGAGACTTTTCGTTCCCCAAAAGATGCCGAAGCCACCGGGTGGAACGGGAAGGTATTTTGCGTGGCGCGACAGCGAGCGGTCTTGGAGCGTAACCGCGGCACTCCCTGCTGGCCCCAGCGGCGCGTGGAGCAATGGAGCGTTTCGCTGAACGCGATCTTTGCCACCGAAATCAGTTCGCTGAACTGACCGCTGTCACTTCCGGAACCGGTTGCAACACTGCCGCAGCTTTGTCGGTCTGCTTCATCAGCGGACCGGGCACAAGTCCAAGGAAGAAAATCCCCGCAATACAAACGTAGATCGCGAACTTCATCGGAACCGAGACAGTGATCGGAGAAAGATCGGTGGATCCCTGGCCCCAATAAATCGCGCGAACGACGCCAAAGTAGTAGTAAAACGACATCACCACGCCCGCCAGCGCCACAAAGGCAAGGCAGTAATATCCGTGATTCACAGCGCCCTGTTCGATCACGGCTTTGAGGAGAAGGAATTTTCCGAAGAATCCCGCCAGCGGCGGAATGCCCGCCAGCGACACCATCGAGATCGTCATCGTGGCAGCCAGCAGCGGCGAACGCTGACCCAACCCCGCCAGACCCGAGACATCCTCCGTGTCGAGATGCCGCATCACGATCCCGATGACCGCGAAGGCTGCGATCACCGTGAACAGATAACCGCCGAGATAATAGAGAACAGCCGAACGTCCGGCCGTGCTCAGCGCTGCAATGCCCAACAGCAGGTAACCCGCATGCGAAATGCTGGAATAACCGAGCAGGCGTTTCACATTCCGTTGCGGCAGCGCACAGAGATTTCCGTAGAGGATGGTGATGGCCGAGATGACGATCAGCAGGTTCGTCCATTGAACCGTGACGGCCGGAACACCCGCAAAGAGGAATCGCAGCAACAGAACGAATCCCGCCGCCTTGGAGCCCACGGCCAGAAACGCAGTCGTCGGCGTCGGCGCTCCCTGATAAACGTCCGGCGCCCAGATTTGAAACGGAACCGCGGCGATCTTGAATCCGAGCCCCACCAGCACAAACAGGACGCCCAACAGAAACAACTTGTTTCCGGCATACTGACCCGCCACTTCGGCCAGCTCGGTGAAGTTCATTTTTCCGGAAATACCCGTCACGAGCGCGATGCCGAAAACCATGAACGCCGATGACAACGCGCCGATGATCAAATATTTGATGCCGGCCTCCAGCGACACCTGCCGCGAACGCTGGAAGCTGGTCAGGACGTAGAAGGTGACTGTGATGAGTTCCAGCGCGACAAACAGCAGCGCGAAATGATTTGCCGACGCGGCAAAGAGCATTCCGGCCAGTGCAAAAATCGTGAGGGAAAAGTATTCAGACACGCCCGCCGCGAACCGGTCTGAAAACTCCACTGCGAGAATCAGAACCAGAATGGCAGCGACGAGGAAGAATCGTTTGAAGAAGATCGACAGGCTGTCCTGCACGAACATGCCGCCAAAGGAAACTCCTTCAACCGCACAGCTGCCGCAGCCCTTCAGATTCCAAATCAGAAGGACACCCAAGGCCGCCGCTGCGGCGTATCCCAGACCGCGTTTGCGCTCCGCTGGAAGCCAGAGGTCGGCAAGCATCACCACCAGGCCAAGCGCCAGAACCGAAATTTCAAGGCTGATCGAAGAAAGATTCATTGGTTATCCGTGGTCGCCGGGGTGTCGGCCTTCGGTTGCGCCGCTGCTTCATCCGAGGCTGTTGCAGCCTGACCGGACGCAGGCGTCGCCAGACCGAGCACTTCATTTGCAACTGCAGCCTCACGCGCTGCAACCGGCCGCGCCATTTGAACGATGGTCGAAGCCACCGGCGTGATTTTGTCCGTCAGCAGGCGCGGCAGAAAACCGAACAACACCAGGCTGAAAATCAGAATAATGAAGGGCAGCTTGCGCCAGATGTGCGGTGCGTCCGACACGTTCGCCCACTTTTCCGGAAGGTCGGCATGCAGGACATTCCGAACCGCCCGCAGCATGTAAACGGCGCCGATGATCAACGCGCCCCAGCATGCGAGAACGACGATCAACCGAAGCGACGGCTCCTGCCAAACGCCGAAGAACACCGTGACTTCACCCGCGAAATTCGCAAAGCCGGGCAGACCGCAACCGGCAAATGCCGCCATGATCAGTGCCGTTCCAATGAACGGAAGTTTGCGCAGCAATCCGCCGAGATCCTTCATCTCCAGCGTGCCGGTCTGCTGATAAATGTAACCGCTCAATCCAAAGGTCAGCGCGGCAAGGAATCCATGCGCCACCATCACCAGCACTGCGCCGGTGACGCCAACGAGTGTCAGCGATGCGATGCCCAGGAAGATGAAGCCCATGTGCGCTACGCTGCTGTAGCCGACCAGCCAGTTGAAATTCTTCTGCTGCATCGCCACCCAGCCGCAATACAGAAGATTGCCAACGCAAAGCCATGCCAGAACGTGCATCCAGCTCTGGGCGGCCTCGGGCATCATCGGCAGCGCCACACGAATCAAACCGTAAAGCCCGAACTTCTTCAGCACGCCCGCATGCAACATCGCCGTCGCCGTGGGAGCGGAGCCATAACCGATCGGCGCCCACGTGTGGAACGGCCAGAGCGAAACGAGAATTCCAAATCCGAACAGCAGCAGCGGGAAGATGAAGTTCTGCGTCGCCGCGGCCATCGGATTGTTCAGGAAATAATTCGTCAGCGTCGGAATGTCGAACGTGCGCAGTTCAACCGGAACAGCAAGATACAAAGCGATCAATCCGATCAGCGCGATCAATGCGCCGGCGCTGAGATACAGCGTGATCTGAAACGCGGCGTAGTTCTTTTTCTCACCGCGTCCCCAAAGCCCGATCATGATGAACGTCGGCACCAGCGCGAGTTCGTGGAAAAAGTAAAAGAAGAACAGATCGAGCGACGCGAATGCGCCCAGGATGCCGCCGGTCATGACAAGCAGCAGGATGTAGAATTCCTTTTCACGCGATTTGATTTCCCACGAGCAGCACGCCGCGGCGAAGGCAACGATCGCCCCCATGAGCACGAGACCAACATTGATGCCATCCACGCCCAGTTTGCAGGCAAGCCCGAGCGATTCAGCTCCAAGCCACGGAATCGTGCTGACGAACTTGTATCCGTTCGCATCCGCCACCGCCGAGTCGAAGCCCCAGAACATCTTCACCGCCAGGATCGCGGTGATGAAGGTGGCGATCACCGCCCCCAGTCGCATGATCACCGCAAAGTTGCGCGGCACGAGCGCCAGCACGAACGCGGCAATCAATGGCAGCAGAAATATGTAACTCAGTGTTGTCATCAGCTGATTCTTCACCGCGGAGGCGCGGAGACGCGGAGGAAAGACAAAGGCTTCCTTCTCTGCGTCTCTGCGTCCCTGCGGTTGTTCAAATTCATCTTCCCAAAGCGAAATAGAGCAGCACCGCAACGCCGAGAACGAACAGCAGGGCGTAGGTCTGCAGGTTTCCGGTCTGCACAAGACGCAGCGCGCGTCCGGCAAAATCCGTTCCGCCACGAACCAGTCCGATGGCGAACCCTTCGATAATCCAGCGATCGAACCAGCCGGCAATCGCCGCAATCAGATCGTGCAGGCGGATGACCGTGGCTTCATACAGTTCGTCGAAGTAAAAGCGATTCCGCATCGCGCGGGAAAGCGCACCGAGTTTTTCCGGCAGCGGGTCTTTCGTCGCCTTTGCGTAAAGCGCGTAAGCAGCGACCAAACCGAGCGCAAAAACGATCAGTCCGGAGATTGCCGCAACAGGTGCGTGTTGGAACGGATAGATGAGCTGCGCCACGATGCCATGCGCATGTTCGGTCTGTTCAGGCGCGAACTGGCGGTTGAACAGCGCTTCAATCCCGATCACGCCACCGATGACGCTCAGCACAGCGAGAATTCGCAGCGGCCAGGTCATCACACCCGGCGATTCATGCGCGTGTTCGGCATGCTTCGATTTTGCAGAGCTGAAGAACACCACGAACACCAGCCGGAACATGTAGAACGTCGTCAGGAACGCCACGAACAGCGCGACGCCGAACAACAGGTAGTTGTGCTTGTGCTGCGCCAGCGCGAGGATGGAATCCTTGCTGAAAAATCCGCTCAACGGCCACAGCCCCGCCAGCGCCAGCGTGCCAACCAGGAATGTCCAGTAGGTCACCGGCGTTTTCTTTCGCAACGCGCCCATGTGCCAGATGTCCTGTTCATGATGCATCGCGAGGATCACCGAACCGGAACCGAGGAACAGCAACGCCTTGAAGAACGCATGCGTCATCAGGTGGAACATCGCGGCGGTTTGTCCCGCGAGACCGACCGCCATCACCATGTAACCAAGCTGCGAAAGAGTGGAATAAGCGAGAATGCGTTTAATGTCGTTCTGCTGAACTGCAATCAGCGCCGCCATCAAAGCGGTGAAACCACCGATGTAAGAAATCACTTCGAGCGCCGGAGCGTTCAGAATAAAGAACACGCGGCACAGCATGTAAACGCCCGCGGCGACCATCGTCGCGGCGTGAATCAGCGCAGAAACCGGCGTCGGACCTTCCATCGCGTCCGGCAACCAGACGTGCAGCGGAAATTGAGCGGACTTGCCGACCGCGCCGCAGAAGATCAACAGACCGCCAATTGTGGCCATTGCACCAAGTGCTTCGGCATTCACGCCAGCCTTCGATTGAAGCACCTCGAAGTTCAGCGAACCGAGCGTCGCCCATACAATCAGGATGCCGAGGATGAACCCGAAATCGCCAAGTCGATTTGTAATAAACGCCTTCTTCGCCGCATCCGCCGCGCTCGGTTTCTCGTACCAGAATCCGATCAGCAGATAGCTGGAGACGCCGACCAGTTCCCAGAAGATGAACGTTTGCAGGAAGTTGTTCGAAAGCACAATGCCGAGCATCGAAAACGTGAACAGGCTCAGACAGGCGAAGAAGCGTGAGAAACTCGGATCGTCGTGCATGTAGCCGACCGAATAGATGTGAATCAGCGACGCCACGCCGGTGACCATCAAAATCATTCCGAGGCTCAGCGGATCGAGCCGGAAACCGAAATCGATCTGAAATGTGTCGCCGATGGAAAGCCAGTTGACCGCAAGCTCCCTCTGCTCGGGCGCGAATCCGTTCACCTTCACGAACAGCACGCTCAACAGAAAAGCGATGACCACCGCGCCGATCGACAGACCGGCGCTGACACTGCGGTTCTTCTGCGTAAAGAGCGTGATCACCGTTGCAGCGAGCAACGGCAGGAACAGAATCAACCAGGGTAACGCTTCGAGTTTCATCAGTTTCCAAACAAACCGCAGAGGCGCAGAGACGCAGAGCAAGGCAAAGGCGGGAACAGTTCAGTGCCCCTCTGCGTCTCTGCGTCTTTGCGGTTCAAATTCATCTTCACTTTCCTAAAGCTTCATCGTCGTCAGTTCTTCCACGTGCGCCGTCTGCTTCTTGCGATACAGCGCGACGATCAGCGCCAGGCCGACGGCAACTTCCGCCGCGGCGACGGTGATGATGAAAAACACGAAAACCTGTCCGTTCAGGTTGTTGGTGAACCGCGAGAAAGCGACGAGCGCCAGGTTGGCTGCGTTGAGCATCAGCTCGAGGCACATGTACATCACCAGCACATTACGCCGGACGATGACGCCAAAGAGTCCCAGAGCGAACAACAGTCCGCTGACGGTCAGATAATGTTCGAGGCCGACGTTCATTTGGAAAAATTCCAAGTTCCAAATTCCAAACTCCAAAGAAGCCCTGAATCCCGGCCATAGACGGGACCATTCAGGCTCCAGATTGGAATTTGAGATTTGATCATTCTTTGAAAATTGAAACCTGGAGTTTGAAATTTCATTTCAGCTCCTTCTTGCTCAGCAGAATCACTCCGACCATGGCGACGAGCAACAGGACAGAGACGATTTCAAACGGCAGCACGTAGCTGCTGAAAAGCATTTTGCCGAGCGAAACGGTGTCGCCGACCGCCTCGGCTTTCGCGAGTTCCGCACCGGGTTTCGTGACATAAAGTGAACGCAGGAAAATGGCGATCACGGCGCCGACGGAAATGACGCCGCCGATGATGCCGAACAATTTAATCTTCTGCCGCTGCTCGGTTTTCAGGTCGAGCAACATGACGACGAACAGGAACAGCACCATCACCGCGCCCGCGTAAACGAGGATCTGAATTGCAGCCAGAAAGAATGCGTTGAGCAGAACGAACAGTCCTGCCAGCGAAACAATCGTCAGCACCAGGAACATCGCGCTGGTCACCGGGTTCCGGTTAAGAATGACCAGTCCGGCGCAAATCAACGCCAGTGCCGCAAAAACGAAAAACAATATGTCGGTAAAGGGCATTTAAAAGTTCCAAATTCCAAACTCCAAATTCCAAAGAAATTCCAATTCCCGAACTTCAGCAAAGTCATCCACGCTCGCGATTGGAGCCTGGCGCTTGAAGTTTCTCTGGAACTTGGAACTTGGAACCTGGGATTTCATCAAGGCTTGACCGGAAAATTCTCCTGCTTCTCGGTTTCGAGCGCTTTGTGTTTCCACTTCTGAATGCCGGCGTGAGTGCCGCCGAGTTCGAGAAGCTTCTGCTTGTTGTAAATCAGTTCCTCGCGGGTCGCAGCGTTGAGCGAGTAATCCTTCTGCAGGAAAATCGCCTCCTCAGGACACACCTCCTGGCAGAAGCCGCAGAAGATGCAGCGGAGCATGTTGATCTCGAACTCCTTCGGCATCTTCTCCGCATTCGGGCGATCCGCCAGCTGGCCATCCGGGCCGGGCGGCGTGATTTTGATCGCCTTGGGCGGGCAGACAAATTCGCAGAGCTGGCAGGAAACACACTTGGTGTTGCCTTCCTGATCCTTCACGAGATACGGCGCGCCGCGGTAGCCGGGCGGCACAACCCATTTCTCCTCGGGATACTGCATCGTCACTTTCTTTTTGAAGAAGTGACGGATGGTGACCTTGAACCCGCCGATTATGGCCGGCAGGTAAAGCCGCTCCCAAAAATTCAGTTTTTTACGATTAACGATCATTTATTCAAATTCACCGCGGCGACACCAGGACGCGGAGTTCGGATGGGTCGAATCAAACTCTTATTAGCACCCTGCTTCAGCAGGGTGAACCGCGGTGACGCCTTCTGAAACCGTTTCAACGGTTTCAGTCCCTGCGCCATTCCAATCCGTAGCGTTCCACAAACAACTTCAGCTCGTCTGCAAAACTTCTTCGGCGATGATGTTCTTCCTGTCCGGCGATGTACGCCGAGACGCTTTCCACTGCCGAGTGCGAGACAGAAAACACTCCGTAGCCTCGCCCCCAGCCGAACTTCCCCGGAATCAAATTCTGTTCGTTCACCCAATGCGATGAACTTCCTTTCAGAAGCTGCATCAATTGCTCGATCGAAAGATGTGTCGGCATATCGACCAGCGCGTGAACGTGATCTGCGTTCACAAAGTTGATCTTCATGTAGATCGACTTTTCTTGGGCGTACTCGTGCAGCCGGGCCGAAAGTTTCACCGCCGCAGCCTTGTGCAAAAATGGTCGCCGTTCCAAAGTCGCCCAAACCAGATGCAGCCAAACCCGCGAATAAGCATGTAAAGACATGTTCCCCAGCCCTTTCCCCATTTCTCGCCCTTAACCCAAAACTGTTGAAACAGTTTTTGACGCAACCGGCTCCTTTCACCCCGCTGAAGCGGGGTGTTAATGAGACCGGCTGCTTGAAAACTGTTTCAGTCCGTTTCATCTGTTACGAGTTTTTGATCCACAGCACCACGGCCGTGACGATCACATTCGCCAGCGCCAGGGGAATGAAACGTCGCCAGCCCAGATCCATCAGCTGATCATACCGGAACCGCGGCCACATCCACCGCACCCAGATCACCATGAACAGCAGGAACAAGGTTTTCCCGAGGAAAATTGCAATGTGCGCGATGCCCATCGCCACCGTGGTCGCCGGTTGATCCAGCCCCGCAAACGGCAGGCTCCAGCCGCCGAGGAACAACGTCGTCATCAACGCGCAGGCGGCGGTCATGTTCGCGTATTCGCCCATGAAGAACAGAGCGAATTTCATCGAGCTGTATTCAATGTTGTAACCACCCGCCAGTTCCTGTTCGGCCTCCGGCAGATCGAACGGTGTGCGATTCGTTTCTGCAAACGCGGCCACCATGAAGATTGCGAAAGCGACGGGCTGCTTCAGAATGTTCCACCCCAGAAAACTTCCGGCCTGATACTCCACAACCTTCGTCAGGTTCAAATCGCCGACGATCAGGAAAATCGAGACGACCGAAAGGCCCATTGCGATTTCATAGGAAATCAACTGCGCACTCGAACGAATGCCGCCAAGGAACGGATACTTCGAATTCGCCGCGTAACCCGCCAGCACGATGCCGTAAACACCCAGCGAGACGATGCCGAACGTGTAGAGCACGCCAACATTCAAATCCGCGATCACCATTTTCTGCTCGCCGATGAACGAGCCGAACGGAATGACCGCGATGACCAGAATGCTCGGAATCATCACAATTGCCGGAGCGAGCCAGAAATAAATCTTTCGAACGTGTGCGGGAGTGAAATCTTCCTTCAGGAACGCCTTGATGGCATCCGCCGCCGGCTGCAGCAGGCCGAAGAAACCGAAGCGGTTCGGTCCGATGCGATCCTGAATCGCCGCAGCCACTTTCCGTTCCACCCAGACGGCGTATGCAACGATGAACATCAGAATCGAGAAAACGCCGAGAATCTTCAGCGCACTGAACAGCGCGAAGTTCGCCGTCGGATTCAGATTGTCGATCCAGGTCATTGCAGCGTTCATATCGCGACCGTCACTCCCGTGTCACCGAGCCCCGCCCAGGTGAGTCCGTTGAAAGCAGGAACTTCCTGCGCCATCAGATTGAACAAGCCTTCGATGCTCCTGTAGCCGTCCTGACCGGTGACGTTCAGAACGAGTTCATGCAGAAATTCCCACTCAGGCCGCGCGTCACCGCGAGGCTCGATCGCCTTCATGAATTTCTGAACGCGGCCTTTGACATTCGTGAATGTGCCGCGTTTCTCGGCATGAGCGCAGCCGGGCAACAGATACGTCGCGAGTTTCGTGGTTTCGTTCGGCAGAATATCGCTGACAATCAGCGTTTCCAGCTTGCCCAGAAGCTTCGCGTCCATGCCGCACTTCGTGACGTCTTCGCCGAAGACAATCAACGTCTTGATTTTCCCGCTCTCAATGCCTTGCGCGATCTTTGGAATCTGATCGCCCATTTCGGTGAAGCAGATGCCGGTCAGCCGCGCGCCGTTGGTGTTTGGATTGCGATCGGCATTGAGAAGCAGCTTGTCGCCTTCAGCAATGCGCGGAACGGAATCCGTGATGGCGCCGAGTTTCTTGCCGAGCCTCTTCAGCAGGAACAATTCTTCGTTCGTCTGCCGCGCGGAAGCGATGATCGCGACGGAACCCTGCTCAGCTTTGTTGAGCAGCCCGGAAATCTCCTTCAACGCCGTCGTCCAGCCGGTGATCTGCCCCTTCGCCTGGACCTGCGTCAGACGATCCGGACGGTTGATCCACTTGTAGTTCAAGCGGCCGTAATCGCACATCCACGTCGCATTGACCGCGTCATTCTCGCGCGGTTCGTAGCGGTAGATCGTGTCGTTGCGCGAACCGATGATGATGCTGCAACCCGTGGCGCAACTGGTGCAGACGCTCTTGGTTTCCTTGAGGAACCAGACGCGCATCTTGAACCGGAAATCCTTCGACGTCAGCGCGCCCACCGGACAGATGTCCACGGTGTTGAGCGTGTAATTGTTGTCGAACGGCTTGCCGGGATACGCACTGATTGTGTTGTAGCTGCCGCGATTCACGATGCCCAATGCATCATCGCCGGCGACATCCTTCGTGAACCGGATGCAGCGGGTGCAGAGAATGCAGCGTTCGGCATCGAGGACAATGCGCGGTCCGAGATCAACCCGTTTCGGCTTGTGAACCTTCGCTTCGACAAAGCGGCTCGCGCTGGCCATAATCGACCGAGTACTCCTGCAGCTTGCATTCGCCGGCCTGGTCGCAAATCGGGCAATCGAGCGGATGATTGATCAGCAGCGATTCGAGCACGCCTTCGCGCATCTGCTTCACCGCGGGCGTGTTCGTGTAAATCTCCATTCCCGGAGAAATCGGCGTGGCGCACGCAATCGCCGGACGCGGCGACTTCGCAATCTTCGGCGTGCCGTCGGGATTGAGGACCGGCTTGCGGTCCGGACCGAGAGCCGGCGTGCCGAACTCGACGAGACACATGCGGCAGTTTCCGGCGATCGGCAGCTTGGGATGATAGCAATAATGCGGCACGTCCACTCGAACGGCGTTGCAGGCCTGAATCATCGTGGTCGGCACCGGCTTGCCGGTGATCGGATCGATGGTCGTCTTCGGCACCTCGACTTCGCGTCCGTCCACCTTCACCTTGATCGTTTCGACCGGCGGCGGTGTCGGCTTGGTTTCGGTTGTGGCTGCGTTTGACATTCTACACTCTGATTGAACCGCGGAGACGCGGAGACGCGGAGAAATCGGGGAATTCGTTCACGACTCGCTTCAAGCCTGCTTTCAAAACCGGGACGTGGAAGTTCACCAACAGCCCATACGTCATTCCCGAGAGTTTCAAATACGTAAGCAACTGCGCTTGATGAATGGGCAGCAGAGTTTCGACTGCCTTCAGTTCGAGAACCAACTGCCGCTCAACGACAAGATCCAGCCGATATCCACATTCAAGCTTCACAGCTTTATATTGAACCGGCAGCGGAACCTGCCGTTCGAATGCAAGCTTCCTGAGAGACAATTCGTGACAAAGACATTCTTCATAAGCCGACTCCAACAGCCCCGGACCGAGACAGCGATGAACTTCAATGCACGCACCAATTACCTGATCCGTGAGTTCATCGAATCTCCGCGTCTCCGCGTCTCCGCGGTGAATATGTAAGTTTCGGCTCATCAATGCTGCGCGCTCGCGGCAATCTTCAATTCGTTCGCCGGGCCTGCGCCTGAAGCTTCCTTCGTGCGGCGTTCTTCGTCGGCTGCGCCGCGGGCAACGAATTCATCTTTAAATTTTCCAACAAAGCTCTGCACCGGCCACGAACAGGCCTCGCCAAAGGCGCAGATCGTCCGGCCACCGGGAATATTGTCGGCAATTTTCACCAGGTAATCGGCGTCGCCCTTCCGCCCGCCGCCATGTGTCAGGCGATGCAGCGTCTTGCTCATCCAGAGCGACCCTTCGCGACACGGAGTGCACTGGCCGCAGCTTTCGTGAGCGTAGAATTCACTCAGGTTCGCCAGCGCATCCACGGCGCTGACGGAATCGTCGATCACAATGATCGCGCTCGATCCCGACATCGTTCCTGCCTGGATCAGCGAATCGAAATCGTAGGGCAGATCGAGCATGTCCACTTCCTGCTCGACGTCCTTCCCATCGACCTTGCGCTTGAGTTTGAACTTCTCGCCGGCTTTCAGGACTTTTGAGGATGAACCGCCGGGAATGACAGCCTTCAACTTGCGGCCGTCGCGCAATCCACCACCAAAAGCCGGATCGTTGATCAGCTGGCCGATCGTCGCTTTGCCGACTTCAATTTCATAATAACCGGGCTTTTTCACATGCCCGCTCAGACTGACGATGCGGGTACCGGTGTTGTTTGGCGTGCCGAGTTTTGCGAATTCCGCAGCACCCATTGCCACGATGTGCTTCACATTGCACAACGTTTCCACGTTGTTGACGATCGTCGGGCACATGTAGAGGCCGAGCACGGCCGGGAAGTAAGGCGGCTTGATGCGCGGATACGGGCGCTTGCCTTCGAGCGATTCGATCAGGCCGGTTTCCTCGCCGCAGATGTAGGCG
>CALBZA010000057.1 GCA_937890005.1 uncultured Verrucomicrobia subdivision 3 bacterium | reverse complement strand
AGCCCTGAAGTCCGCGGAAGATGTTGCCGCCGCCGATGACGATGACGACCTGCACGCCGAATTCGCGCACTTCACGAATCTGCTCCGCCATGTTGCGCAACGCTTCGGGCGAAATGCCCACGCCTGCTTCACCTCCCAGGGCTTCGCCACTGAGTTTGAGCAGAATGCGGTTGTACTTGGGCTGCAGTTTCTTTTTCATGTTCGAGAATCGCCGCGCGACGCGCAGGTTTTAGCAGCGGGAGGCGAAAGCAGAAAGCAGAAAGTTGAAAGCAGAAAGCTGAAGAATGGAAGGGGAAGTGGGACAAGATTGAACCGCCCGGATTGAGTCAACCCGGGCGGTCGCAAATCGCGAATCGTAAATCGTAAATTTGTCAGCCCTTGAGCCCTCGAACAAATCGATCGATGCGTTCAAGCCCTTTCTCGATGTTCGCCATGCTCGTCGCGTAGCTCAGTCGGATGTAATCGTCCGCGCCGAACGCGATTCCGGGAACGGCCGCCACCTTTTCCTGTTCGAGCAGTTTCGCGCAAAACTCGGTGGATTTGAGGCCGGTTTTGGAAATGTTCGGGAACAGATAGAACGCGCCTTTCGCATTCACGCAGCTGATGCCGGGGATGCTGTTGAGCTTTTTCCAGGCGAACTCGCGGCGCTTCGAAAATTCGCCGAGCCATTTTTGGAGGTGATCCTGCGGACCGTTCAATGCAGCGACAGCACCCTTTTGCGCAAACGAAGTCGGATTGCTTGTGCTGTGGCTTTGAATCGCGTCAATCGCTTTCGCAATCGGTTCGGGTGCAGCGAGGAAACCCAGCCGCCATCCAGTCATGCTCCAGGCCTTGGCAAAACCGTGTACGATGATCGTGTGATCGTAATGCGCCTGCGAGAACGTCGCCACGCTTCGCACCTTCGCGCCGTCATAGACAAGATGCTCGTAGATCTCGTCGCTCATGATGAGCACGCCCTTTTCGACGCAGATGTCGCCGAGCGCTTTGATTTCTTCCGGCGTGTAAACCGAACCGGTCGGATTGCTGGGCGAATTCAGAACGAACAGGCGTGTGTTTGGAGTGATTGCAGCACGCAGTTGTTCGGGAGTGACTTTGAATTCCGTTTGATCCGTGGTCTCGATGATCACCGGTTTCGCACCGGCGAGCTTCACCATTTCGGGATAGCTCAGCCAGTAAGGCGCGGGGATGATCACTTCGTCGCCCTGCTGGCAGGTGGCGAGAATGACGTTGTAGCAGGAATGCTTGCCGCCGCAGGAGACGATCACCTGGGAAGGCTTGTAGGTGAGTCCGTTCTCGCGTTTGAACTTGTCCGCGATCGCCTGGCGCAGCTCGGGAATTCCGCTGGCCGGAGTGTATTTGGTGAATCCGTCGGCAAGCGCTTTCGCACAGGCGTCCTTGATGTGTTGTGGTGTGTCAAAATCCGGTTCGCCCGCGCCGAAGCCAACGACATCGAGCCCTTCGGATTTCATTTGTTTCGCCTTGGAATCGATGGCGAGGGTCAGCGAAGGGCTTAGTGACGCCGCACGCTGAGAAATTTTATAGTTCATAAATGGCGCAAAGCTTACGGCGGGGCCGGGCGACCGCAAGTGGATTTCGGAATCTTCAAAATGCTGGCCGTAACTCGGGACGTCCCTGAGCGTCGGTTTCAAAACGGCATGTCGGGGGCGCGGAAAAGGACGAGGGACGAAACGATTGCTGAGGAAATCGGAATCAGCAGATTCGCGCGGGAACCGTTTTCAGGACCGGCTCGACGAGAATCACCTGGGCGAGCTGTTCGCTGAGCGCGAGGCGTGAATTGCAGACCTGGCAGATGAAATTGTTCCGGCTGGTGATCAGTCGGACGATTTGATCTTCGCAAAGCCCAAGTTCGCGGAGACGATTTTGAACTTCGGGGGAGGCGCAGAGCTGTTTGATGCGAACGGCGACGCCGGTCTGGACGCGGCTGAGCGGACAAACTTCGCAATGCGTTTGTTCGCTGGCGTTTGGCTGGCTCAATTCGCGGCTCACGCGCCATACAGTGGCTGAACCGCCGGAAACGCGATAGCCCGATCTTGCGAAAGGTTGTTCCCGAATTGCAATGCGTTAGGCGAGCCCGTCTTCAGTCAGCTGCTCAGCCAGCGCCACGATGATGCCCTCCGGTCCTCGGATGTATGCGAGGCGGTACGTGTTCTCGTATTGCATTTCGCCGATGATTTCCGCTCCGTGGGTTCGCATGCGTGCGATGAGGACGTCGATGCCATCGACCGCGAACATGATGCGGCGCAGCCCGAGCGTGTTCGTGGGGGCGTTCACCGGTCCGAACCTGATCGCTTCGGGCGTGTGGAACTTGTCCAGCTCAATGCCCTGTCCGTCGGGAGTCCGCAATGTGACGAGGGTGGCGCGGACATTTTCCAGCCCGATCAGCCGCCCGACCATTGGTCCTTCGACAACCGTCTCGCCTTCGAGCTTGAGTCCGAGTTCGATGAAGAACGCTTTCACCGTCTCAAGATCGTCAACGACGATAAGGACGTTATCCATTCGCGTGATAGGCATAATGTCTGAGAGCTGCGTATCAGCCTGCGAAGCTGGATGAAAGATGTTTTATCGTTTTCAGCCACAGCTCGGAAGGCCCTTGAAACGGCTGACGATTCCTCAGTCTGCACACCCGGCTGAAGCCACGGTGTCTGCAGCACCCAGCAATGGAATTCCAGCGAGCGAAAATCCTCCAATGCCTTCGTTTCCTTCTGTGAGAGTTAACATCCCCCCATTTCTCAACAATTCCTCCAGATCCAAATGCACAGCGTAACGGAAGTTTCGTAATCGTCGTTCTGTGAACGACTTCGGAAGACGGGGGAATGAGCCGGGGGTGCCTCGAAGCACCAAAGGATTCTTTCGATGGCCATGGGAAGGGTAAAAAACATGACATTTGTCATATGTCCGATCCTCTGGTGCTGCGCTAAAAGAGGCGCAATCCAATATCGGCAATCGAGTCACTTCCCGTGTTCCCTCGTGATGTCGATTGCTTCGGTCCAAAACGAAGCTGCAAAAACCCAACCTATGAAAATCAAGCACGTCTCACTCCTGTCAGTGATGATCGCGGTGATGTCACTGACTGGTTCAATTCAAGCGCAGGTTACGAATCGGACACTCTACAGTTTTGACACTGACGAGGTGACGACAACGCCTTACAACACCACATGGGGAAATTGGTTTGGAGGGGTCTTCCAGGGTGTTTTTTGGGATCCATCCAATGACTCTAGCAACAACCCGAATTCTGGTTCTCTTCAATTGTATCTCAACTTTACGGGAGGCGATCAGTATGTCCTGTGGGACGGGGCGGGCCCAAATTACGCCCCATTGGATTTGGCCACGTGGACAAATCTCTCTTTCGATATCCGTTACGACGAAACTTCGGTGATTCGCACAAATACATCGGCTGCGGGTGTGAACGGATCATTGGGGGAGGGATCGCTGGATTTCGGATTCATGCGCGTGGGCTCCCGAGGTCCAAGCTTCAGCCAGGACTGGATCTATTATTTCGCCATACCGGCGACAAATGGTGCAGGTGAGCTGAATACGAACTGGAATCATGTCAGTGTCGATCTCAGGCAGGTCACACAGAACTTCGGCGATTTGATTGACGGTCTTGTCAACATCATCATCGGCATGGATGCCGGCGCCTACGGGAACAATGTCCTTGTCGGACCGCAAACGGTCTGGATCGACAACATCAGGCTGACCGGCGAGATTCCGAATCCGCCGCCGCCCACATTGACGATTGAAAAAGCCACGCCCGCCCTTCGACTGTTCGGGGGGTCAGGTCAGTTTGGACGCGCACAGATTCAACCGGTTGATACGAGTGAAAGCTGGATCTATGGCACGTTCCCGGTGACTTACTCCTTCACGGTTCTGGATAATGCAACATCGCCGGGAGGATTGGATCACCACATTCATTTCATTCAAGGTGGGAACGGATACTCGGGCGCGGATTACACCGACCCGAATGTTCTCTGGCTGCAAATTATCAGCGGCTCGGGGACCGATACCACCTGCGTGGCGAACGTCTCCTGGAAGACGAATGCGCCCGGCTCAAACCCGGATCAACACAACGTCGCGCTGAGGGTCACCAATTCGGTTCTTGCGGGGAAATGGACGTTGACATTCCTCAGCAACACGAACGGAACCCTGGAAGCGCCCGGAGCCGCTCCAGTTCCCTTCTCGATTGATTTGAGTGAGGAGGATGCAGTCACTTACTTCAGTCCTCCGATGCAGGTCCGGTTTGGAATCCAAAACTATGGCAACCCTGCAAATGGTGGTATCCCGCATGATTGGGCCAGAATTTCCATATCGGGAACGGCCGGAACACAGATTGACGAAGATTTCACCAAGGCTGGCACGAATCAGCTGGATACCACGATCTGGGATCTTGGCCACAGCGACGGTGTCGGTGTGGTGAACCTGGTGCCCACCAATGCTCCTTATTGGATTAAATGGACCTTGCCGGACAGCGGCTTCACTCTGATCGGTGGTTCGTCAGTTTCCGGTCTCACGAACTGGACGGCATTGGCGAATGTGACTCCGATTTCACAAGGAGGAAGGCGATGGGCTCTTATTTCCGCTGACTCTCTCCCGGATAATTCGGCGAGCTACTTCGCGCTGGTGAATCGAACCTTCAGCCAGCTGCAGGTTCTCCTGCCAGGTGAAACGAATGCGCCCAATACCGCGACAGGCAAGGTCGGTACGCCGACACCTGTGAGTCTCAGTGAGGGTGGCATGGTTACCGTGACCATTCATGCCGTCGATGCGAACTATCACATTGTCACCACAGCATCCGGCAATCTGATCGAGCTCTCTTCTTCGGATGTTAACGCGGCCCTTCCGCTGGCGAGTGCTCTTGTGAATGGAACCGTAACCCAGGATCTGTATTTCAGCACGACCGGCACTTTCACGGTGACCGCGACAAACCTGTCGAACATCAACATTCCGAACGCAACCAGCTCATCGGTAACAGTCGTTCCTTGAGCGAAATCTGACCTGACACGATGCTGCCGACCTCTCCGGGTCGGCAGCATTGTTTTTGAGCCATGCTGTAAGGAGAACTTCAGGTGAAATGGAATCGGCGATGAACGTCAATTCCGTGATTTCAAAATCCTCCCACCTCTTTGCGCCCTACGTTCCCTTCTGTGAACAGGGCGCCGTTTCTTAGAGTCTGTCTGAAGATGGAGCGCGGCTGTGTCGCAGACCAGCCGCGGCCGTCCGAAAAACAAGAATCGCCGGAAAGTTTCGAAGCCCTGCGGCTGGTCGCAAGTGACACAGGCGCGCCCCGAAATTTTTCAGACACGCTCTCATGCTTCGAAACAGCTCCGCGTAGGATTGCACAGCGGAACGCTCACCTGGCCGTCGTCGAAACCCACTTCTGTCAGCGTTCGATTGCACCAGCAATGGCTGTGATGAAGAAACTCGTCTCCGGCGACGGCGAAGACCTCGTTCTCCTGTTCGGGAATGTAGAGCTTCTTGGAACGCAAATGCCGGCAGCAGATGTCAGGTTTCATATCGGTCAGGCAACGAGTTGAAGCAGTGTGCGGCGAATCAGGGCGCGGGCGATCGCCAGTTTGTAACCATTGTGTTCCATCGGTTGCGCGCCCGCGAGGATCAGGTCGGCGGCACGATCGGCGGTGGCTTCGTCCAAGGTTTTTCCCTCCAGAAACTCATGCGCGGTTCGGACCATGTGTGGTACCGGTGAAATGGCGCCAAGCGCGATCTTCACCTGGCCGACTTTCTTTCCATCCACCCTGGCTGCGGCGGAACAACTCACGAGCGCCCAGTCGAAGGACGCCTTTTCGCTGATCTGCTGATAAGCACTCCGACGTCCTTGAACGGGAATTTCGACCCGAAGAATCAGATCACCGACCTGAAGGGAGTTGTGCGCCGTCGGATTTTCCCAGGCTCTCGCGTAAAGTTCCGGAATGCTCAGGCGAACTTCCTTACCGTCACGCCAAACAATCGCCGTCGTGTCGAGTGCTGCGAGTGCGATGGAGAGATTTGAAACGACCGGGCTGATGCACGTGTTTCCGCTGAACAGGCTGTGATATTTGTTCTCACCATGGCGGGCATAACAAAGGTCGCCATTCTTCTTGAGGCAAACGGTGTCGCGATGGCGGTAATACCAGCAGCGCGAATGTTGCGAGAGATTGCCGCCGACGGTAGCGACGTTGCGAATCTGTCGGGAACCGACTTCTGCCGCGGCTTCCTGCAATCCGGGAAACACCTTTTTCAGTTCAGAATGATCTTCCAGTTCGGCAATGGTGACCGTGGCGCCGATCTTCCAGAGCTGATCGCCGGTTTCGATCTTGTTCAGGCCGGGGAGTGACTTGATGTTCACCAGCGTTTTCGGCTCGACGAGATGATCCTTCATCCGGTTGAGCAGATCGTTGCCGCCGGCGAGATAGGCGCCATTGGAACCCGCCAGTTCGCGGGCTGTCGCGGGAGATTGTGCGGTGGCGTATTGGAAAACGTTCATACGACGGAACTCCTGTCTTTGCCGAGGGCGCGGAGGATTTTCTGCGGCGTGATTGGAAGGCTGCCAACGCGAACGCCAATCGCATTGGCCACGGCGTTGGCGATGGCAGAAGCAGTCGGGATGGTGACCGGCTCGCCGATGCCGATGACCCCGCGTTCAGGCATTTCGAGCAGGACGATGTCCAGCTCCGGCATGTCGGCAATGCCGGGCAGCTTGTAGGTTTCGAAATTCGGATTCAGCACCACGCCGGAGAGTTCGTCCATGATGCGTTCCTCGTAGAGCGCGTAGCCGATGCCCATGATGATGCCGCCGTTGACCTGGCTTTCTGCGGTGAGCTTGCTGACGATCAATCCGCCGTCCTGAACACAGGTGATTTTCTTCACCTTCACGAACCCTGTTTCGGTATCAACTTCCACTTCGGCGAATTGAACTCCCGCCGCGCCGCTGGAAGAAAGTCCCTGCTGCCAGCGACCTTGGACGGTGATTGGATTCATGCCGAGCTTTTTACAGGCGTCCTTCCATTGATCACCCCGCGCATCCGCAACGCCGGTTTGAGTTTGCAGCTGTTCCAGTGCTTTTGTGCAGGTGTCGAAAATGGCGGGTGAAACCGAAGCTGCCGTCGTGCTCCCGCCGCTGGCCCCGGACGGTGGGAACAGCGTGTCGCCGACGCGAACCTGAATCTGATCCGGCCTCAGGCCGAAAACATCGGCAGCGATGACCGCGATCAGAGTCTTGGTGCCGGTGCCGAGATCCTGCGTTCCGCAACGGACTTCGACCGAGCCGTCCGGATGGATCTGCGCTTCAGCCTGGGTGCCGCGTCCGCCGCCGCCCCACGTCGCCGCCGCGCAACCGACGCCCGTTTTGATCCGGCCCGGTGAACTGCCGGCCTTCTTGTATTTCTCCTTCCAGCCGAATCGTTCGGCGCCAAGACGGAATTGTTTTTCGCGCGTTTGGCGGACATTGGAGCGGTCGTTTTTGATCCGCAGTTCGATCGGGTCGATGTCGAGTTTCGTGGCAAGTTCATCGAGGATCGATTCCATCCCGAAAGATGCCGCCGGATGACCCGGTGCGCGAAAGGCGCGGGCGGAACCGGCGTTGATGGCGACGGAGGTTTGCTTCACCCGGATGTTTGGCACGTGATAAATGTAGGGCGCAGGAATCGAAACATCGCCGCTGCCCGCCGCGCTCGAACCGCCAGAGGCAAAGCCGGGCGTGCCATAGTTTTCCAGTTCGAATGCGAGCAGTTGTCCGTCGGCGGTGGCGCCGAGGCGGATTTTTTGAAAAGTCGAAGGGCGGTTTCCAACGGCGAGCGACTGGTCAAAGCGCGTCAGCATCAGCTTCACCGGCGCTTTCGCTTCCTGTGAAAGCTTTGCCGCGAGGCCGCCTTCGATGCCGAGCCCCATCTTCGCCCCGAACCCGCCGCCCATGTATTCACAGAGGACTCGCGCCTTGCTCTGGGGAACATTCATAAAACCCGCGAGGTCATTGCGCACGCCGCCGATGCCCTGGGTCGATGCCCAGCAGGTGACACCGTCGTCGGTGACCGAAATCGTATTGCCGTGGGTTTCGAGCGGATGATGAATCTGAACCGGCGTGGAAAAAAATCCTTCAACCACCACGGCCGAATCGGCAAATCCTTTGTTGGGATCGCCTCTTTCTTCGGTTCGCGGGCGAGAAGTGTTTGCACCTTCAGGCCAGACGCGCGGCGCGTTCTCCTTCATCGCTTCTTCTTCCTTGACGACAAATGGAAGTTCTTCGGCCGTTACGGTGATGGCGCGGAGGGCATCTTCGCACGCCTGTTTGGTCGTCGCGGCCACTGCGGCCAGTTCTTCGCCGTAGTAGCGGACGGTGCGTTGTTCGCGGTTATCGCGAAGGACGATCGCCTTTACACCGGGAATCTGCTTCGCCTTTTCGACATTGATCGCTGTAATTTTCGCAGCGGGCCATTTGGAACGAAGGATCATTCCATACAGGCAGCCGTCCGGCTGAACGTCCGACGCGTATTTTGCTGCGCCGGTGACCTTCGCCGGGCCGTCCACCCGTTTGGCGCTGCTGCCGATGTGAACTCTGTTATCAGGCCAGCCTGGCATAGGAAATTACCTCCGTGTTGCTGCTCAGTTTGACACCGGCCGCCTTGAGCGCGGCCTGAAGGATTCGGGGTTGCGTGCCGCAGCGGCAGAGATTGCCGGCGCAGGCATGCTTCACATCCTCGGCGGTTGGTTTGGAATTCTTCCTCAGCAATGCCGTGATGCTCATCACAAATCCAGGGGTGCAATAGCCGCACATCAAGGCGTCTTCGGAAACAAACGCCTCCTGAACGGGCGTCAGTTTTCCATCCGGCGCAAGTCCTTCAATTGTGGTGACGGCTTTGCCCTGGGCCTCGATGGCCAGCATCGAGCAGGCGTAAACGGGTTTGTCGTCCACCAGAACCGTGCAGGCACCGCAGCTGGCGCGATCGCACACTTCCTTCGAACCGGTCAGCGGCGAATGATTGCGCAGCGCCTCAAGGAGTGTGACGCGCGGTTCGAGCTGGAGCCGGAGCGGTTTGCCGTTCACCTGAAGCGTAATGGAGACCGCCTCGGGACCGACGATCTTTTCGGCGTTTACCTTTTCCAGTTCGGCGGCAACGGCGGTGACCTGAGCCGTGGCGGCGACCGCGGCGGATGTTCCGAACGTTTTAAGGAATGAACGACGGGAAACGGAAAAGCCGTCGTTGGGTGAAGATTCACTCATAGATTTTGGATTCCTGAGTTGCTCTTGCAACGGACGTATCCGGGGATCGGGCGGTTACGGAGATGAAAAGTCCGTAATCGTCTTACAATCTGAAAGCCAGGATGAAATTGACGGACCGCGGGTCTGCGACCCAGCCATACTCGCATACCTGAAGCATGGGTTTCCCAAAGCTTCATTCGCCGATCTGTGCCGCTGCGACTCGCAGAGTCGCGGTCCGAGAGTGCGGAGCGGGGAGCATGCTCCGCATGACTTGGCGACCGATGATCCGCACCGGGGGAATTTTCGGAACAGGACCTGGCTTTCAAAATCTCGAAAACACATGGACCAGTAGGCAAACGAATTTCCTATTGGCCGCCTGCGCGGCTCGATAAGACGCGTTTCGCCAATCTCCAATCATGAGTGACATCACGCACGTGCTTCAGGCGATCCAAGAGGCGAAGGGCAGGCTGCGGATGAATTGGTTCCACTGGTTTACGAGGAACTCCGCAAGCTGGCGATTGCGCGCATGTCGTATGAAGCTCCCGGCCAAACCCTTCAACCCAAAGCGCTCGTCCACGAAGCATGGCTCAGACTCGTTTCCAACGGAGCGGATTCCTGGCAGAACCGCGCACACTTCTTCGCCGCGGCAGCCGAGATACGGCTGACCGACAAAACTCATTTCACCGCCTACGGCAATTCTTCACTGATCCTTTTACGCGTCTAATTGGAAACCGGACAGGCGGACGACAGTCAAAATGAGCTTCGCTGAAAGGGGTTTCCACTTTATGTTCGCGCCATGTCCGAATCCCTTTATTCAACTCTGTTGCTGCTGCACAGCTACTGGCGGTGGATCGTGCTCGTCGTGGCGGTCGGCGCCATCATGATTTCGTATGCCGGTTGGATGCGTGATCTTCCGGCGAAACCGTGGGCAAAGCTCTCCCGACTTTCTTTCATCATCGTTCTCGACCTGCAGTTCCTGTTGGGGTTGCTGCTTTATCTCTCAAGCCCTCTTGTTCGCGAAGCATGGAAGAATTTCGGCGCGGCGATGAAGGATGCCGACCTTCGATTCTATTCTGTCGAACACACGCTCTGCATGATCGTCGGACTCGCGCTTGCGCATATCGGATCCGCGCGCTGCAAACGGATGGCATTTTCGAAAGCCGCACATCTGAAGCTGGCGATCTGGTATTCGGTTTCGTTGATCGTGATTCTGATCGGCACGCCGTGGTCGCGTCCGCTGTTCCGGATGCTCTCCAGTTCTTACGAGTAATTCGCGTTCAAGGCACGCAAGCATCCTGCCTGTGAGATTCGAAAGCGCACAGGCGCGACGCCTGTGTGCCAGCGGTCGTTTTCCTGAACAAAGCGCTCGCGCGGCGAAGCGTTTTCGCCTACTTCCTCTTTGCGGCATGCACCGTTATGAGTTCGATCTGAGCATCTCGCCGGAGGAATTCCTCGATTACTATCGTGGCACCGCGCGGACTGTTGTGGCGCGCAGTCATTCGGGCCAGACCGTCCAATTTCCAGCAGCGTTGCTCAGACGCTTCATCCAGCCCAACGGCATCCAGGGCACCTTCGTTCTCACCTGCGACGCCAACCACCGCAATCCTGTGCTTGAGAAGATCGATTGATTCAGCGGCCACAGATGGAACACAGATGAAACACGCATTGAGGAAAGCCCTGCGCATTTCCCGTTGAAGAATTTCTCAACCACGGATGGACAGCGGTAAACACGGATAAAGACCGGAAGAGAATTCGTAAGTAGTTTTCGAAAACAATTTCGGAACCACCGCGCCTCAGAGCGATAAAAGCAAAGCTTTCTCTGCGGCTCTGCGCCTGCGGTGAACTGTTTTCACATCGCTGCGGCTGGTCTTCGACACAGCCGCGGTCTGTGTGGTGAACTCTGAAATCCGTGTGCGGGGACTCTAAGCTCCAAGCTCCAAGCTCCAAGCTCCAAACTCAAAACCCAAAACTAAGAACTGAAAACTCTCCCCGCCGCTGCTAGGGTGAACGTCCGCATGTTTGATGTCCGGACTGATGAACTGAAACGGCTGCTCCCGCAGGCCATGCTGCACGATTGGGTGCGGCTCGGCTGGCGGCTCGCTCGTGTTCTGCGCGCGCAACATCATCAGGACAAACGCAACGCGCTGCTGGATCGTCTGCTCGAGGAAGTCCGCGCCTCCATCGCATTGCGCGAAGCCCGCCGTATCAACGTCCCGCATATCAGTTATCCGCCCGACCTTCCAATCACGGCGCGAAAGGACGAAATCGTTTCGGCCATTCGAAACAATCAGGTCGTGGTGATCGCGGGCGAGACCGGTTCAGGCAAAACGACACAAATTCCAAAAATGTGCTTGGAAGCCGGGCTTGGCATCGAAGCACAAATCGGCTGCACGCAACCGCGCCGTGTCGCCGCGCTCTCAATCTCGCGTCGCATTGCCGAGGAACTGAACGCGCAATGGGGCCGTGAAGTCGGCTGCAAAATCCGTTTCGACGATCGATCGAGTCCGCACACTTACATCAAGCTGATGACCGACGGCATCCTGCTCGCCGAAACGCAGGGTGATCCCGACCTCTCCAGCTACAACGCGCTGATCATTGACGAAGCCCACGAACGCAGCCTGAACATTGATTTTCTGCTCGGTTATCTGAAGACGCTGCTGGCGCGACGCAAAGATCTGAAGCTGATCGTCACATCCGCCACGATCGACACGCAGGCCTTCTCGCGCCATTTCAACAACGCGCCAATCATCGAAGTCTCCGGCCGGGTTTATCCGGTGGATGTTGTTTATGCGCCGATTGGAGCCGAGAGCGAATCGGAGAGCGGTTGGAATGAAGATCCGTCGAAGAACACAAAAGATTTCGAGAATCCCGATGCGTCCATGGATGGGGAGCCATCCGCAGCGAAGTCGAATGATGCTGAACGAAGTCCGACGCCTGGCGCGTTTACGTTCTCTGTGCCGTGGACCAGTGCGGATGATATTTCCTACACCGACGCCGCGGCACTCGCAGCGGAGCAGCTGATGTACGAAAGCAGCTCCGGCGACATTTTGATTTTCATGCCGAGCGAGCGGGACATTCGCGAAGCGGCGGAAATGCTGGAAGGACGCCTTTCTCGCGACGCCGAAATCATTCCGCTGTTCGGACGATTGAGTTCGGGCGATCAGCAGCGCGTGTTTGCCCCGTCGGCGAAACGGAAGATTGTCATCGCCACGAACATTGCCGAAACGTCGCTCACCATTCCCGGCATCCGGTTCGTCATCGATTCCGGCCTCGCACGCATCAGCCGTTACAATCCGCGCACACGCACCAAGCGGCTGCCGATCGAACCGGTTTCCCAAAGCAGCGCTAATCAGCGCAAAGGCCGTGCGGGGCGTGTCCAGGCGGGCGTTTGCATCCGGCTTTATTCCGAAGACGACTTCAATTCGCGGCCCGCGTTCGCGCAACCGGAAATTCAGCGCGCCAATCTCGCGGAAGTCATTCTGCGGATGAAAGCATTTCGGCTGGGGAACATCGAAACCTTTCCATTCGTCCAGCCGCCGACGCCCGCTGCAATTGCCAGCGGCTATGCGCTGCTTCAGGAACTCGGCGCACTCGACGCTGAACGGGAACTGACGCCGCTGGGGCGCGATCTTGCGCGTCTGCCGATCGATCCCACGCTCGGTCGCATGTTGCTGCAATCGCAGCGCGAACACGCCACGCATGAATTGTTGATCATCGCCGCGGGCCTCAGCATTCAGGATCCGCGCGAGCGGCCGTTGGATCAGAAGGATGCCGCGGCAGCTGCGCACAAACGGTTCAGTGATCCGAAGTCCGATTTCCTTTCGCTGCTCAACATCTGGAATGCGGTTCACGATCAGTGGGAAAAGCTGCGCACTCAGAATCAGCGCCGGAAATTCTGCCGTCAGAACTTCCTGTCCTATCTCCGCATGCGCGAATGGCAGGACTTGCACGCGCAGCTCGAAGAGGTGTTGGGCGAACTGATTGACGCAACAGATCGACGCGATCAAACCGGCAACATCAACCGGAACGCGAACAAGAACACAAATGCGCCATCTCTCTCTCGCCGTGAGGAACGAGCGGGGGAAGAGTCGGAGAGAGGTCTCCCCGGCCCTCTCCTCCGAGTCGGGTCGGAAGAGAGGAGGAATGCTTCTAACACCTGTTCAACTGATAACCGCTCTGAGCCTTCCGTTTCGTACGATGCGATTCATCGTTCGATTCTGTCCGGCTTGATCGGACACGTCGCGCGGCGTGAAGAGCGCAACAGCTACAAAACATCCAGCAACCGGCTTGTTTCGATCTTCCCGGGCTCGAGCCTCTACGCACGGGGCGAACCGCAAAAGAAATTGCCGAAAGGCGCAAAGCCACCGCCACAACAGCCGAGGTCAAATCAGCCGGAATGGGTGGTCGCCGGTGAAATAGTGGAGACATCGCAGCTCTTCGCGCGAACCGTGGCGGGAATTGATCCGCAGTGGATTTTCCAGCTCGCGCCACATTGCTGCAAAGTCGCGCATCTCAATCCACACTGGAGCGCCAGCGCGGGACGTGTCCTCGCGGACGAAGTTGTAACGTTGAACGGATTGGAAGTTCAACGACGCAAGGTTGCTTACGGAAATATCAATCCCAAGGAAGCCACCGCCATTTTCATTCGGTCTGCGTTGGTGGAGGAGAATTTTGCCGGCGGCGGCAGTCTGCGATCGCCGAATTCGCCGGAAGAATGGTCCAAGTCCCGACGTTCACCGAGTGCCGCCACAGAGGACGATCCTGAACTGCCGGCTCAATACGGCTTCCTGAAACATAACCGCACTGTTCGGCAGAAAATCGAAAGCTGGCGGACGCGCGTGCGACGATACGATCTCGCTGATCTCGACGACGCCATGGGTGCGTTTTACGCGAAGCACATCGAGAACGTTTCGTCGCTGCACGAGTTGAACAAGCTGTTGCGGGAACACAACGATCCGGAATTTCTCCGCGTTTCGGAAACGGAACTGACCGGCGGGCAATCGCTCGATTTCGACGCCGAGGCTTTTCCGGAATCCGTTTCCGTTTCCGGCCAGCCGCTTCAGGTTGTTTATTCCTATGCGCCAGGCGAAGAGCACGACGGTGCGACCGTGAAGATACCGTTTTCCGTCGCGATCACCGCTTCATCGGCAGAACTGGAATGGGCGGTGCCGGGATTGCGTGGCGAAATGATTTCCGAACTGCTGCGCGCGCTGCCGAAGTCGATTCGCAAGGAATTGATGCCTTTTCCGCCGAAGGTCGAGGAAATCCTGCGCGAGTTTCAACCGAAGGGATCGAGTTTTCTGCGTGAGCTGGCGACGTTTCTTCATCGCAAGTATGGCGTCGCTGTCGCGGAATCGTCCTGGCCGGCCAACGCACTGCCGTCTCATCTGCGTCCGCGCGTGGAGGTCATCGATGAATCGCGCAAAACACTCGGTACCGGACGCGATCTCAATCAACTGCGCGAGCAGTTGAAGACAGCGCAAGTGGCTGCGAGCGCGAAGGTGCAGTCGAACGCCTGGAATCGCGCGGCGCAGCAATGGGAACGATTCGGAGTTTCCGACTGGAACTTCGGTGATCTGCCCGAACGGATCACGGTCAGTGAAGAGAACGGCTTGCCTGTCTATGCTTGGCCGGGACTGGAGCTGGAATCCGGCTCAGTAAATCTGCGGCTGTTCCGCAATCCGGCCACAGCCCGCGATGCGAGTCTTCGCGGCGTGCAGCGACTGGTGGAACTGGCGATTCAGCGCGATCTCGGATGGTTGGAAAAAGATTTGCGCGCATTGAACCGGCTTGAATCGTTGTTCGCGCCGCTTGGGAACGGCGAGCAGTTGCGCGAACAGGCATTGAACCATTTGCGCCAACATGTGTTGCCGCAGGAACCGTTGTCCGCGCTCACACGTGCAGCTTTCGATGCAGCAACGGTTGAAGCTCGACGCCGATTGCCCGGTCTGGCGCAGCAGTTCATCGATCGGCTGGATGCAATTCTGAAGCTGGTTCAACAGGTGCGGCAGAAACTTGGTGTCGCAGCGGTGTCTCCAAAACCGGCCGCACGCACAACGCTCAACGATCTGAGTCAGCTTGCGGTGGTTTCAAAACCCGTTCCTTCAGCCAATCCATTAGCCGCCGAATTGAATGCGCTCGCCGGGCCGAAGTTCTTGGAACAGGTTTCGTTCGATCAACTTTCGCATGTGCCGCGCTATCTCAAGGCGCTCCTCACGCGCATCGAACGCGCCCGACTAAATCCGGTCAAGGACCAGGAACGCCAGCGCCAGCTCACGCCTTACGTGGAGGCACTAAAGGCTCTTCAAAACAAACCGCCCGAAACACCCGAAGGCCGCCGCGAACTCGATGTCTATCGCTGGATGATCGAGGAATTCAAAGTCTCACTGTTCGCGCAGGAACTTGGGACGGCGATGCCGATTTCAGCGAAGCGGCTGGATGAGCAGCTCGAACGGGTGCGAAGAGGGTAAGGTGCGCCTTCTGGATTGGCAGGATTTTGATTGGGAAGAGAAAACCATCTACATCGGCAAAGGCGCAGCCAAGACGGGGCGTGATCGTGTCGTGGACTTGCCGGACAACCTTATTGCCTGGCTGCTGCCTTACCGAAAGACCAAGGGACGGATATGCGAGCTGGCCAACACGTCCAACGCTCTTTGCGCTCTTCGAAAAAGAGCCGGCATCATAGGCAATAAACGGAATGCGCTGCGCAAATCGTTCATCAGCTACAAAAAGGCACTGACTCAGAATATTGAGGCCGTAGCCGACCAGGCCGGCAACAGCCCGGGCATCATCCGTAAAAATTATCTCCGATCGGACACTCGAATGAAACGCGCCGCTGAACGCTGGTTCTCAATCATGCCCACACGTGCTGACGTTCTCCCACTGTTTCAATGGCAGGAAGTTGTCACCGGGCAGATCAAAACCAGCCACTTGTGGGCGGATTAAACCGGCCACCCA
>CALBZA010000056.1 GCA_937890005.1 uncultured Verrucomicrobia subdivision 3 bacterium | reverse complement strand
GGGTGGCCGGTTTAATCCGCCCACAAGTGGCTGGTTTTGATCTGCCCGGTGACAGCAATCCGCAATCAATAGTCCATCGCTGATCCCACTTTCTTCGATTCCACATGGAAATCGAAGTAAAGATGATTGCGGGCGATTTTGTGAACGGGTTTCCGGGCCATATACCCACCGGTAAAGGCCGTCCCCAGGCCGGATGGATTTGTCACGGCGTTCGTGTCCATGTCCGCCGCCGCCCAGATGATTGCCGGCTGCGGGATGGATGTGATCTTCATTGGACGTTGCGTCGCATCATCCTGTTTGCCGAAAGGAAGTCCGGGAAGAGTCCATCCGTTGCCAGAGGTCGCGCGTGTGATGGAATAGGAGTAGGCATTGGCGAAATTGTCGGATTCCGGGGTGTATGCGCCAGAAACGCTGTTCATCGGAAGGCTCGACTTGTATCCCGGGCAAACGAACACGTTCACCACACGCACTTCAGTTCCGACCTGCTGCGGTGACGGAAGCGAGAGATATGTCGCCAGATAATACGGCAGCCATTTGCGGTAATTCGACGAAGCCGTCGGCCCGCTGTAAACCGGCGCCTGCGTCTGGGCGAGGGCGTTCGGGTTGTCGCTGGTTGAAACCGGTCCCGGCGGCAGGTAATCCCGGAAATCATCCACATACATCCGCAACGCTGTTCCCATCTGTTTGAAATTTGAAACGCAATTGATCTGCTGGGCCTTTCGTTTGGCACTGCTCAATGCCGGGAGCAGCATCGCCGCGAGAATCGCGATAATCGCGATCACGACGAGCAGTTCAATCAGGGTAAACCCACTGTGGCGGGCAGGCTTGGGATTTCTCAAAACGGCAATCATGAGGACGGGCATTCAGTTGTGGCTTGTTAACACATTCAACGTAAGTGGGCCGCAGAAACCCGAACAATCGGTGACATCTGCATTTGCGATTGAATTTTATGCACCCGGACAGAACTGCGCGGACCGGGCTCAATCGAGTTGCCTTTCGCCCGGCGTCTGTTCATCCTCGCGCGTGCAATGCTGAAGCGCCGCAAGAGGGTTTTGATCGCACTCGGCTGGTATGATTACCGGGTGCATCGCGGAATCGAACGGTTCGCCCAGGAACACGACTGGCATCTTTCAACCAATTTCGCTCGCGAGAAAATTATTCCCTGGGGCTGGCAGGGCGACGGAATCCTCGCATGGCTGGGAGCGGGCGACGATCTCGCCGAGTTCGTCGTGCATGCCAAAAAGCCGACGGTGGATTTGAGCTTCCGCCGTCCACATCTCAAGTTCCCGCGCGTCCTCGAAGATCACGCCCATGCCGCCAAGATCGTCGCGGAGCATTTCCTTTCGCGCGGCTTCCGGAACTTCATGTTCTACAGCGATGCGGACAACTGGTCTTACGAGGAACGCGGCACCGGATTTCTCGAGGCGTTGCGTGAGGCCGGCCATTCCTGCGAATGGATCCGCTGGCACAAGTCACCCTCCTACCGAGTCGATCGCGAACAATGGACACGTAAACGAAGCTGGCTGGCCGCGCAGATGAAACGCGCGACCAAACCGCTGGCGGTATTCGCGGCAAACGACGAACAGGCTCTGGACGTTCTCGAATCCTGCCATTCCGCCGGAATCGCCGTACCGGAACAGGTCGCCATCGTCGGTGCGGAAAATTACCTCCTCGCCCCCGACGCCATGCTGACGCCGATTTCCAGTGTCGATACGAATCTGGAACAACTCGGTTATACCGGCGCGATGATACTCGATCGTCTGATGCACGGCGGCGAACCACCTGCCGTTCCAATCCGCGTCCCCGCCGCCGGCCTGATCACCCGCAAGAGCAGCGATCTGCTTGCCGTGAATCATAAAGGCGTGGCCAACAGCCTTCGCTTCATCTGGGAACATTGCCACGAGCCGATCAGCGTGAAGGATCTCGTGGGTGTCGCAGCCATGTCCCGCCGTGGACTTCACAAGGCTTTTCTGGAAAACCTCGGGCGCACGCCCGGCCAGGAGTTGCAGCGCATGCGAATCGAGCGCGCCAAACGCCTGCTGGCGGAGTCGGATCACAAGGTGGAGATCGTCGCCGGCATGTGCGGTTTCCAGAGCGCGAACAGTTTCTGCGTCGCGTTCAAGCAGGCCACTGGCATTTCTCCGAAACAATTTCGCCTCAGTTCGTTTCACTGAAGGCGCGGCTCGGCCCAATCAAAGCCCCAAATCGTAGGCCGCTTCACGCAGACACAGCTCATCTTTCAAACGGCACATCGTCGGATTTCTCCCTTGGGGCGTTGTATTCACGGTTTGGAGGTTTTTACCCACTAACACCACGAAGGGACGTTTGTACGCTGGCCGTGGATCTCTCGAGACCCAACGACCATCGCGCATGAACGATTCATTTGATTTTGATTCCGGTTCAGAACAGGCCGGACGCAACGGCCACGACACCACTTCCCGCCAGCAACACTCGGAGCGCACACGACGTAACGGCGCTTCCATCGCAACCGGCTTCGATGCGTGGACCATCGTGGACATGCTCACGCGCCGCTGGCACTGGACGGTCATCGGATTCATTCTCGGCGCCGGCGTTTTCTTCGTTCTCGGCTGGATGTATCTCATCAAGCCGAAGTTCACCTCCACGGTTCAACTGCTCCGCTATGAAAATCCCGCCGCAACCGACGCACTGCGTGCGAATCCGTTGAGCAGTGAAACGTTCGCCGGCCTGATCGCATCGCCCGACCTGTTGAAGCGCGTCGGAACGAAGTTCGATCCGCCGATTCCGCCGGAAAAGCTCGTGAAGCAGATGAAGGTCGATCCACAGCCGGAATCAGACATCGTCAAAGTGTTCTTCGCCGCGCGCAATCCCACGCAGGCCGTCACACTCGCGAACATCTACGCCGAGGAAACCGTGGCCTACACGAAGGAACTCCAGGCACGACAGGCGGCTGAAGTGGCCAACAATTACCTGAAGAAACAGGTCGCCGAGATGGACAAGGACATCAATGTCCTGCAGGCCGAGTTTCGCGGCATTCCAATTTCTCCCGCGGTTTCAAACAAGCTCGAGGAAGTCAGCGGCAACCTCGAAGCGCTCAACCAGAACCTCGCCACTTCAACGCGTCCGTCCATCATGACGGTTCGCCTTTCAGAAAAACTGCAGACTTCGCTCGCGGAACTGACCGATCTGACCTCCAAATACACCGATCTTCATCCGCTCGTGCAGCAGAAGCGCGCGCAGATCGACACACTCAAGGAACAGATCACTTCGTCCGCACGCGACAACAATCCTCTTTCCGCAACGGGCCTCGCAAACATCGGCACTGCGGGACAACCGATCTGGGATCCCACGCGCGAGCTGATCCACGGAAAGCTGCGCGCGCTCGAGGACGCCCGAATCAATCTCGCCAACCGCCAGCGCGAAGCCGAAATGTTCGCCAAAGATCCGCCCGGCATCGTCCGCATCTTCGCCCCGGCCGATCTCAAGACAGTGGAGTCCAATCATCGCCGGATCAAAACGGGCATCTTCACGATTTTTGGAGGAGTGATGGGAATGTGCCTGAGCCTTGGACTGATCCTCATTGCAGAAGCTTTCGACAACCGGCTGAGAACTCCGGACGATCTCAAGCGCGTAACCAAACTCCCGGTTCTGACAACGCTCGGCGATCTCAACGCCATGGAAGAACATTCGCGGACTCAGTGGGCGTTCCGCACCTGGACCAAACTTCAGGGCCGGCTCAGCTATTCGCAAAACCACGGACTCGTCTGCGGCATCACGTCCTCCGTCGAAGGGGAAGGGCGATCGACCTGGATTCGATTGCTCGCCGAGGCTGCGAGCCTGAGCGGATTTCGCGTTCTCACGATTGCCACCCAGCCGTCAACCCACATTGAACGATCCCATCCACAGTTGAACGGCGGCTTCCCCGAACCCGAGACGGACATGACGGACATGCATGCAACATCGGAAAACGGCTCCGTAAACGGAGCGCATGAGAACCAGGTTGCCACGATCACCAGCAACGTTCTTTCGTCTCCCGCGCAGGTGACGGAACAGCTCACCGATCCTAACTCGCAGCCGGTGGTTCACATTCCCCTGCCCGGCTGGGTTTGGAATCTCGATCGGCGACGGGAATGGCGCGACGCATTGGAACAATGGAAACAGATCGACAATCTCGTCATCTTCGTCGAACTGCCCCCAGCTTCCGTTCCCGAAGCCGTGCTGCTCGGTTCCAATCTTCCCAATCTGATCTGGCTCGCCGACAGTGGCGTGGCGGACGCCGCTGAAACGCGGCAGCAGATCCAGACGCTTCGCGACGCCCGATGCCACCTTGTGGGCGCGGTGATGAACCGTGCGCAAAATCATGTTCTCAAGAGCCGGTTCCCGCGCTGGCTTGGCTGCGTTGCGCTGACACTCGCCCTCGGCATCAATTCGTTGAACGCGCAAAACGCCACGGTTGAACTGCCGGTCGAGCCGCCACCGGATGAAACCACGCTGCTCGCACCAACATCGAACACGAACGGCAGTTTCTCCGTCACCGGCCCTGCCCAGCGCGCTGCGTGGCAGGAACGCCTCACGCTCGGAGCGGGCGATGTCCTTTCATTCGGATTGCTCGGCGAACCTTTGCTGAATCGCATTGAAGTTGTCATCGCACCCGACGGCCGCGTCAGTTACCTCGAAGCCCAGGACATTCTCGCCACCGGACTCACCATCGATGAACTGCGTGAGCGCATGGATAGTGCGCTCGGACAATATCGTCGCGCTGCTCGAACCGTCATCACGCCGGTTTCCTTCCGCAGCAAAAAATACTTCGTTCTCGGCAAGGTCGTTCAGCGCGGCGTTTACACGCTCGACCGTCCGACAACCGTCATCGAAGCCATCGCGCGGGCGAAGGGATTCGAAAACGGCCTCATCGAAAACAACACGGTGGATCTCGCCGACCTTTCACGCAGTTTTCTGATGCGCGGCGGCAAACGGGTTTCCGTCGATTTCGAGAAACTCTTTTTGGGCGGCGACCTGTCGCAGAACATCCAGATCGAGCCCGGCGATTACCTTTATTTCCCGTCTGCGGATGTGAGCCAGATCTATGTGCTCGGAGAGGTCGGACTTCCGGGAATTGTGGTTTATCGGCCTGACATGACCGTGCTCACCGCGATTTCCACCCGCGCCGGCTTCAATGAGAAGGCATTCAAATCGCGCGTTCTCGTGATTCGCGGCTCGTTGAACAATCCGGAAACGTTCGTCGTAGATGCGTTGGGAACGATGAATGGACGCAAAACAGATTTCCGATTGCAGCCAAAGGACATCGTGTACGTCAGCCATCGTCCGTTCTACAAAGCAGAGGATCTGCTCGACATGGCGACCGTTGCGTTCATCCAGTCGTTCGTCGCGACGTGGGTTGGCGCGGACATTCTTACCCCCACGGATTAACCCGATCCCTGAACCTCTGTGCCTATGAAAGAAACCCTGATCAGAATCACCGCAGGCTCTGCCCTCATCCTCGCGCTGGCCGGATGTCAGAATCCGAAGCATCAGTTCACCAGTCTCGGATCACCGGAATCGAAGGCGCAGACCGCGATGGTCACGCTGACAAACCGGCTCGATCCCGTCTGGCTGCAATCGCCGACGAACATGTTCACGCTCGGTCCCGGCGATAAACTTGAAATCGAGCTGATCGACGAACCCGCCACACGCACGCTCACAGTGGTGGGACCGGACGGGAAAATTTACTTCAATCTTCTGCCAGGGTTGGATGTGTGGGGACTGACACTCGGCCAGGCCAAGGAACGCATGGAACGAAGTCTGGCCGAGTACATTCGCGGAACGCCGCGGGTGAACATCACGCTGCGTGAAGTGAACAGCCAGCGCATCTGGATTCTAGGACGTGTGCAGGCGCCGGGCGTTTACACGCTCGCCACGCCGACAACTTTGCTCGAAGCGATTTCCGTCGCCGGAGGTTCACTCACGTTCGCCGGCACGCGCGAAGTGAGCGGCGGTCCGCTCGGGGATGAACTCGCCGATCTCAAACACAGTTTCATCGTTCGCAACGGCAAGGTTCTTCCCGTCGATTTCGAAGCGCTCGTCATGAAGGGCGATCTTTCCCAGAACATCTATTTGCAGCCGGACGATTTTGTCTTCTTCTCACCGGCTTATTCCCGTGAAGTCTATGTGCTCGGCGCCGTGGTTCAGCCGCGTCCTGTCGGTTACAACGAAGGAATGACTGTCGCGGGTGCCATCGCCGGCGCCTACGGGACTGTTCGCGATGCGTATCTCGATCACGTCGTGATCGTTCGCGGCGCGGTCAATCAACCCGACGTCGCCGTGGTCAACTACAAGGCGATTGTTCACGGCAGCGCTCCGGATGTCGCCATCCAGCCCAACGACATCATTTACGTTCCGTTCTCGCCGTATCGCTATCTTCGCAAGTACGCGGAAATCGCGTTGAACACATTCGTCAATTCGGTGGCAATCAATGCCGGCGCCCGCCTTGCGCCATCACCTCCCGGCGGACGTGGCGCTGGGGTATTCATTCCGGTCGGCAGCGGCATCCAGGTCATTACACAGCCTTCCGCTCCGCCGGTTGGGCCGTAGTCAAAAGAGTTTCAACAGAAGTTAACGAAGGAAGCAAAGAGAGGAGCTGCGCTGGTCTGCGGCCACGATTCAATCTCTTCGTTCCCTTCGTTTCCTTCTGTGAAGATTCTGCAAAGATTTCTGCTTTCCGGCGCCGCCGCCGATTCCTTACCTTTCGCGCCGTCACGTAACTGAAATAAACCAGCACCTGAATTCAATTCATGAGCGTATTAATCGTTGGCTCGACCGCACTCGACTCGATCAAAACTCCCAAGGCGGAGAATCCGCGCCTGCTCGGCGGTTCCGCCAGCCACGCCGCCGTGGCCGCCAGTTTCTTCAGCCCGGTCAAACTCGTCGGCGTCGTCGGCGATGATTTTCCCAAACGCTACGTGGACCTGTTCCGCCGGCATAAGATCGACCTGGAAGGATTACAGATTCAGAAAGGAAAAACATTTCACTGGTCCGGCGAATACGAGATCAACATGAACAATCGCCGCACGCTGCTCACCGAGCTCGGTGTGTTCGAAACGTTCACTCCCACGCTTCCGCCGTCTTATCAGAAATCCGATTTCGTTTTGCTCGCGAACATTGCACCAGCGCTGCAACATCACGTTCTGAATCAGGCGAAAAAACCGAGGTTCGTCGTCGCCGACACCATGGACCTCTGGCTCAACATTGCGCTGCCCGATCTGTTGAAGCTCCTCAAGCGCATCGATGGTTTCGTGTTGAACGATAGTGAAGCGCATCAACTGACGAAAGAGGACAACGTTTTCGCCGCGATCCGGAAAATTCACAAGATGGGACCGCGATATGTGATCATCAAAAAAGGTTCACACGGTTCCATTCTCTCCGGCCCGCGCGGACACTTCATCTGCCCTGCGTATCCACTCGAAAAAGTCCTCGATCCCACCGGCGCAGGCGATTCCTTCGTGGGCGGCATGATGGGCTACCTCGCCACCGCGAAAGGTTCGATCGATGACAACATCCGCCGCGCGATGGTGTTCGGCAGCGTCACCGCCTCGTTCTGCTGCGAAGGTTTCGGCGTCACTCAAACCACCAGGACCACCCGGGCAAAGATCAACCAACGAGTGAAGGAACTCGAACGCCTCGTTCGCTTCTGATCGATCCACGTTGAAGTTCGATCTCGTCATTTTCGATTCCGACGGCACGTTGGCGGACACGTTGCCGTGGATGCGCGGCATCTTCAATGAGCTGGCCGACGCGCATGGATTCAAACGCGTCGAGCCCGAGGAATATGACCAGTTTCGCGATCTGCACGGTCGCGAACTCCTGCGCGCGCTTGGACTCCCGCTCTGGAAGTTGCCCCGCGTCATTGCGGACATGCGCCGCCGCATGTCGCAACGCACCGAACCTTTTCAGCTGTTCCCCGGCATTCCAGAAATGCTCGCTGCGCTCTCCAGTTGCGGAATTCGTCTCGCGATTGTGAGTTCCAATTCGCGGGTGAACGTCGAACGCATACTTGGCCCGAACAACGCGAAGCTGATTCATCATTGGGGATGCGGTGCGTCCGTTTTCGGCAAGGCGGCTCGCATCCGTTCAGTGATACGCAGCAGCGGAATTCCGAAGTCGAGGACACTTTACATTGGCGATGAAATTCGCGACGCCGTCGCATGCAAAAGCGTGCAGATCGCATTCGGCGCCGTTGGCTGGGGCCAGCACAGCGAAGCAGCTCTGAAGGCTCACAAACCCGCACTCTGGTTCAACAAACCGGAAGACATCACGCAGCAACTCCGCGGTTCGGAAATATAGGCATCAGGTCCAAATCCCAAATCCGCAATCCGCAATCCACAATCCGCAATTTTCATGGGGACATCTCCGCCCTCCCCTGCCCGTTGCCGTACCTTGTTCGGATGTTACGTTTCAGCAACCAGGGAACCGAACAAAGAAAAAGGTGTTGTATGAAACTATTCAAAAATCTCTCACTAGCGACGCTTCTGGCCGCTCTTTCGTTGAGCCCGGTCCTCGCCGCCGATGAATCACGCGAATCGCGATCCTTCAGCGGCCGCGTCTCCGCGTTCGATAAATCAGAACAAACCGTGAAGGTGGATGGCGAAACGTATCAGCTGCTGCCCACCAGTCGGGTGACGAAGTCGGACGCGCGTGCCGAGAAAAACGACCTTGCGGTCGGACAACGCGTCGAAGGTCGCTACAAAGAGTCCGCTGAAGGGAAACGCGAAGTTCTTTCTCTCGACATCACTCGCGGATCGGATCGCGCGACTGGTGGCGATCGCGACCGCGCCACACGCGAGTCCGGCGCAACGTTCCGCGGAAAGGTCGGCAAAGTCGATCGTTCTGCCCAGACCATCCGCGTCGATGGAAAGACTTATCATATTCTTCCAACAACAGTGATGAACAAGCCGGCTGGAGGCACCACTGCGTTTTCGGATCTCAAAGAAGATCAACATGTCAGCGGAACCTACAAGGAAAGCTCCAGCGGAAAGCGCGAGCTGCTGACCCTGGATGTCGGCCGCAAGTCAAACGATCGATAGTTGATTTCGAGAAACTGAAACACTGGAAGGCTCACGAATGTGAAGCCTTCCAGTTCTCAACGCGCGAAAGCCGATTCCTTTACGCCCTTCATTATTTGAACGGGCTTGGCTGGGCCTCGGACGTACGACGTATGTCGTGTTCGAGGTTCGAGCCATTGACAAACGCAGCCACTTCCTCAGCCTGCGTGCATGCTCAAAACTCTCTCCTCGCTGCTGGCGGTTGGGACGCTTCTCGTTTCGACCGGATGCACCACCTCCAACGAAAAACCGGCTGCGGTTTCAACCGAAACCAGAAGCCGAATCCTGGAAGACGGCGGAACCGGGCCACACAAAGCCATCATGGTTTCGGACAGCACCCTGCCGACTCACACAGTTTTCCGGCCGCAGGATTTGAGCGCCTTCGGCAAAAAATCGAAACTGCCGATCATCGCCTGGGGTAACGGCGCCTGTGCGAATTCGCCCTGGGAACACGTGAAATTTCTTTCCGAAGTCGCATCGCACGGATTCCTGGTGGTCGCAATCGGACCGATGCCGGAGGAGGGACAGCGCGGCGGTCCGGGCGGTCCAACACAATCTCCGCTTCTGCGCAGTGCCATCGATTGGGCAATTGCGCGCAACGAAGATCCAACCAGTCCTTACTACGGCAAACTCGATCCCTCGAGCATCGCCGTCAGCGGCATGTCCTGCGGCGGTTTGCAGGCATTGGAAGTCGCACCGGATCCGCGCGTGAAAACGTTGATGGTCTGCAACAGCGGCATCCTTCCCGGACCCGGCGCCGGACGCGGTGGAATGCCGTCGCTCACGAAAGAACACCTTTCAAAACTGCACACGCCGGTGATCTACATTCTGGGCGGTGAAAAAGACATCGCTTACAACAACGGCATGGATGATTTCCGTCGCATCAATCATCTCCCTGTGTTTGCAGCAAACCTGGACGTCGGACACGGCGGCACCTATGCCCGGCGACATGGCGGCGAGTTCGGAGTCGTGGCCACCGCATGGTTCAAGTGGCAGCTGAAGGGCGACAAGGAAGCGGCGAAGATGTTCGAAGGCGAACCTTGCGGAGTGGCTCAAATGGCCGGTTGGAAAGTCGAGAAGAAGAACATCCGCTGAACAATTGCTTCAGTTCGACATAGTCCTGTCCTGTTTCACACACCGGCGCACCGCACATCTGCAGCGGGCGTCGGTGTCGCCGTTACGGCACTTCACTTCGAATCGGAAATTGTCCGAACGATTGCTCGGATGATTCTTGGAAGAAAGCAACTCAACGCAGAGCAACGGCGTTAAGAAGCAAGCTGAAGTTTTCATTTTTGAGGAGGCGATTCACACGGAACCACTCTAACCGGAGAGAGAAACGATTTTTGAATCAACTCAAGGGTGCAAGCGGATGCCTTCAGTGTGGTCACCGGCGGCGCAAAGCCGAGCATTGCCGTCCCCGTTGGTTTTGACTGCCAAACCCGACGGTCCTCGGAGGATTACTCGTGCCACCGTCGAGAATCCCATGCCGATGGCGAGGAAGAGGAGCCATAACCACACGGAGAACCAACACATGCGTTTACGCCAAAACATACTGAACCTGCAAGAAATCGAGTGCAGCGCAGATGTTACGGATGATACGTTCCCGCTCTTCGTTGGTTATCGCGTTTCCCTTGTTGGGCGGATTCCAAGCAGAGATTGAAGCCCGGTAGATGGCTAGTCCGTCACCTGGCTCCACCTCAATAAGAAGGCTTCGGTGACCTTCACTGTATTTCAGCTCCATTCGCCCAGTTCTTTCAACTCGGAAACCTTCCGAGGATTGGGCTGAGTTCGGTCCAAGTCTAGTAAACATAATCAGTAGTGGAAGGTTTGCTTGTAAATGCTTGAGTTCGCATCGATAAGCGGGCGTTCTATTGTGTTGAACACACGGTCGGAGCGGGCTCCATGCACAAAGAGGTTGATTTGTCCAGAGGCGCCGGAAGCGTAGAGTTGAGATGCTTTTGCCCATATCGCATCAGCTTGCGCTGCTGGCAGCTTATCATAAAGGTTGAGTGAGTTGAGGTATTGGCCACCAGGTGTCAAATCGATCGGCGTGGCACCTGTTCGGTCGGCAAATGCAAGCGCACGTGCTCGATTTCCGGGGCCTGAGTAAAACACCGCTTTATTCGCACCTGCTGTGAAATCCAAACTCTCAACTTGCCGCATCGTGGTGGCAAACAAATCATCTGCTCCACCCTTTGCGCCCCCATCCCCCAAAAGAGCAACAGGCCGGTTGCCTCCTGTGGTTAGCTCATTTCCCCCGAGTCGAACAGCCCGAATTTCATCCTTTGGAACCCAGACCCCGTTGGCGTCCTGCACCAGGTCAATGATTCTTCCCGGTTTGCTGGGACGGCAGGAAACTTCGGAGGCCGGGACAAGGCTCTTCGATGGGGCGGAAGTCGGCCGCAAGGGAATCATCTGGCGCGGGTTTTCCAGCGTGAGCGCCCGGAGGGTCGCGGCCTCTGTGAGAGCATCTGCAACGCCGGCAGTCAGCCGAACTCCAGAAGAGACCAGTCTGGACAGCGGAGCATAAATCAAACCTCCAAAAGCAGCGCCGCCAATTGCTCCGCGCTTGTTAAGCAGGTCCTGACGGGAAAGCTCAACCCCGGACAGGAGGTCGCGATGCGTCACCTCACCATAAACGAATGACGTGGCCTCAAAAGCTACGAAGCCACCGCCAACCACTGAAACCCCGACAACCACTGTGGCGGGAGCCGCAGCCATCCCGACGATTACCAGCGGCGTTGAAAGCGCGGAAACCGTGAAATTGACGGCGAAGGTTCCGAATGCCTCCGCGATCGGATACAGAGGACTTTCTTCGAACTCAAATATCGGATGCTGCGCCGCGGGGCCATAGATCGGTCCGTCGATGTCGAACGGCAGGCATTCGTATCCGCAGGTTTTCTGCGGCTGGAAGATGTTTGGATTCTGCACCAGGAGAAACGGAGCGCCCTTGACTGCCGTCCAGAATTCCTCCTTGCCCAGTTTCCATCCCGGCCCCACAGCAAGACTGTCGATCATGTAAGCTTCCGCGCGGCTGGTTGCCTTCAACGCGCTGCCTCCGCCAAGGCCGTGGGAATAATGGTTTACTCCGTCGAAAATCTGCAGCGCCATCGCCCGCACTGCAGGAGCCAGCGTGCTGACAGCCATGCTTTCAGAAACGGAATAATAACCGGACGGATCGATGCGATTTACCGAATCGTTCCTGTTCAGCACATAAGCGTGCCAGCTTGGAGGATCGTCGGTGAACCCTTCGAACGGATCACGCGTCCAGAATCGCCCTCGATCCGGATCGGCATAGCGCGCGCGAAGATAATAGAGGTTCAGATCGGGATCGAACTGTTGTCCCGCGTGAAGGAAAAGATTCGGTGTGGACCCCCTGCGGCTGATCACATTCCCAAATGCGTCGTAGTCCCATGTGTCAGTAACCGCGCCCCCTTTTTCAGTCAGGTAACGCACACTACCATGACCGTCCACACCGAAATAGCTGGCCAACCACTGGTCGCCGACAAGTTGTTCCTGGGCGAGCAGCGATCGGCCGATCGAATAAACTCTCCGCACGACAGGCTGCCCGCTGTCCCCGTCCGATGACATCTCCTCCAAAACCTGCGAATAGCCGGCGGGATTCTGATCATCGACGAGAAAGAAGTTCGTGATCGAAATGGACGGCGTGGAGACTACTTTTCGAACACGTTCCCCATCGCCGTTGTAGGTCAGGAGAACTTCGACCGGTTGTCCATCGACAACCATTCGCCGCCGGATCAACCGGTTGTCGCAGTCGAACTCGTCAAAGACTTCCACCTCATTGCCGATCAAAGAAGCTCGCAAGATCGCGTTTGTGGTGTTGCCACTCGCGTCGTATCGGTCGCTTTCCAACCCATCGTTCGAATCGTAGCTGTATGCGCGTGAATCGACGCCCCATGTCCCGGCTGTTCGGGTGAGCCGATTTCCCACTGCGTCGTAGGAGTATTGCGATTCGTGGATGATCCCGTCGGTTTCGATGGATTGCCCGGTAACCCGGTGGAGCGAGTCGTAACGATTGGTTTGATGCAGTGTTCTCGCCGATTCCTCCGAAGCGAAATGGATCGTCTCATGCGAACTGATCCGATGTCCGGCCGGACCGAGAATGTATTCGAACCGACTCAGATTTCGGCCCGCTGCGTCGATCGCATTCAGCTGCGTGGTGCGTCCAACGGCATCTCGTTCAAACGCGATTCGATCCACCTCGCCACGTCTCATTTCGACGAGCTGCCCGGAAGGATCATAACGGTATTCGACAGGAAGGTTTCCATCTTCGATGTGGGTCAGCTGGTTGGCGGCGTCATAGACATAGCTGAGCCTCACGCCATTGGTGTTGGAAGACTGAATGCCGGTGACGTTTCCATTCAGATCTCGGCTGTAGGAAATCGTTCCTTCGGGAGAATCCTTTCGACTCAGGCGATCGCGAAGATCGAAGAAAAATTCTGTCCGACCGCTGGCGTCCTCCATGGCAATCCGATTCCCGACGGCGTCAAAGAAAAACCAAACCGGATGCGATCCAGTCGCAACCGCAACGGCGTCAGGAACCACATTGGTCAGCCGGTTCAGCCGATCGTAGTGATAGGAAATCGCGTTCCCATTGAAGTTGGTTTTGCCGATGAGATTCCCGTTCGCGTCATAACTGAAACGCTCCACCTGTCCGCCCGGAAGCGTCCGCGCAATGCGCTGTCCCGCCGCGTCATATCCATAACGCGTTGTTCGACCGTTGGCGTCGGTCCGAGCGACCAGATTGCCGATGCGATCGTAAGCCAGATAAAAAGTTTGATTCAGCGCATCCGTGATCGCCGAGAGCCGGCCCAATGCGTCGTAGCTGAACTCAGTTCTGATCCCCGCCTGATCGATTTCCGCGATTTTTCTTCCTGCCGAATCAAATTCAAACTGCCGCGAAGTTCCATCCGCATAGATGATCTTTGCGAGGTTACCGCTGAGGTCGTATTCGTAGTGGTTTGTTCGTCCCGCAGGATCGGTCCGAGAAATCAGCCGGCCATTTTGATCATATTCATAGTGCTTGAAATGTCCGAGAGCATTGGTCGTTCCGATCAGCCGATCGGCTGAATCGTACACGTAGGAGGTGATGTTTCCTCGAGCGTCGGTGAACGCCGTTTTCCTCCCTTTCGAATCGTAGGCAAACGTTTCCGTCGCGCCATCCGGATAGACGATCTGCTCCAGACGTCCGAGGCGGTCGTAATGGTATTCTGTTGTTCGACCCAGCGCATCAGTCCTCGACACCAGCCGTCCAAGCGCATCGTAACTGAACTGGGTGACGTTGTTCAGGGCATCCGTTCGAGACAGCAATCGACCAGCGAGATCGTAGGTGAATCGCGTGATGTTTCCGTTGGCGTCCGTTCTCGCCACCACATTTCCCGCGGTGTCGTACTGCGTCGTTGCCGAGCTGCCGTCGGCATAAGTGACGCCCGAGAGCCGGCCCATGCAATCGTATTGATAGGATGTCGTGTTCCGCTCGGCATCGGTCTCCGCGACCAACCGGCCCATGACGTCGTAAGCGTATTCCATTCGGCCACCGAGCGGATCGATCAGCGCGGTCCGCCTTCCATTGGCGTCGAATTCGTAGATCGTCGCATTTCCCAACGAATCGAGAGTCGTTACCGGGAAACCGGCCTTGTCGTACTCAGCTGATTCGAAACTTCCGTCCGGAAAAACAGCGCGAACCACTCGCCCCATCAAGTCTCGCTCGAACGCGGTCGTTCGCCCGAGCGGATCGGCAATGGCAGTGCGCTCGCCTGCAAGATTGTAAAATGTCCGCGTCGTCTGCCCCGTGGCGTCCGTGCTCGCGATCGTTCTTCCGGCCGCGTCGTATTCAAATCGTTTGCTTTGTCCCAGCTGATCGATCTCCCGCGTGACTCGTCCGGCAGGATCATACTCCAACCGCACTTCCGATCCGTCCGGAAAAACGGTGCGAACCAGACGGTCCAGTCGATCGTAAAACCTGAGGGTCTGCTGCCCCGCCGCGTCGATCTCTGAAATCCGGTTTCCAACCGCGTCATACACAAACGCGGTGGAGCGGCCCATCGGGTCAATAACCTCGATCAGCTGATTCCGAATGTCATATTTGAACTGCGCCCGCCTTCCCGCTGTGTCGGTCTTTGCAACCAATCTTCCCGCGAGATCGTATTCATTCGATTCCACCAAGCCGCACGCGAACTCCGTTCTCACGAGGCGGCTCAATGCGTCATACTCGAAGCGCGTCGTCTTTCCGTCAGGATCGGTGCGCGAAATGCGGTTTCCCCCTGCATCGAAAGTGGAACGGGTGATATTCCGCAACGGATCGGTCACAGCCACGACATTGTCCGCCAGGTCGTATTCGAATCTTTGAACATCTCCGAGTTGATTGACCTGCGCGATGAGCCGGCCCGCCGCATCGTATTGCCGGCTCATTGTTGAAGCGTCCGGGAAAATCGTCCGCACAAGGCGGCCCATGGTGTCGTATTCGAAAAACGTGGTTCGCCCGAGCGGATCGGTTGCAGACGTCCGGTTCCCCTGCTCATCGTAAGTGAACCGATTTGTGGCACCGAGTGGATCGATCACTTCGACAAGCCGTCCCAGCGCATCGTAGTAGAGGCGCGTGGTGTGACCGTTCTGATCGGTCTCCGATGAAATCAACCTGCCGGTAAACGTCGCAGACTTGCGGCTGCCATCCGGATAAATCCGCAACGTCTGACGTGCGAGAGAATCGTATTCAAAACGATTGGTGCGATTCAGCGTATCGACCTGTGAAGTCACATGTCCGCGATAGTTGTAAGTATAGTGCGTGACGCCCGCGGCGTTCGTGACCGAAATCCGGTTTCGATTCTCATCCAACCCATAAACCGTCACCTCTCCTGTTTTCGAAGTCTCCGTCCGCAAAGAGCCATCAGCATAGTAGCTCGCGCGGACTTCCGAACCGTCGGCAAACAGCGTTCGAACCAGTTTGCCCCTGGCATCATATTCGAAACGCGTGACAAATCCGCGTTTGTCGGTCGAAGCGATCAACTGGCCTTCCGCATCGTATTCGAACGCCTCCCAGCAACCGTCGGGATAGGTTTTCCGAACGAGTCGTCCCGCGGCATCATGTTCCGAACGCGTTATTCGCCCCAGCGCGTCCGTCGTTTCAATCGGTTTTCCGTTCTCATATTTCGTCTCGGAACTGGAGCCGTCGTAATAGAGCGTGCGCAACGGATATCCGCTCGGCGTGTATTCGTACCGCATCACGACCTTGACGGCATTGGTCACCGGCGCTGGCGGCACTGCGGAATCGCCTGCCACCTGCCACCCTTTTTTGGAGCGCTGGTAGGAAGCAAGTCCGTCGGCTCGCGTCACCGTAGTGGACTGACTCAGAAGATTCCCGTTTGCATCGACCGTGTATTCGGTCACGTGTCCCAGCGCATTGGTCTGCGATCGAAGGAACCCGAATTCGTCGTAACCGTAGAAGGTCGTTCCCTTCGAATCGCTCATCGACGTTACCTTGCCGAGATTGTTGTAAGTAAAGGTGACCGACTGACCCGCTCCGTCCCGGGTTGAAATCAGATTCCCGCTCGCATCGTAGGTGTTCGTGGTCGTAAACCCGGAGGGATCACGCATCGTGAGAATCTTGCGAAGGGGGTTGTAAGTGAATGTGGTCGTGTTGCCGGCTGCATCGGTTTCAGTGATGCGATTGTCGAAAGCGTCGTAGCTGTAACGTTCGGCGCAGGCGCAGTCAGCGGCGTTGTTCTTCGCGACGAGATTGCCGTTGGGGTCGTATTCAAACGTGCGAACGGCTCCGAGCGGATCGACTTCCCGAACGACGTTTCCATAGGTGTCAAATTCCCGAATGGTCACGTAACCAAGACGATTGGTCGTGTAAGACAATCGATTTTGGAGATCGTGCGTGTAACCGGTTACCAGTCCGAACGCATCGCCTGATGCCACCAGGCGGCCCGAGGCATCATAGCCGTTCGTGAGCACCGTGATTCCTCGCGCATCGACAAGGCTCACCAAACGATGATTCGCATCGTAGGCATATCCATTGGTTTCGCTGTCCCGATTTCTGAATGCCGCCAGATTCCCGTTTTCGTCGTACGTATAAGTCAGCGAAAATCCGAGCCGATCCACGATGTTTGTGATTCTTCCGCGATCATCGCGCTGGAATGCAATCGCGAGACTGTTTGTTCCAGCCCTGTCGTTTCTCCAAGTGATTTCATCCAACCCGATGTGCAGCGTATTACCGTTCGGATCGGTCACGCTTTGGAGACCCTCAATTTCATCAATCAGATAGTGATACCCATCCGCCGATGTGTATTGAAACAGCGTTGGATAGCGCTGGAGTTGTTCTTCCGGGATGCCGGTGAAAATTCCTTCATAGAATTGGTTGAGATCGAAAAGATCTGCCGTTCCCGGAATCGCACCGGCGAAATACAGGAACTCTCCGTCCGTCTGTTCGTATCCAGCGGGAACGAGACTTCCACGAGTGCTACCTACCGGAACGAATCGCCAGCGCGGATATTCGATGGGAAGGAGTGGCTGATGCATCGGGTCCGGCATCAGTTGAAACTTCTCCACGCGTCCGTCCGGGAAGGTGATTGTCACGATGCGCGGATTCACCGCATCGAGGTGATAAACGAGCGACAAATCCCACGGACTGCCGGTTGTGGATTGAACCCAGTTCCGGCTCAGCGAACGATTTTTCTGAAGCCGGACGTTTCGCAAATCCATCGTCCAACCGATACCGAAGTCACCTTCAATTCCAGCCGCCGCCGCGCGACTGTCGTAGGTGCGGGTGACCTGAAGCGGCAATCCAGGCACGGGAATGGTCAGGTCGTCGAACGACATCGTGAAGTGGCCGAGCTTGAATCCGCGGTCCACGATCACCGTCACGATTTCCGATACCGCAATTCGACCAGCCAGATCCGTCGCCCGGAGGCGGATCTCGTAAACTCCATTCAACAACAACGTCGGATCGAACACTCCGAGCACGTTGTTGCTGACGGATACGACATTCGAAGCAATCAGGCTCCAGAGATGCGTGCCATTCTCCGAAAACGTATCCGACTCAGCAGCCTTCAATCGGCACTCCAGAATGTAGTCTCGGAGAATCGGGCAGTTTGCCGTTCCGATGATTTCACCCGGCGCTGTGACAATGTTTCCATCCAGAGGGGAAGTAATCTGCGCCACCGGTTCCGGAGCATCGAAAACCTGAACGGCAACGTCGTCGAATGCGGAAAGCGTTCCGTCATCTGCCGTTAATCGAAGAACGTAATCCCCCACGCTTTCAAAGGTCACAAAGTAAACGCCATTGATTGTGGTGAACTGCACCGAACCGGGGCCGGAAACCTTGCTCCAGCTGACCTGGAGCTTCCCGATTTCAAGTCCGTCATCCGCAGCCGTGGTTTGGAGGCGGTTCGGAATCGAAATCAGTCCAACAAAATCGGCGCCTGCGGTTACAACCGGCGGCGCATTGGTTCCCGGATGAACGACCACGACCACTTCATCGAAACCGGTGAACTCCGAGTCGTTCGCGGAAAGTCTGAGCACATATTCGCCGGCGGCACTGAAGTAGGCAGACGCCAGAGGATCAGTTGCATCCGGCGCGAAGGTAACTTCTCCCGGGCCGCTCAGCTTCGACCAGGCTGTCACGAGCGGATACCCGGCAGGTAGTCCGTCATCGAAAACGACCCCTTCCAGCTTGGCCGGGTTGGGACGGGTAATTTCCTGCGGCAACCCGGCAAAAACAACTGGCGGTTCGTTCGTTGCAGCCACGACTGAAATGGTCACGAGATCGCTGGAAGATCGCTGAGAATCTGTTGCAACAAGCCGGAGCACATAGGTGCCGATGGCGGTGAATTGGGCAACGGAATCCAGTCTTGTTGAATCCGAAAAGTAAACCCGCCCCAAACTCGGAGCACTCGCCATACTCCAGGAGCATTTCAGCGAAGCATTTTCCGGAAGGCCATCGTCCGCCACGCTTCCATCGAGCTGCAGCAGTCCAAATAATGGGACCGTCGCGTCGAAACCGGCGTCAACAACTGGAGCCGAATTCACATCGGATGGAAGAGCAACGACCTGCACGTCGTCTGCTCCTGTGCTCTGCGCATCATCGGCAAACAGCCGCAACACATAGGTCCCCGGCTGACTGAATGTCGCGACGGATAAAAATTCAAGACGTTCGGCTGCCGCACTGTTCGTCCGAACAGGATTGAAAATGACGATTCCCGGCCCACTCAACTTGGTCCAGAACGCAGTCAGACTTCCTGTTTCGGGCAAAGCGTCGTCTTCCACCCTTCCATTCAATAGAAACGAGTTTGTGAACACGGCTGTCAGTTCCGAACCGGCATCGACATGCGGCGGCTCATTGGCCGGCAGTTCCGCAGTAACAACCACATCGTCGCCATTGGTCAGAACGAGATCGGTGCCGGTCAGTCGCAGGACATACAGGCCAGGCGCCGTGAGAATCGCAGTAGTGGCCGCCTGATTTGGCTTGGAAAACTCCACCGGCGCGGGGCCGCGCACCTGGCTCCAGGTGGCAATCACATCAGGTGAATCCTCATCGGTCACAGTCCCGGGCAGGTTCAGTTCCATGGAAGGTCCATGCCACGTGATGCGCTGGTCCGGTCCGGCGTTGACCTCCGGCGCCTGGTTCCCCGGCTGTGCAACCGTCACCGTCATTTCATCAAAAGCCGTTGTTCCATCGAAGACCGACAGCCGGAGCACGTAAGTTCCATTTGTGCTGAATATGGCGGTATTCGTCAGACCGCTGGCGTTTGGGACAAACGCAACCGTTCCTGGGCCGCTGCTTTTCGTCCATGAAGGCGTGGCAGTGGAGTCGAAGATCATACCCGCCAGTTGAACCCGGTTGGTCGGAAGCGTCACCGCACGGTCCGGACCTGCATTTACCTGAACCACAGGCCGCGCGACATTTACGATCACGGAATCATTGACCACATACGTTCCGTCTGCGGCGGTCAGAGTAAGCACATAAACACCGGGTCGGCTGAAGGTGACCGCCGTTGCGACAGAGTTTGAATTCGCGAACCTGACCTCGCCGGGACCGGAACCCGTCCAGTAAGTCTTCAACGCCAACGTTTGCGGATTGCCATCGTCCGAAACGGTTCCCTGCAGTGCCGTGGTGAGATTCGTGACGGTTTGATCAGGACCGGCGTTTACCGATGGAGGCGCATTGTTTGGCGGCATGACGGTGATCGTTACATTGCCCGAACTGGACAGCTCCGAATCACTGACCACGAGTTGAAAGACATAAACTCCATTCGTGCTGAATGAAACCGTGGCGTTGGTTTTCGTCGCATCATCGAACGTCACTCCGGCCGGACCGCTCAGCAGATGCCACGTCGTATTCAATTGATTTGCAGGAATTCCATCATCCCATGCTGACGCGTTCATTTGCCGTGTGGCGCCGAGAACCACCGTTCCGCCGGATCCTGGATAGAGGCCGGGCGGCTGGTTGGGGGAAGGTCTGACAACAACAGTGACGTCGTCTGAAGCGGTGAACTGGGAATCGTTGGCATACAGCCGAAGCACGTAGGTCCCGCTATGAGAGAACCGGACAACCACATTGGTGCGATCCGGATAATCGAAGGAAACCGTTCCGGGGCCATAAAGCACCGTCCAACGCTGGAAGATCACCGAACCTGCCGGCAAACCGTCGTCGCGGATGAATCCGTTGATGGCGAGCGGTTCGTTGGGACCGATCATCTGATCCGCCCCGGCGTTTACATCGGGCGGATGATTGGCCTGCACGTCAATGATGACTTCATCTTCCGCAGCAAGGTCCGAATCGTCGGCCGTAAGCCTCAGCACATATTGTCCAGGCTGCGTAAAGCGAGCCGATGTCAAAAGAGAACCCGGATCTCCGAAAAGGACGTCGCCCGGACCGGACACCTTCTGCAAACGCGAGGTCAGAGGCTGATCTGCAGGTAATCCGTCGTCTGTGACACGCCCGGCAAGCTGAACGGTTTGGGCAGGCGATTTGGGGAATTCCCATTTGGCGATGTTGTTTGCCGGGTAACCACCGGCACTGGAGAACGTGCCGCCGAAGTACACCCCGGAGTCGTCCACCGCAGCTGCAAGCACCGCGCCATTGATTCCATTGGTCGGGCCGGATCCAAGTGGCAACCAAAGATGACCGTCCCATCGCGCCACGTTCCTCGCTGCGACCCCGCCCGCTTCGCTAAAACTTCCGGCCACGAACACATCTCTGCCATGAACAACCACGGCTTCACCACGTCCGCCGATTCCGTTCCTGTCACCCGCCCCCAACGCCCACCATCGGGAACCGTCCCACTGCGCCACGCTGCGCGCATGAATGCCACCGGCGTTGGTGAAGTCGCCAGTGACATACAGGTCTCCATTTTCTGCGAGCGCCAGGCTCGTCGGGCCGCTTCTGGTTTGTATTCCCGAACCGAGCGGTCTCCATTCGGCTCCAGTCCACATCGCAATGTTCGAAGCAATTCCATACGGCGTGTTCAGCAGGAATGTTCCAGCGACATAGACCACCCCGTCGCTACCGGCGGCCAGTCCCGTTACCGAGACACTGCCGCTACGTTGATCGGGGCCTGATCCCTCTGATGGGATGTTGCGAATGTCTCGAATTCCCTCCCCCAGCGAAAACCAGTTGGTGCCGTCCCATCCCGCAATGTTGTAGGACCACGGCAGATCGGGGATCGGCTGTGAGGTCGCATTGGTCGGCTGAAATGCAAAATTGCCGACGAGGTACACCTTGTCCGCAGTCGCCTTGATGTTCCGGATTTCGGCTCCCGCATGTTTGAACACCCACGAGTGCCATCGTTCTCCATCCCAGCGCGCAGACGCGTCCACGTATCCGTCCATGTTTCCGAGATCCTTAAAGTTCCCTCCGGCAAACACCTCTTCCCCTCGACCGCTGACACAGTTGAAAATTTCGTTGCAGAATGACCCGGGCGGACAATTGAACACCAGCCACTCCACGTTGGTGCCGTCAATCGGCAAACCCGAGGAGGAAGCAAGTGGTGTTGTGTCGTAGAAATTGAACCAGTTGGTGCCATCAAAGCGCGCGAGACTCTTGGCGTACGTCCCTCCTGCATTTGTAAAAGCGCCGGCGACCAGAAGCCATCCGTCCGAAACACTCAATCCGCTTCGATAAACCCATGTGTTTCCCGGCCCAGTCGCCGCGCCAGTGATGCCGGGATTTCCGAAGTTTCTGCTCCATCGTGCCGCTTCTGAAATGGACGTGCTCAGTTCCAGATGCGCATTCGTGGGCGTAATGCCGCTTGCCATCAACAGATCCGGATTGGGAATGATCACATGCTGATCTTCTCCGGCAAAAACAACCGGCGGCTGGTTGGACGGAAATACTGTAATGACGACCTGATCCCGTCCGATGAGCGAAGTATCGCTGGCGGCCAGTTGAAGAACGTATGAACCACGCGAACTGAAAGTGGCTTTCGCCGTGACATTGTCTGCATTCTCGAAAGCGACCGTTCCCGGCCCGTCGAGAACCGTCCATTCGACACTGAGCGGCGCGCCTTCCGGCAGTCCGTCGTCAGAAACTGTTCCTTGAAGCGAAACCGTGTCCGTCAGGCCAACGACTCTGTCGAGCCCCGCTGAAACCAATGGTGCCTGATTGGTGGACGGAGTCCGAACTGTCACCGGCAGATCGGCAAACTGTGTGAGCAACGAATCGGATGCCGACAAGCGGAGCACATACTCGCCCGGTTCGGTGAATCCAACTCTCGTCACGGCGGCAAATGCATTTGAGAAATAGACTTCGCCCGGACCACTGACCTTCTGCCATTTCACCGCCACAACACTGTCCTCAGGCAGTCCGTCATCCGTAACCACACCCGTGAGATCCAGCGAATTGGCAAGCTTGACAAAGCGCCTGGGACCGACTGAAACCGAGGGCGCACGATTCACGGGAAGCACGGTGACCGTCAGCTCATCGAAGCCTGACGACATGGAATCGTCGGCAGTGAGACGGAGAACGTAGGTGCCTGTCTCAAAAAACTCGACCGCAGTGAATGTATTGGTGGGGGCGTAAATGTTCAGTGCCCCATCCGGTCCAACGACAGACCATCCGAACGTCAGGCCGGCACCAGGTGGAAGCCCATCGTCTGTCACGGTCGCGTTCAGCAAAACAGTCTCTCCAACTGTGATTCTTTGATCCTCGCCGACATCGACAACCGGCGGTGCATTCACATGCACGGTGATTTCATCAAAACTCGCTGCAACGGAGTCGTGAGCAGTAAACCGCAGGACATACGTTCCTGTGTTGGTGAAAACTGCGGTTGTTCGCCATGACTCCCCTTCGACAGGAATCAAATTCACAGAGCCCGGTCCTGAAACGACGGACCATTCGCACACGAGCCCATTGGCGGGCAGCCCGTCGTCAAATGCCGTTCCAGCCAGTTCCGTCTGCAGGTTGGTTATGACCTGATCCGGCCCGGCATCAACGACAGGCGCCCGATTCATCACCACCGTCACATCACTGCTCGCCGTGGCGATCCCATCGGTCGCGGTCAACCGAAGAACATACGTTCCCCCTTCGCTCGCGGTGGCAGTTGTGTTGGTGGAATGAAAGTCGTCGAAAATCACGGTGCCCGAGCCGCCAACTTGCAACCAGGTGACCTGAAGTGTTTCCCCTGCGGGAATGCCGTCGTCCGAAACAAATCCACGCAGCGAAATGGCCTCGGGCAATGTGTTGGTGATCGAATTCCCAGCGTAAACAGACGGCGGTTCATTGACTGTCACCACGAGTTCGTCAAAGGCGAACACGAATGAATCGCTCGCCCAGAGTTGAAGCTCGTAAATGCCGGACTGACTGAAAGTGGCAATTGTACTTTCAGAATTGGTTTCACTGAATGTCACCACGCCTGGGCCGCCCAACTGCCGCCATTCCACCCATTCGACGACGCCGGGAAAGTCGTCGTAAATTACCTCGCCAAAGAGCTGAACTGAATTTGTCGGCCACGTGATGAGTTGATCGGCGCCGGCATTGATCACCGGCGGATCGTTTGCCGGAAGCACTTCAATGTGCACGATCGCTTCTGCGGAATCGGTCAGGCCATCGTTCACAATGAATCGAAAACTGTCTGATCCGAAAAAGTTGGTGGCGGGCAGGTATCGCACAGTCGGAACCGATCCACTCAAGATGCCGTTCGTTGGAAATGCGGTGATCGTGTAGGTCAAGTCATCGCCTTCGACATCCGAACCGCTCAATTCGATTTCGAGAACGGAATCTTCGAGATTCGTCAGCTGAAGCGAATCCGCAACCGGTGCGTCGTTGATCGGGCGAACCGTGATTCTGAACACAGCGTTCGACGATTCCAATCTGCCGTCACTGACTTTGAAAGTGAACTGGTCCGCTCCGTTGAAGTCTGCCGCGGGCGTGTAGATGATCTCGGGGGGAGTGCCGTTAAGCCGTCCGTGTGCGGGCATCTGTGTGATGCTGAACGAGAGCGCGTCGTTGTCCGAATCCAAGCCGCGCAACACGATTTCGAGCGGCGTATCTTCGTCGGTGACGGCTTCGGCTGCGATTGCCGAGGGCGGTTGATTCTCACGCTCTACCGTCACCACCACTTCATCGCTGCCACTCAACTCAGAATCGTTTGCAGAAAGGCGAAGGACGTAAGTGCCCGGCGCTGAAAATTGCGCTGCGGTGTTGGTGTTCTGCGGAGAACCGAATTGCACGGTTCCGGGCCCGCTCACTGTGGTCCAACAAACGGTTACAGGGCGTCCTGCCGGCAAACCGTCGTCGCTCACACTTCCAGTCAGAGTCAGTGGCACAGAAACGAGCGCGCTGCGATCCGGCCCGGCATCGACAACCGGAGCGCGGTTCAGCAATCCGCAGGAGGCGAATCCGAGAAATTCCGCAGTGATCCTATTTTGTTGAGGTAGGTGATAGCTCTGCAGCCGCACCCGGGCAAAAGCAGACACGCGATAGTCCGTGTTCGCGCCCTGTCCACGCACCGTGTTCCAGACTGGAACGACGATTTCTTTGCCGATCAAGGCGTCGAGAGCGTCGCGAACTTTGCGGCTGTTGGAAACTCCGGGTTTGGATTGAACCCAATCGCCAATGTTCAACTGGCGGTCGGAATGTGAATCGGGATTGACGTAAGTGTGTGAATTGCCCGGAGGCGTGAGACCCGCCACCAGCGCGGGTTCGCTCGGACTGCCATCCCAGCTCAACCATCCGAAACTGCCGGGACCGCCGCCGTTCAACACATCTTTCAGAATGGTTCCCGGCGGGACGTTGGACACGATCTGCGCAGACAGACCGATCGGATAAAGCCGGCATTCTGTTGCATGTGAACCTGAGGCAACGAAAATGAAAACAAGTCCGGTTAATCCGATTGAGACCGCCTTCCACTGAAGTTTTCCCCGCACCAAATTTCCAAGTCCCATAAAAAAATCCTTAACCCGGCCGCTTTGGTGAAATTTCCCGAGAGGTCTCTAGAACCCCGCCCCGAAGGCGCGAAGTTGGTAGCAAAAATATTTTTTGTGCAGCAAGAAGTTTTTTCCGCTGACGCGATGACGAATCGCGCAAGGTCTTTGCGATGAGAGAAATAAGCGTTGAAAATTTTTCACCGGTCGAACACGCGAGCGACGATGCTTTTATCATCTCGATCGTAAATCACTTCCAACGCCCGAAATTTCCAGTCCGACGCCTAATGTTCAACGCCTCAATATCTAATGCTCAACCATCGATCTGCAGGTCCTCATGATGCGTGGCGAAGAATTCGACCGATTGAATTTCGTTTGTGACTTTTGTTGTTCTTTGCGGCTTAATCTCGCGCACGCTTATGTCGTTCCTGAACGAAATTGAACCGTTGAAGCAATCTGCATTGGCAGAACTCAAGGCCGCGCCGGACCTTGCCGCGCTCGAACAAACCAAGGGCGCCTGGATTGGCGCGAATGGGAAGTTCACCGCGCTGATGAAACAGCTCGGCAGTTTGCCGAAGGAGGAAAAGCCCGGCGCCGGAAAGTTGATCAACGCCGCGAAGGTCGAACTCGAAGCTGCCCTCGCTGAACGTCGCGGTGAACTCGAACTCAAAGCCGCGCTGCCGAAGGAGCCGACCGATTTCACCCTGCCCGGACGACGCCGTGTTCTCGGCAAGTTGCATCCACTCACGCAGGTGACCGAAGACATCGTTCGCAGCTTTCGCAAAATCGGATTCGTGGTCGCTGACGGCCCGGAGATCGAAGACGAGTATCACTGCTTCGATGCATTGAACACGCCGGCCGATCATCCGGCACGCGATACTCAGGACACGTTTTACATCGGGCAAACCTCAAGCTCTGCGCCCAAAGCCTCAAGCCTGTTGCGCACGCATACCTCATCGGTGCAGATCCGCGTGATGAAGAATCAGCCGCCGCCCATCCGGATCATTGTTCCTGGACGGGTTTATCGGCGCGACAACGCGGATGCGACACACAATCCGACATTCCAGCAGGTGGAAGGGCTTTACGTGGACAAAGGGGTGACAGCCGCCGATCTGAAGGGAACGGTCGAATTCGTTTTTCGCGAACTGATGGGGAACGACGTGAAGATTCGTTTCCGTCCGCACTACTTCAGTTACACGGAACCAAGTTTTGAAATCGATTTCACCAGCTTGCTCGTGAAGAAAATGGGCAAGGACTGGCTGGAAATCGCCGGTTGCGGCATGGTGCATCCGAAGGTGTTCGAAAACGTCGGATATGATCCCGAGGTCTGGACCGGTTGGGCGTTCGGCTTCGGCATTGAACGGATTGCAATGATTCGTTATGGCATCAACGACATCCGGCTCTTTTACGAGAACGACCTCCGGTTTCTGAGACAGTTCTGACAGAAGTCTCGGGACGTATTCTTCTCGAGCACTAATGGCAATTCAGCCGCATGATGTCTTCGTGCGGCTTTTTCATATCCGGGAAAAGGCCAGAAAATCCGCTGATGCGTGACGGCTCACATCGAGCGATCCGAAAGAATCTGCATTGAAAACGTTTCTCGGCGAGACAATCGCTCACAAAACCATCGTCATTCGAATTTGATCCGGGATTTATATTGGCCTGCCCCAATCGTTTCTGTTAACCACGGGGCGTGCCGGATGTGGCGTCCGGATCAATCGTTCGTGAGACCCACTCAACCATTACAAGGTGTGCCGTCAGTCGGAGGTAAAGCAGGCGGCAGCCTCATTGTGTTATGAAAGAAATCATCATCGCCGTTGCGATACTTGTCCCGCTCGGAATTCTCTGCCTCATCATCATGATGTTCGTCCGAAAGATTCAGCCCGGACGCGCCGGTGTGCGAACCGGCTGGGGCGGCGTGAAAGTTTCCTTCGACTGGATGCTCGCCTGGCCGCTCTTCCAGACCTATCACATCGTCGATATCTCCGTGAAAAAGCTGGAGATCACCCGCAAAGGCAAGGACGGCCTTGTCTGCAAGGACAACATCCGCGCCGACATCACTGTGGCGTTCTACATCCGCGTCGAAGCGACCGAGGAAAGCGTCCGCAAAGTCGCACAAATGCTGACACCGGAACGCGTTTCCGACCTCGCCCAATTGCGCGAACTCTTTGAGGCGAAGTTCTCCGAAGCTCTCAAGACCGCCGGCAAACAAATGGAATTTCATGAACTGTTCACCGAACGCATCAAGTTCCGCGATCAAATTCAGGCCACGATCGGCAAGGATCTCGATGGCTTCCTGCTCCAGGACGTCGCAATCGATTACCTCGAACAGACGCCGCTCGACCAGCACGATCCCAACAACGTGCTCGACTCCGAAGGTATCAAGAAGATCACTGAGATCACCCGGCGTGAAAGCGTGGTCGCAAACGAACATTCGCAACGCACCGCCGTTCAAATCGAGAAGGAAAATGCCGACGCCGAAATCGCCAAACGCGAACAACGGCGCCGCAACGAGGAAGACGCCGCCAAGCAGAACCGTGCCATCACCGAAATCAAGGCGAACGAAGAAGCCGAGGCCCGCAAGGTGATTGAAGCACGCCGGCAGGAGGTCGAAGCCAAGCGTCTCGAAGCCGAGGAAGCCATCCGCCTCCGCACCGAAGACATGAACCGCGCTGTTCAGGAACGCGAGTTCACGGTCAAGAAGGAGAAGCAGCGTCTCGAGCAGGAAGCGTTGCAGGAAGGCGAGGAAGCACGCGTCCGCCGCGAGCGCACCATCGCTCTGGCCGATCTCGACAAGAACGCCAAGGTTGCCGAAGCGGGTGTCGAAGTGGAACGCAAACGCGCGATCGTCGTTGCCGAACAGAAAGCCGTCGTGCAGCAGGAGGAAGAGAAGCTCAACATCGAGGCGCGCATGACCGCCGAACGCGTCCGCGAAGTCACCTTGATTGAAGCGGAGATGAACGCGAAGAAGGAACAGGTGGTGAAGGTTGTCGCCTCTGAAGCCCAGCGCGAAGCCGATCGCAATCTTGCCGAAGCGGAAAAGATCAAGGCCATCGTCGCCGCCGAAGCCGCAAAGGAATCCGCGATTCGCGAAGCGGAACGGATTCAGACGCTCGCCGAAGCCGAAGCCAAGGCATCGGAACGGAAACGCCACGCCATGCAGCAACAGGCGGAAGGTCTCGCCGCGCAGGAAGCCGCTCCCGGACTGGCCGAAGCCAAGGTCATCATCGCCAAGGCCGAAGCCAAGAAAGTCGAAGCCGGTGGCGTGCGCGAACTGGGACTGGCGGAAGCCGAGGTCATCAAGGCCCGTGGCCATTCACACGCGGAAATCACGCAGCAACAGGCTGAAGCCGAAGCCGAAGGCACGAAGGACAAGGAACTGGCCGTCGCAGCCGGAATCGAAGCCAAGATGCTTGCCGAGGCGAAGGGCATCGAACAGAAGGCCAATGCGATGAAACTCCTGCAGGCCGCCAGCCAGCAGCACGAGGAATTCCGACTGCGCCTCGCCAAGGAACGCGACGTCGAACTCGCCGCAATCCATGTGCAAAAGGACATTGCCCAGGCGAACGCGCAGGTCGTCGGCGAAGCGCTCAAGAGCGCGAACATCGACATCGTCGGTGGCGAGAATGACTTCTTCGAGAAGGTGGTTCGCGCCGTCGGCAACGGGAAGTCTGTCGATCGCCTGGTGCTGAACAGCGCCACGCTCAGCGATATCAAGGAAACGTTCTTCAACGGCGATCCCGAGCATTTCCAGACCAAGCTCCGCAAGCTGGTCAGCGATTTCGGTGTCACCAGCGAAGACCTGAAGAATCTGACCGTCGCTGCCTTGCTGACGAAACTGATGGGTTCGACCAAGGACAGTTCGCTGCTGGCATTCCTGAAATCGGCGAAAGCGATGGCCGAACAGACCGGAGTGTCCGAGACACTGGCGTCTGTGGTGTTGGATGAGAAATCGAAGCCGGTTGTCCAGGTGTAAAGCAGGTGCAGAGCACCAACAAAACCAGCCCACAGGCGTCACCTGTGGGCTGGCGGCGAATCAAAATCAGGCCCCGCCGGGGCGGCAGAAAATGCCCACACTTACGCCAGATTTAACCCATGGCTGAGGTTCCCAACGAAAAACTGAACTCGCCCGCTTCGGAGACATCCACCGAGCCCGCGGCGGCATCGCCGCAAACGCAGTCCACGGCCCAGACGCTCGGCAGCGCCACGTACGAAATCATTCGTAACCGCCTTCAGACACAAGGCGCAAAACTGAGCGAACGGATGTCGCAGCTGGATCGTCAGCGACAGAACGTTTTCGGCGCGATCGAATTCAAAATCCTGAAAGCCGACCGGATTGTCACCGCGCACAATTGCGTTCCGCGCGACATGATCCAGCTCGGGAACGGCAGGTTCCTGTTCGGCTTCAACGTGCAGTTCGGTCTCAAGAAGGAGATGGAGCTGAGCGACGTCTTCGCGATTTACACACGCGACGAGGAAACTGGTTCATTCAAGGAGGCGGATCTTGACCTGATCAACGACAAAGCCTTTCTCGGAGATTTCAAACGGCTCTACAACATTTACGAAAAGGCGGCTTTCCGGAAGTTTTCGCTCATCGATGGCAAGCTGTTCATGAAGTTCGGCACCGGTTCAGGGATCGACGACTTTGCTATTTTCAAATGGGCCTACAATGACGGCGATTTGAAGTACATCGACGGCCGCGCCGAAGCCGAATATCGCCGCATCGCCTATCCCCCTGCCCACCAGTTCCGCTGGCAGATTCCCGATCGCGAATCGTATCGCTACGGCGATCATCCACACGTTTCGATCGAGGACCGCGTCTTTGTCGAATCGGTCGGAGGCGATCTTACGATCAAGGTCGAGGACAATACTGCCACCGGCGAAGGCATTTATTCGGAACCTGTCGATGACAAGTATCAGAAGGTTGATGACGCCGAGATCGCATACGGAATCGTCGGGCATTTGATCCTGCTCAAGATTCGACCCTACAAGGAAACCCAGGCGCGCTATTTCATTTTCAATGAGAAGCAGCAGACGGCGGTGCGCGTGGATTCGATCGGCGAATCGTGCGTCTTTCTGCCTGAAGAACACGGACTGATTTTTCCGGACGGCTATTATCTGGCAACCGGAGAACTGAAGCGCTTTGAGGCCAGCACGGCAGGAATGGTCTTCGAACGCGCGGTCCACGCGCCGAATGGCGAGGATGTTCTTTACGTGTTCTACAACCGGATGACCGGCGATTATGCGCTCATGCCGTATCGCCTGATTGCGCAGAAGGTCGAGGAACGGATCGGTTGCAACGGATTCTCCATTTTTCCAAACGGCCACCTCCTGCTCTTTCGCGCCGAGCACGAGCCGCAGAAACATCATTCGATTCAGCTGCGTCAGACACCGTTTCATCAACCCGGCTTCGAACCGCCCGGCAAAAAGGACGCCTACCTTTATCAGATCGGAAACAAGGAAGTCGTCCGCGCACTCGCCGAGTGCAACGAAGTGCTCACGCTGGTGCGAAAGGACAGTCCCTACGCCGAACTCTACACCGACCTCGTCAAACGTTGCGGCGCGATTCTCGATTCCTATCCATGGCTGTCGCATGCCGATGCGTTCGGCATCGATGATGCCTTGCGGCAGGTTCGAGAAGCGGCAGACAAGGCGGTCGATGAGTTCGACAAGGTTCGCCGTCTCCAGCGCGAAGCCGTCCAACGCGTCCAGGATGTCAGCAAGCGCGGTCAGGAACTCTTCAATACGATCCGCCGGGCGAGTTTCAACACGCTCAACGATTACGTCATCAATCTCACCGCGCTCCGGCATCTCCGCGGCGAACTGATCACACTTCGGGAGGTTCGTTACGTCGATGTTCCGACCGTTGATGCGCTTGAAGCGAAAGTGACGGAGCAGACTGCGACGTTGTCCGGCAACACCGTTCAATTTCTTCTCAAACCCGAGGCGCTCGATCCCTATCGCAAGCAGGCGGACGCGCAGGTTGCCGCGGTTGAAACGGTGACGAAAGTCGCCGAAGGCAAAGAAATCGAGAAGGCTGTCAGCACGGCAGGCGGCGAGCTCGAAATGCTGGTCGAGATCGTCAACAGTCTGAACATTGCCGATGCGACCGAAACGACGCGCATCATCGATGGCATCACGGCGATCTACACGACGCTGAACCAGGTGAAGGCCGCGTTGAAGAAGCGGCTCCAGGAACTGGTCGCCCGCGAAGGTGCAGCGCAGTTCAGCGCACAGATCAAGCTACTGAGCCAGGCGGCGGCGAGTTACCTCGACCTCTGCGATTCGCCCGCGAAATGCGAGGAATACCTGAATCGACTCACGGTTCAGATCGAGGAACTTGAAGGCGCCTTCGCCGACTTCGAGGAATACACGGTTCAACTTTCCGAACGTCGGACGGAACTTTACGAAGCGTTCGAACAGCGCAAGCTCGCGCTCGTCGAACAACGCAATCGGCGCGCAAGCGCCTTGATGACCGCGGCCGAGCGCATTCTGAAGGTGATTCAGAATCGTCTCGGCAGCTTCAAGTCGATCGAGGAGATCAACACCTACATGGCATCCGATCTGATGATCGCCAAGGTGCGTGAGACGATTGATCAGCTGCTGGCATTGGAGGATTCGGTCAAGGCCGACGATCTGCAGGGCCGGCTCAAGAGTGTTCAGCAGGAAGCGGTGCGGCAGCTCAAGGATCGCCAGGAACTGTTCGTCGGCGGCGAACCGGTGATCCAGCTTGGGAAACATCGCTTCAACATCAACACGCAGCCGCTCGATCTCACCGTCGTCAATCGCGACGGCACGCAGTTCGTTCACCTGACGAGCACGAAATATTTCGAAGCCATCGAGGATCCCGAACTGCTCGCCACGCGCGGCGTCTGGGATCAGGAAGTCGTTTCAGAAAATCCACAGGTCTATCGAGGCGAGTATCTCGCGTGGCAACTGTTGAAAGCTCTGGAAGCCAGGAGCGCGGATTTCAACCCGCTTCAGCGTAATGGCCAGATCGGGGAAGATTCTGAAGCTGAAAACGACGATGCCGGGCGGACTGAAGACCAGGTTTCTGCTGATGTCCCGACTCTGGAGGAAGTCCTCGCGTGGTCTGCGGAACAACGGCTTGCATTCGTCCAGCAGTTCGTCGGAACGCGTTATCAGGAAGGCTATACAAAAGGCGTTCACGACCTTGACGGCGCCAGGATTTTCGGCGCCTTGCTCGAAGCGCATCTTGCATTGCAGCTCGCGCGGTTTCATCCGACGGCCCGCGCCTGCGCCGTGGTTTACTGGCATCGCTTCTGTCCCGAACCGACGCGCAAACTCTGGAGCACGCGGCTGAAGGCATTCGGCGAGCGCAACAAGGTTTTTCCGGGCGATCCCATCCAGCAGAATTACATCGCCGCACTCCAGGAACTCATCCGGGATTTCATCCAGAAAACGAAGCTGTATTCGGAATCGATCGCAGACGCGGCGGGCGAATATCTTTTTCACGAACTGATCGGCGGCGACGCCTTCGTCGTCACGCGTGAAGCGCACGAACTCGCCACCCGCTTCAATCAGCATCTCATTGCGAAGGGCAGCGCCGATTCATTCAAACGCGCGATGACCGACCTGGGCGAACATCTCGAAAGCGCACTTGAGCTGACTCGCGACTGGACCCGCGGTTTCCTGCTTCACGTAACACACGCTGCCACGCCTTCCGCATCGAAAACGTCCCGGACTGCTTCGCCTCAATCCTCCCCGCTCGATTTGAAGGGCAACGAGCTCCAGTATCTCGACGAAGTTGCAGCCATTCTCTTCTGCGGCGGCAAACTCAAAACCACGGTCGTTCAGGCCGGCGCAAGTCGTGACCTGGATGAAATGAAAGGCAGCCACAACGTCATTCACGGCAGCCGTTATCGTTTCGATTATCTGAAGTTCACCGAGCGCCTGCGTGAATACGAACAGGAAGTCGTTCCGCGCTTCGAACGTTTCCGCGATCTCAAACAGCAGATTCTCGAACGCGAACGCAAACGGCTTCGTCTCGATGAATTCAAGCCCAAGGTCCTGACCTCCTTTGTCCGCAATCAATTGATCGACCGCGTTTATCTGCCGCTCGTCGGCGACAATCTCGCGAAACAGATTGGCGCGGCCGGAGCTGCGAAGCGCACGGACCTGATGGGTTTGCTGCTGGTCATTTCACCGCCGGGTTACGGCAAGACAACGTTGATGGAGTATGTGGCCAATCGACTGGGCATTGTGTTCATCAAGGTGAACGGCCCGGCGCTTGGACACGACGTCACCTCGCTGGATCCCGAGGAGGCTCCGAACGCCGCTGCACGCGAGGAGATCCAGAAATTGAATCTCGCGCTGGAGATGGGCGACAACGCGATGATTTGCATCGACGACATCCAGCATTGCAGTCCGGAATTTCTGCAGAAGTTCATTTCGCTCTGCGACGCTCAACGCAAGATTGAAGGGGTCTGGAACGGCCAGCCGCGGACCTACGATCTGCGCGGACGCAAGGTCGTGGTGGTGATGGCCGGCAATCCTTACACGGAGAGCGGCCAGAAGTTCAAAATCCCCGACATGCTTTCGAACCGCGCCGACACCTACAATCTGGGCGACATCATCGGCGGCAATGCGGAATGGTTCAAAGCGAGCTATCTCGAAAACGCCGTGACGTCGAATGCCGTCCTTGCACCGCTCGCGAACAAGAGCCAGAAGGACATCCGCTCGTTCATCCGCATGGCCGAGTCAGGCGAGCGCGAGGCGGAAGGTTTTGAAGGCAGTTATTCGTCGCAGGACGTGGAGGAGATTCTGTCCGTGATGAAGAAACTCGTGATGATTCGCGAGGTCGTTCTGCGCGTGAACCAGGAATACATTCATTCCGCCGCACAAGCCGATGAATATCGCACCGAGCCGCCGTTCAAGCTTCAGGGTTCGTATCGCAACATGAATCGCCTGGCCGAAAAGGTGGTTGCGATCATGAACGACGACGAGGTGCGCGGGATCATCCTCGACCACTATCGCAACGAATCCCAGACGCTCACGACCGGTGCCGAGGCGAACCTGCTCAAGTTCAAGGAACTTCTCGGCATTCAGACGCCGGAGGAAAAAGCGCGCTGGGAGGAAATCAAACAGACGTTCAAGCGCAACAATGCCGCGCGTGGCGTCGGCGACGATCCAGCCGGACGCATCGTTGCGCAACTGAGCGGATTCCAATCGGGGCTCGAAGGAATTCAGCAGGCGATTGCGAGCCAGCTGTCGAAGCCGCCACCGCCTCACCCTCCCGCGCCACAGGTCGTGGTTGATTTCGAACCGGTCGGCAAACGACTTGAAGCGCTTCAGACGGCGTTGGAAAAGCAATCTTCGAAACCGCAGCCTTCGCCACCACCGGTCCATGTGGATCTCGGTCCTCTGGCGAAACATCTCGAAGCGCTGCGGAACACGGTCGATCAACGCCTCGCCGAGTCGGCCAGGCCCGGTTCCAGCAGTGGTGACGTCGATGCCCTCGCGGCCCGATTGAGCGAGGGTTTAAATGCGTTGCGACAGGATTTGAGCAAGGCCATTTCAGTCGTTCATTCCGGAACGATCGCCGACGCGCTCAAGCGAATGGAACACGAGATGGAAATGGTCCACAGCACCATGGCGACGCTCAAGGACCTGGCCGAGCAGCAGCGGAATCATCTCCGCAACGCGCAGGAACTGCTCGCCACGAGAGCGCGACAGGGGACGGTGGAAATCGATCTCACGCAGGAGATGCTCGAAAACGAGAAGGCGTTTCTGGAGAAGTTCCAGCAGGTCATCGCGCAATCGCAGGGACAGGCCGCACCCAAACAGAAACCCGACGGAGGGGAAACGACACCGTGAATATTTCGCAAAACGAATTTCCTCACGCGAAGGCCGCGAAGGTCGCGAAGGAGCAAATGTGCACGCGTTTGAGTTCGGGCTCCCTCCGGACATCAGACTGTGATCTTGTTCCAGCGAGGCCCTTTCATCTTCACGCCTTTCGCGTCCTTCGCGTGAGTAATTAATGATCTAACCGGAAATTGAGCCTATGAAAAAGTTCATGACGAAGGTCCAGACGATCGGCAGCAAGGCCGCGCAGATTCAGGCCGCCATCCAGAGCGTGCCGCCGAAGATTTCCCAGCTCAAAGAAAGTGTCGCCGTGACGGCGGGGCAACTCCAGCAGCTGCGCACCAGTATTCAATCCAGTGTCACAGACCTGCGCGTGGACAATCCGGATCACATTCTCGAAGCACTCCAGGAAATCCACGATGCAGGCGGAACCTTCGCTGAGGCCGGTTACGATCTGCGCGGCGTTGACATGGAACTCAGCCCGGTCCAGCGCCTGATCGTTCACCTGGACAAGATCGAGGACGTCGCCCATCCGCAGATTCGGGCTTTGATCACCGCAAACCAGGACAAGAAAACCGTCCACGCCCTGCTCTCTTCCCTGCTCCAGGCCGAGGCAGTCGCGGATCGAGTGGCGCTGAGCGATCTCAGCTATCGGACGCTGATCGTGCACGTCGGGCCGATCCCATCCGTTCGCCTTTGCTGGCGAACCGATGAGGAGGAGGCCGGAACTGTTTTTCAGTCCGCGCCGACAGCATCGTCCTTTCCCGGGATCGCTCCAACCGAAACTCAACCATCCGGAGAAACCAAATCGGTCTTCGGCCAAAGCTCCTTTTTCGAGGCTCGCTCCGTTCCCGCCTCCGCAACGTCTGTCGCTGTGGCACCTGTGAACGCGCCGGACACTGTCACTTCAACAACGGAACAGACGCCCTCCGTTGAATCGGCTCCGGCTCTCGACTGGAAACAGGAGGCGCTCGAGCGATTGAAGAAGAATCCACACGCTTCGAAATACAGTCGTTGAGCTTCCGGTTTCCTTCAGAATGGAGCTGTGGCTGAAGCACGCCATGGGTATCCTGCGCCCGCATGGATTGGAATGAACTGGTGACCCTCGCAACGGAAGAAGTCGAATCAACACTCGCGGCTCTTCCTGCGGAATTGCGCGAACGGGCGGTGCAGCTGCCGATAACCTTCGAACCGTCGCCGAACCCCGGGCTTGTTGAGGATGGCATCGCACCGGACACGCTCGGACTTTTCATCGGACCGGAATTCGCCGAGGAAGGCGCCGTTCCAATGCCGCCTCAGATCATTCTCTTTCTGGAAAATCTTTGGGACCTTGCCGAGCAGGATGAAGAAATCTTCCTGGACGAAGTTCATACCACGCTGTTGCACGAACTCGGTCACTATCTGGGATTGAACGAGGACGACCTGTTCGATCGCGGACTGGATTGAGAATCCAACGGGAGCCGTCTCCGTCACGCCAGCCTGGATGCTACGAACGCTGCCGTTTTAACAATCGCCACAGCGAGCTTCTGCTTCTTCGCCGCTGCGTTGATCTCCTCGCGAATCGTCTCCATCTCCTCAAGATCGGCTTTGGTGGTGATCACACCGTCCTCCAGCAGCTTCAACTGAAACTCAGCGTATCGCTTCAGGAGCTTCTCAAGTTCAGGCCTCAGCTTGGTTCTCTCGGCCAGCTTCGCAGCGCGATACTCCACTTGAACGTTGGTAAGCGTTGAACCGAGCAGCTCCAGCATCTTTGCGTCGTTGTCCATGGCTCCTCCCCGGGGTTAATCGAACTGAAAACGTTTCTCCAGCAACTGACTCCAATACGGATCCTCTTTGATGCGCGTCTCGACGGCCTTGAATCGCTCCAGTGCGCCGACGACATCCGGATTCTGTCCCGACAACTGCGCGGCGACACCGAGCGACTGTTGGGTGAGCCGCAGGATCTCCTCGGCCGAAAGCGTCCGATACTCGCGGATCAGACGTGTCAGCAAGCGTCCCGCCTCCGCAGCTTTCAGGCACTTCATGATGGCCTCTTCGCGCAGCTGCCGCTCTTCCGCTGCGAGCGCCAGCAACTGTTGCGTCGCCGCCTTGAGATGCTGACGCTTGAGGTTTTCGTCCGGAATGGTGTTGTGACGTTGAATCTGTTCCACGAGCAGAATCCGCTTCGCATTCAGTTTCACTGGAATTTTCTTTTCCTCGATCATTCGGGCGAGCGTGATCATTTGGACCGTGAGGTTGACCGCGTGCCGTTCCGCAGCGCGAACGGCATCGGAAGCGAAGAAATGTCCGCGCTCCAGCTCGTCAAACATCTCGGCGAACGCCACGTAATGGATTTCGATGCGTTGCAGTACTGCATCTGTGGCCGCGGCTTCCTCGGCACCGATTTCGCCTTCGGTCAGCAGGTTTTCAAGCATTTCTATGGAGAACGCCTCCTCCTGTCGGAGATCTTCAGCGAGCTTGTCGTTGTCTTGCGGTGGCATCGCCGTGTTTCCCCGGAGAATCGATCGTAACTGGTCGAGTGCAGCGACCGCTTCCGCGCGAAGTGTTTGCGCGGCAACCTTGATCGCTTCGGCCTTTTCCCGGGTGCAACCCTGCAGCAACAGAGCAAAGGCACAGCAAATGACCACCGCCGAAATGCGAACTGATTTTTTCATAACCTTCTTTGGAACGACCCCACTCTAGCGAGCGGTGACGAAGTGGGAAGAAGATTTTCTTTGGCAAAGTTCCAAATTCCAAATTCCAAATTCCAAGTTCCAAATTCCAAGTTTTGAGTTTTGAATTCGCGGCAGGCTGGAAAGGCTGTCCCTACGGCGAAAGAAATGAGCGCGGCTGGATCGAAATCCAGCGCGCTCGCGAAATTCGGTGGTTGAGTTATGGAAGCTGCTTCAGAAGTTCCGTCAGCGGAGATGCCGGCCGGCTCTCCGGCGCAGTTCCCCACTTGTAATCAGGCGCTGATGTCATTTCGAACGTCAGTTCACCCGCGGTCGAAATTTCTGCATGCGTCAGGAAGGTGCGGTTGAATGCCTTTCCATTCAATGTTGCATTGCGAATGTACGGCCGGAGCGGACCATTCGCTTTCGCATTCACGATGAACTTCGCTCCGCCGGGATAAGTGATCGTCGCACGATCGAACATCGGCGTTCCGATCACGTATTCGTCGTCACCCGGACAAACCGGATAAAAGCCAAGCGCGCTGAACACATACCACGCGGACGTCTGGCCATTGTCCTCGTCGCCGCAATAGCCATCGGGCGTCGGCGAGTAGAGCTTGCCCATCGCCCAGCGCACGCGCGACTGCGCCTTCCACGGCTGGCCGGCGTAGTTGTAAAGATAGATCATGTGCTGAATCGGCTGGTTCCCGTGCGCATATTGTCCCATGTCCGCCGCGACCATTTCGGTCATCTCATGAATCATTCCGCCATAGGTTCCAACACGAACCTCGTTTGGGGAGCTGAAGACAGCGTCGAGTTTCTCGCCAAAAGCCTTTTCGCCACCCATCGCGTTCATCAAACCGGGAATGTCGTGAAACACGCACCAGGTCCAATGCCACGAACAACCTTCCGTGAATGGACCACCCCATTCATTTGGATAAAACGGTTCCACCCACGAACCATCCGCCTTGCGGCCGCGCACAAATCCGATGTTCGCATCAAACACGTTCTTCCAGTTCATTGCTTTCTGCGCGAAGGTCTTCGCGTCTTCAGTACGTCCTGCAATCAACGCCAGCTGCGCCAGGCAAAAGTCGTTGTAAGCGTACTCAAGCGTTTTCGCTGTCGCCTCGTGGAAGCTGACTTCGCCCTTCACCGGAGAATAAGGAACGTAGCCGATTTCATGATACGGCCTGGCGCCGTCACGTCCGATCGTGGCAATCGGACCACTGTTGTTCGCATCATGAATCATCATCGTGACCGCCTTGTTCAGGTCAAAGGAACGGATGCCCTTCACCCAGCCGTCGGCGAGAAGAGAGAACGCATTGTTGCCAATCATGCAGGCGCGATGCCCCGGGCTGGCCCATGCTGGATACCAGCCGCTTTGTTCCGCCGCAGCGACAACACCCTGCAGAATCTCCGCATTCACATCAGGATAAACCAGCGTGTAAAGCGGCTGCGCGGCGCGGAACGTGTCCCAGAATCCGCTGTCGGTGTAGAGCACACCGTCGTGAAGCTTACCGTCGTAAGGACTGAAATAAACCGGTTTTCCCTGCGCATTCAGTTCGTAGAACTTGTGAGGAAACAGCAGGCATCGATAGAGACAGCTGTAGAACGTGCGCTGCTCCTTCTCCGATCCGCCTTCAACCCGAATGCGTCCAAGCATTTCGTTCCAGCGTTGATCCGCCCGGTTGTGGATCGTATCGAAGTTCGCATTGCCAATTTCCGTTTCCAGATTTCGCAATGCCTGTTCCGGACTGATGAACGATGACGCCACCTTGCATTCAACCGCCTTTCCCGCGGCCACATCAAACTGCACGTAAGCTCCCGCCTGCTTGCCAGCGAGACGATCGACGCCGGATTGAACGTCGTTGCCCGACCAGACGCCATGCGCCTTGAACGGTTGATCGAACACGATCACGAAGTAATTGCTGGAATAAAACTCCGGTGCATCGCCGCAGCGATAACGCACCGCGCCCACAATCTTCCGTTCCGACGGAATGATCTGGACCGACGCGCCTTTGTCGAAGCTGTCGAACACCACATAACCGGCGCCCGGTTGTTCGAACGTGAACCGGAATCGTGCAGCACGCTCCGTGGGCGTCACTTCCGTCGTCACCTTCCACGTATCCAGCCGCACCCGATAGTAACCCGGCTGCGCGACTTCGTTCTCGTGTGTGAATGCCGACGCGCGCCGATCTTCAGTCACCGCCAGCTCACCCGAAACCGGCATGAGAGAAAACATCGCGTAATCACTGATCCACGGACTCGGCTGATGCGTCTGGCGGATGCCGCGGATTTGTGTGGCGCGGTAGTTGTAGAAAAACGAATCACGCTGCGGCTGTGTGTACGGGGCCCAGGTGTTCATCGGGAACGGCACCGCGACAGCCGGATACATGTTGCCGTGTGAGAATCCGTGCGTGGAATCGGTGCCCATCAGGGGATTCACCAGCGTGACAAGCGACTCGGCGCTCGCGGACAAAACCAGCGAACAACAAACCGCCGGAATGAGAGGTCGTAGCTTCATACTCTTAAAAACGAACTGGCGTTCAGAACTGCACCTTCAACGTCCGCGGACGGGATTCATTTGCGAACCGGATCCAAAGCAGCCGATCGCGGCTGGAATATTCCACATCGGAAATTTTCATCCCGTCGAGTTCCACCGATCGCGGTTCCTTCCCGGCGTGCATCAACACCACCGCAGGCGTGTTTCCAACTCCTTCAACCGCGAACGAAAACGTTTTGCCGCCATGTTCCGTCGGCAACGTCTTGCATGCAGATGCGATCACCTGCCCGTCGCGACGACGCCCGAATTCCAAATCGCGGAGCAAATACCTTCCCGCAGGATCGATCTTCACCTCGCTTTGAACGCGCAGTTCCGGATCGAACAGATTTACGAACCGTCCGCGCAATGTTTTGACATCGGCATCAATCGATTCATCGAGACCGGAGGCGATCAAGTAAGGACCACGCCGCAGCGAAAGGTAATTCGTCTCACGCCACTTCAGCTTTGCGTGTTTCGCCGCGTCCCGAACTACTGAAACAATGCGTTCGTCGCCAGCCGCGCTGTCGGCAAAAGTCACCGGGTTCGTTCGCACCCAAACGACTTTTCCCTTCCCTACCCGCCATTCGCTTTCACTGGCGGAAGACACAATTCCGAGCTGCTCGAACAAATGCTCGCGCGGCGTCGAATATTTCCGGCCGTCGCTGTTCCACCATTCGCGCACACCGTTGAACGGATCGGAATCATCGTCGCACACCACCAACACACCACCGCGTTTCACCCAATCAACGATCGGCGCGTGAACATCGTCGCTCAGCGGCTTCATGCCCTGATATGTCAGCATCAGCACCCGAAAATCCTTGAGGTAATTGTGAACCGTCACGTTCTCCAGTTGCACTGGCGCGATCGGCATGCCGCGCTTCAGGAACGGCAGCGCGAGTCCGTAAACGTGGCTCAAGTGTTCGTCGCTCGGCCGGGGATCGCCGCGCTGGAACATCAGCGAATCACTGATCACCAATCCTATTCCATCCGTTCCGCAGTCCCATTCCACGTGGTCCTGCTTCATGTCGTTCAATGCGTTCATGACGACCTGAAGCTCCGTGGCGTAAAGCGGTGGAATGGTCTTGCGATCCGCGGGTTTGGCTGATCTTGGATAACGTGCGCGAAAGATGCGTTCCGGCCAGGGCGCGACTTCGTATTGCGACACTTCCGGTTGGAACAACGATGCAACCAATGTGCATTCCCAGTTCCGTTTGTAGTCGTCCCAGTCGTGATTCGGATTGTCCTCGATCGGATCGTTCAGGTACCAGACCGAACGTCCTGTTGCGCGAACCAGATTCTGCATGGCGCCGTATTCGAGAAATGCGGTTTCGAACGTCCGTTCCTTCACCTCTCCGCGAAACTTGTTTGGCGTTCGAGAAGTGCCGGTCCAGACCTGCGCGATGTAACCGTCGCAACCGTTCAGGCGCGCGAGACTCGATTCCGGGCTGACAATTTCCCAATGCGCGTAGTTCAGCAGGCTGTGTGTCGGAACATAGCAGCGCACCTTCTTTCCAGTCTTTCGGTTGAATTCCTGGACGTGATCGAAAATCTGCTGAAGCGCGCGGCGATAGAGAAAGTATTTCAATTTCGAGGCACGCCACTGGGCATCGAACGAACTGTGTGGCGGCTGCCATTCCTCGTTGTAGTAGGCGCGCCATTCGCGCTTGAAACCTTCCGAGTAACCCGAGTTCACCCAGTATTCCGGTTCCTCCAGATGAATCGCCTCCGCGCCCGCCTCCAGCGCCCGTTGCACGCCTGAGCACAGAAAGTTTCCGTAGTTCGTGCTCGGGCACATGTAATAGACATCACCACCATGACTGCTCTTGCGGCCGTCACTGACGGTTTGCGCCTCGTCCACGTGATTGATCCCATCGAAGCGCCCGTAGAGATAATCCTGATAATGCCCCCACGAAACGCCGGTCATCACGTGAATGCGATATCCGCGATCGCGCCATGTCTGGATGCGATGCGGCAGGTTCGTGTCGATGCCGTAAACGATCGCCACGTCGGAACGAAGATTTCCCTGCGGACTCCACGCTTCGCCGGTCTGGAAACAGGTTCGTTCCAAATCCTGGTTTGGATCCACGGGAAACGGCGGCGGCAGTTCAGCGGCCTGTGACGAAACACAGGCAGCGGCAACCGCAATCGAAGCCGCAGCGAGCTTCCATCCGAACAATACAAACGACTCCGCCGGATTGTGCCGACGGGCACAGAAACAATTTTCTTCCATCGAATTTTGAATCTACGGATGTGAAACGCGCCCCGAACCCGAAGGAAGCTCGGTCACAACCACATTTGAAAAACTTGAAATCGATCGATCTCGATCCGTGCAGAAATTCCGCACCCCCACCATTCCGCTGGAAAAGGTCGAATCCCGAACATCGACGACGGGCTGCTCCGATCCATTCAGATAAATTCGCAGATGCGATCCCGCGGCGTGCACTTTCAATCGATGCGTCGTGTCGGACGCGATCGTCAGTGGCGCGTTCGTGATCACGCGCCAGGAGTTATTGACGCAACCAAACTCCAACTGCCCCCGCGCCGGATTCAATCCCACGTAATAACCGCAATACGCATCGACTCCGATGTCCGGCTTGCTGACGCGAAAGATCAATCCGGCATTTCCCACCGAACCGACCTTCACATCCGCTTCGAACGTGAAGTTCGTGAACAACGTCGCCATCGCCAGTGCCTTTGCTCCGCCGGAAGAGCCCGGAGTCGTGCTCAATTCACCTTCGCGTGCGGTCCAGTTGCCGCCAAACACAGTCCATCGTTCGCTCCAGTTTGAATCGAAATTTTCTGTAAACGATCCGACGGTGGGCATCGGTGTGCCGAGATACGGAAACCAGCTCACGCGCAATCGCTGCGATCCGAACGGAACCAGAGTCACAGTTTCCAACGGGCTGTCGGAAGCGACCGGGCTGACCGGCGGTTCGAACGCATGCACCCGGCGCCAGCCAGGAACCCATTCCGGCAGTCGCTTCGCTTTTGCGATGATGCCGACCGACGGTTGCGATGGATCGAATGGATTCGATGGAACCGCGAAGTTCGTGAAGGCAAGCGCAGCCGAGGGTTTCGCCGGATCAAGCTGCAACGCGTAATTCCACGGTGAGTCGGGGCGAACTTCAAACTCGTCGAAACCGAGCGCCCTTGGATCCGCCTTACGCACCGACCAGTTCTCTGCAATTTGCAGCGAATAGACGAGCGGTCCACGATGAATCCCCACCGCACGACTTGGACCGGTCTGCGTTTCGATCTGCATCGGAAGATTCAAGACAACCTGATCACCATCGTTCCAGGTGCGTTGAATGCGATGGAACGTTCCCGCTTTGACGCCGGTCTGCGGCTGGCCATTGACGGTGATGGTCGCGTTCGAACACCACGCGGGAATGCGAAGCACAAGCGGGAACGCCGACGATTTGTTCAACGCCACACGCAGCCGAATCTGTTCTTCGAACGGATAATGTGTCTCCTCCGTGATCTTAACTTCCGTGTCACCTAGCAGTGTTTTAACCACCGTCGGTCCATACGCCAGCGCCGCCAGTCCGCCGTCCGATGTTGCCGCCCAGGAATTCTGAATGTACTTGGGCCAGCCCCAGTGCAGGTTGAAGCGGCAGCACGGAAAACCGGAATAAGGTCCCGGCAAACTGCCGTTGTCGTAATCCTGATTAAACCCGTGATGTCCGACGATGGCGTTCACGTGATTCGGAAGAATGTAGTAATGCAGTCCTTTGAAATTGTGACTCACTCCGGCTGGAAGCGCATTGAACGCAATCTTCTCCAGTCGATCCGCAAACGCGACGTCTCCGATCACTTGAACGGCATTCTGCAAACTGAGAATGGCTTCAACGACGGAACAAAGCTCGACGCCCTGAATCGTTGAATTTCCCGAAAGAAACTCGGTGCCGCTGTTGATCCCGCACGACAAACCGTGCTCGCGCATGAGATGATCCAGTCCGATCGAAAGCGCATCGCGATCGCTCGCCGACTTCGAAAGTTCGTACGCCACAACCGGAAACTTCAGCGCCTGCTGCACGTTCACGTTGTGCTTGGGATGAAAGTCGGTTCCGTGCAGCGCAAAGGCGTTGCTGCGAAAAATCCCCGGCCAGTCGTAGGCCTGCTTGCGAAGCAGATTCGCGAGCGAAAGAAGGTTTGTGTCGCCGTTCCGATTGTAGAGCCAGAGCACAACGTCCATCTGATCCGCGGCGCGCGCCTTGCCCCAGTCGCGAAGCGGACGGTTCGGAAGCGTGTCAGCCATGTAGCGAAAGTAATTGCTCAACACGGTCGGCACACGCGGATCACCGGTCGCTTCGAAGTAATCGCGCAACGCATACGTCACCACCATGCGAGGCCACCAGTCATCGTCCGCCTCCGGCCCGATGTAACCGTCCGCGCGCTGATGTTCCAAAACCCAGTCGAACCACTTCTGCGCCCTCTGCTTCAACGACGCATCGTTCAACACGTGCGCCAGTGTGATCAGGCCCTTGTAGTAGTAAGGTCCGCGCTCCCAGTTTTCGCCCTTGCCGCCGAGCCAGGCGCTGTTCGGTCCGTTCTCGTCGTAAAGCTGTTCGGCAAAGCCGGTGAGACCATCGCGCTGAAGTTCGCATTGCTTCAACAGCCATCCGAGAGGTTGAACACTTCCCAACGGAAGCGGACTGAAAGGTGTCGCCAGCAGCGGCGCACGATTCGTCACGGCAGAAGCCTGTGGACGTTCAGGTGCCGCTGAAACTCCATTCGCGGACGGAGCTTTCACAACAATTCGTTCCTGAATGCCGACATCGATGTATTGACCGCCCGTCGTCTGATGACAGTGAACTGCCAGCACATTGTCAGCATTGGCCTTCAGCAACCGTGACGCCGATTCACCCAGCAATATCGGCAGGTAAGTAGTCGTGTAACCCTTGCCTGAAAAGATCTGTTCGCCATTGAGAAAAACCTCCACGTCTTCGTCGTGATGAATTCGCAGGATCAGGCCGCTCAGCTGTTCGGAAGTCAGCGCACCCGGATTGAACACGCGCCGCAACCAGATATCCGAACTGTTCCATTCTGTGCGCACCACCGCGCCGGGTGTGCCGCGAGTTCCAAAACCGCCCGGACCTGATTTCCATTCGGCGTCATTGAATTGCGGAGCGAACCAGTTCGTGGCCGGTTGGGACGTCGTGTAGCGCCAGATCTGCGCGTTGGTCTGCGAAGTCTCCACAATCTGCCGGAAGACGTAGCGTCCGTTCGGCGATGCCGCCGCGGCGCGTGCGCGATTCAGGTCGAGTTTGCAGACTTTCCGGTCGTAGGTGTAGAAGCCGTTCAATTCGATTTCGACGTCGGTGATCTCGGTGTAAACCGCCGCGCTCAAACCGTGGTTCTGAACGAAGTCACAGAGCATCATCGAAAACTGCTCGAACTTGGTCGCGAGATCGTCGCCATCCGTCGCGCCGATGTAGCCCCACCCCGGCGCCCAGGTGTGATTCGTGATCGCCAGCCCCACACCGCCGAACTCACCGCAGACCACCGCCATAGTGTCGCTCGCGGGACAGGTCGGGTTGGGATAATTGTGCCAGTCGAGAATGTCACCGGAGCCATGATGTTCTCCGCCGCTGCCTTCGTTGATCAACCGGGTCGGATCGAGCTCACGAACTTTCTGCACGAGCGCCTGCGTGCGGTGTTGTCCCTGCGATTCATTGAACACCACCCACATCACGATCGCGGGAGAGTTCCAGAGATTCTGCACCATGCGGGTCAGTTCGAGTTCGTATTGCGGAGCATCGATCGGCTTGGGATGTGCGGTGTAGGAATTCAGACTCGGCATGTCCTGCCACACGAGAACGCCCAGCTTGTCGGCCCAGTAATACCAGCGCGCCGGTTCCACCTTGATGTGTTTCCGAATCATGTTGAACCCAAGTCCCCTGGTGAATTCGATGTCCGCGCGCAACGCGTCATCGGTCGGCGCGGTGTAAATGCCGTCCGGCCAGAATCCCTGATCCAGCGGGCCGTATTGAAAAACGAACTGGTCGTTCAACAGCATCTTCACGAAACCATCGACGCGGCCGAGGCTGATCTTGCGCATGCCGAAATAACTGCTGACGGAATCGAGCTTCGCCGTTCGGTTCGAAAGGGTGATTTCGAGATCGTAGAGAAATGGATTGGTCGGCGACCAAAGCTTCGGATTCGGAACAGGCAGCTGCAGAGACCTGTTCGCCGGACCGGAAATTGAACTCACAAGATTCGAACCGATCCGCGCAACCGCGCTGACGGTCACACCTTCGCTTGGACCTTGAATGGTGACGTTGATGCCCAGCCGCTGATTGTCGATGTCCGGAACCAGTTTGAGACTGGAAATGCTGGTGTTCGGAACCGGCTCAAGCCACACGGTCTGCCAGATGCCACTGCAGGACGTGTACATGATCCCGCCCGGCGAAAGCGTCTGCTTGCCACGCGGAACGCCGAGGTTGTCCGTCGGATCGTAAACGCGAACGATGAGTTCCTGTGGACCCGAATCGTTCAGGAACCGCGTGATGTCGTAGCTGAACGGATCGTATCCGCCCCGATGCACACCCACGCTTTTTCCATTGATGAACACTTCCGATTCCCAATCCACCGCGCCGAAGTGCAGGAGAATCCGCTGACCTTTCCAATTCGCAGGAACAGTGAAAGTGCGTCGATACCAGGAACGGGGATGATGTTCCTTGATTCCCGATATCGCTGATTCCATTGGAAACGGAACCAAAATGTCGCGCGGCAACGTCTGGCCGACTGGAACCGCATCGTCGAAGGAACCGGGTTGAAACTGCCACAGCCCGTTCAGATTCAGCCAGTTTGACCGGACCATCTGCGGGCGGGGATATTCGGGCAGCGGATCGCGAGGATCGACCTTTTGCGCCCAGTCGGTCATGAGCGGCGCCTGCTTCATCTCCCACGCCGCGGAAGCGGGAAGCAACGTACTGAAAAGAGCGAGAAGGATCAGGACCGCCCCCGGATTTTCGAAACGGAATCGTTTCAAAATCACGCAGATTCTTCCTGCACTCGAATCCAATTCCCCCCGAGTGACGACCTGCAGCAACGCAGTCTTGTCCGCCTGCGTTGCCATTCCAATTCGGCCTGATCCTTCTCGCATGAAATCAGTTCTGTGAAACGTCCACGAAACCGAGATCGACATACTGGCCGCCGCCGGTCTGACGGCAGTGAACGGCGATCAGGTTCTTGCCCGGCTTGAGCGCCGCGCGGCCGGCAGGGGTGAGCGGCAAGGCATCGTACGAAGTCATGAATCCGGAGTTCTCCACGGCGAGAACGCCGTTCACGTAAATCCGGACATCCTCGTCGTGATGCACCCAGAAGCCGATGTTCTTCAGCTTGTCCGCGGGAATTTCGATCTCGCGGCGCAGCCAGATTTCCGGCGTGTTCCAGGTGGTGCCGACGAAGGCGCCGGGAGTTCCGGGCGTGCCAAATCCGCTCTGACCTTCACGCCAGTTCGAATCGGAAAAGTCGGGACGATTCCAGCCCTCCGGCGGGCGCTTCGTCGTGTAACGCCAGACGGCCGGAATCTTGTCAGCGGCGGGAACCACAACCGCCAGCACCGGCTGCCGGGGGATTGGAGCCCAGTTGCGGGCCTTGGTCTTGTCGCGCTTCGCCCACTTGCTCCAGAGCGCCTTGTCATAAAGCGTCTGGACGAACACACCACCAACCACCGGACGCGCCGTGAAGCCATGCTTTCTCGCCGTCCTGGTTTCATACCAGTCGCCCATCGGCATGCGATCCGGCGTTTCGTTCACATAGGTGAGGATCGGATCGATCAACGCTTCAAAATCCTCGCGGTTCTGCGTGAGCGTCGCGGTCCAGACGATCCAGTCGAGCTTGGTGTAGTCGCGGCGGTTGTCGAGCGGAAGACCGTAGCGGTTCTGATGCTTCCGATAGAACGCCATCTCTTTCGCAGCCACTTCAGCCGGGAACAGGTTCAACCCGAGGATGCGGTCCCAGATCAGATTGTATTTCTGGCTCCAGGTCCCAGCCCGGTCGAACGTCAGGCGGTAATGATCGCCGTCGTCCGCTTCCTTCATCCAACGCTGCGCAAACTCGCGCGCGATCTTGAAGTATTCCTGAGCCTTCGCCTTGTCGCCGCGCATTTCACACAGGCGTGCGAACGAACCGATCGCGCAGATCGCCTTCGCGCTGAGATTCACGTTGTGCGCGAAGTGTCCGGCAAAGTCGTCGGTGCAAAGCTGGTTCTCCGGATCGAATCCCTTGTCCTTGAGATATTCCGCCCAGCGTTCGAGAACCGGCCAGTAGCGGCCGGCAAAATCGGCGTTGCCTTCCATCTGCGCCACCGCCCCGAAAAGCAGCAGCAGATTGCCGCTCTCTTCGACCGGCATTTGATTTTCTTCCGATCGCTCGCCACCGCCATAAACCTGGCCATTGGCGTGCGGATACGTGCCGAGATCATGCGGCGCAAAGGGGAACTTCCAGCGTTCGCTCGCCGCGTAATCCATGAATGGAACGAGGAACGACTTGGTCACGCTCGAACCAAACAGCAGGAACTGCGGCGCCATCGGATAAAACACGTCGGAGGTTCCAATGCAGCCGTTGGAATGATTCTCCTTGCAGAACTGCAGCGGCTGGCCGTTGTCGTCGGCGACAAACTTGCCCGCGGCAAAACAATGCCGATATGCCAGCGCACAAAGGTTTGCATAATTGTCACCGCCCGCCTTGCGCATGTCGGCCATGAGTTCCGTATCGAACGCTTCGCATCGTTTCACGAGCGACTTGTAATCTTTTGCCGAGGCGCGAAGCAGATCGTCCGCATCCCAGCCGTTGCGACGCCAGTACGGCCGCAGGTTCTTCTTCATGTACTGGATCGAATAGAGATCGTCGTAAGCCACCATCAACCAGCGTGAAACCGGTTTGCTGCCGACTTTTCCAAACTGAAAGGACAATGCCGAAACGGGCGCAGAGGAAGCAGGTGTCGGCGTGGATTTCACCGGCGCCACATACGCAATGCTTCCCTGCGATGCGAAACTGTCGCGAACCGTCTTCGCGTCGGCCTGTGTCACCTCAGGCTTCTGGCTGCGCTCGGCGGAAACATAGAGGTAGCCCCAGTCGATGCGGAGGTCGTCACCACGGGTGCGGAGCACGTTCTGGTCGCTCGATCCCACCTTGAGCGCCACGAGACCGCGCGGACTTTCCGAAGACCAGACCACTTTCTGGTCCGGGTTGTTGACGGTCAGTTCACTCGCGGCGTCGAAATAGGTTTCAACGGTGTGCTCGCGTCCGTCGGTCGCCTTGAACTCATAAGTCAGATACGTGACCGGTCGTGACAGGATATCGATGTCCTCCGGCAAGGCAGGCGTCATGAAGGTGAGCGTCAGTTCAACGCCTTCCCCGGCGAACCTGTAGATCGTTCGTGTGGGTAGCACTTCCAGGCTGCGTTGCGGCAATGCCGGAAGATTTTGCGGTGCGTCGCCCATGACACGGAACGTCTTGCCATCGATTCGCACCAGGCTCGTCATCCGATGCGGCTTGCCGGTCCAGTGCGTGGTGCCGGCATCGGTCAACTTGTCGGCCGGCGACCAGATGCTGAAATATGGATCGCACGCCACGAGCGGAACGGACGCCGGACGAACAGCCGGACGCGACTGTGACTGGCTCTGTGCGAAACAGGAGGGTTCTGGATTGAGAATCGCAACGCTCAGACTGAGCAGCGCCAGGGCAGTGATGGATTTCGGGTCTCTCATTAAATTTGGTTTCAGGTCTGGGACTCAATGGATGGAAAAGCCGTGATGCTGAGCCGGTTTACGGATCGATCTTTGATTCAAGGGCGGGATTGACGGTCCAGGAGACTTCGTTGTGCGGCTCGTTGTCGTTGTTCCAGCGCGCGCGCCAGAGCTGGTTGTTGGGATCGATGACATCCTTGCGGAGCGGCGCTTCGGCATGGCCGTCGGTGAACATCAGCACCGTGCGCTTGTTGTGGCGGTTCGACGGCCATTGCTCACCCTGGGAATTGTCCGCCTGACTGGAGACAGGATCGATGTTGCCGTCGAAATGTCCGTCGGGCTTGCTGTCGCCGAGCATGATCATGTCGGAAGGACGCTTGATCTGGGAATCTTTGACGAGGTTGCCGGGGGTCTCGGTCGTCCCGTTTCCGACATCGCCGCCGAGTCCGAGCTTCCCGCTCTGCGACAATCCCCAGTCGTTGTAACCGATCGAGAATCGGGATTTTTCGTTGATGCCGTACTGATCGAACGCGAGTGCTGGCGGAATGGCCTGTGCACCGAGGGAATCGTTCAGATTTCTATCCCACGAAGCCTTCGGATCTGCGGCCGGACAGAAAAAGACGGAACGATTGTTTCCCAGTTGCGTGAGCAGGCGACCGGGCCAGACATAAGAGAAATTGGGACCGAAGTTCCAAAGGCAGCCGGGATAGTATCTGGATTCCTCGACATACATCACCGTCGCCAGTCCGATCTGGCGGTTGTTGTTCACACAGGAGATCTGCTTCGCCTTGGATTTGGCCCTGGAGAGCGCCGGCAGAAGCATCGCCGCAAGAATGGCGATGATGGCGATCACGACCAGCAGTTCAATCAACGTGAACGCCGGCTCCGCGACCGATGTGGTGCGATGATGGGAAAATCGTTTCATATGGCGAGGAACTGAACTTTGCAGCTGAGAACAACCTACTCGAAGACCTGAAATCGTCATGTGGCATGAATCGGCCACAGCCAGTTGAACTTCAATTGCCGGAATGGAAACACGGGATTTCTGAAACCATTCGTTCTCACCGATTTCTCATCCAGCAGCCTGCAGACACAAAAGGCAGGGACGCCCCGAACAGACGTCCCTGCCCTATCCAACCCACTTACGGCTGACGGAGCCGGAAGAAACGTGCGGGCTCCGATGGATTTACCGGAATCGCATTCGAAAAGGCGCCGTTGCTGTCAAAGACACCCGTGCTGTTGGTGGTCCATGACGCCAGCGGATCCGCGACGTTCGTGGACGTCAGCCAGGTATAACCCGTTCCCGGAACCCCACCCTCGCCAGTCAGAATAAGATTGCCGTTCTGCAGTGTGGCCGATCCCACGGCCAGTGAACCGGTGCCGGTGATCGTCACTTCGCCCGTTGCCGGATTGAACGTGGCCGAACCGGACGGCAGCACCGTGACGGAGGTGAAGTTGCCGCTGCTCGACGCCGCGTTGAACACCTTGAACACACTGCCCGCTTCAAGCGCATTCGTGCCAACATTCGACACCACCAGCGTGCCCGCATAGCTGACGCTCGTCAGGCCGGTGACTTCGTCGCTGGCGGGAACACCGCCGTCGAGGCTAACATCCACGAACGTCGTGCTGCCGCTGGCGAGCGTGAGGGCGTTATTGATCGTGAGCGTGCCGATGCCGCTGGTGCTGCCGGGCGCGAGTCCCGCACCTGAGGCAACATTGACCGGTCCGGCGATCGTTCCCGAACCGCCGAGGCGGCCTTCATTCACGGCGGTGGCTCCGGTATAGGTGTTGGCACCGTTCAGGTTGAGCGTGCCAGCGCCCAGCTTCGTCAAGCCGCCGTCACCCGAACCGTCCAGCAACGCCTGCGACACGTTCACGACGTTCGTGCCCGTGTTGATCTTTGCTCCCCCGGCCTTGACGTTCACTGTGGTGATTCCTGACATGAAGTCCTGCTGCGCGCCGTTGGCAGCGACGAGCGTTCCTCCATTGAAGTTGAACGTTCCGAAACCGGCACCACCCATTACTCGCGGCGCGGTAATCGTGCCGCCGTCGAGGTTCACCGTTCCAACGCTGCTGCCGTTTTCGGCCACCTGGAAGGAGCCCAGCGATCTCACCTGAGCGGTGCCGCTGACGTTCAACGTGCCGGTGCCGCTCGAACCGACGATCATCCGGCTGCCGGGAATCAGCTCCGTCAGCGAACCGCCGGAGATCGTATAAACGCCCGTTCCACCGTTGTTACGTCCGATGGCGACCCAGTTGGTGGACCAGACATCGCCGCCGGTCTGGGTCCAGTTGCCTGTGCCGGATTCGCCGACCCAGAGTTCGTTTCCGACAAACACAGTTCCGCCGCTCATGGTCACGTTTCCGACGCTTCCGCCCGTTTGAGCCACGCGGAAATGATCGGCGCGCGACCTGAGCGTCGCCGAACCGGAGATGTTGAGCGTCGCCTGCGAACCACTCGCTTTTCCGATGAACACCCTGTTACCGCTCGCCACCGCGTTATCCTGCAGCGTCAAAGAACCGATGCTCGTGCCGGTGTCGGTCACGTTGAGGTCCGAGGCTACGAACAGGTTCGCGTTGTCCTTGAAAAGGGCTGTGCCGCTGCCGTCGTTTCCGTTGCCGACGGAGAACCAGCCGTTGTTCACCCGGAAGATGCCGGAGTTGGCGACCGTGAGAACACCGGTGGAACCGCCGTTCATGCCGAGATAAACGCGATTGGCGGAATAGAAGACCGACGAGTCATTGATGTTGATGGTGGCCGTCGAGCCGCCGCTTTCACCGAGGTTCGAATCACCTCGGTTGGTGAAGGACGAATTGCCGTTCAGCGTGAGCGTCTGGAACGCGAAGTTCTCAGGCAGCTCCCGATTCCAGCCAAAGGAAGTGTTGCCCACGTTGATGGCGGAGTTGTAGAGCGAGACCGACGAAGTGTTGCCGATATTACCGTTGCCGCGACCGACACCAAGCCAGCTGGTGACGTGCAGGAACGTGTTGCTGAGCACGAGCGAAGCGCCCGTCGCTTCAGTGCTGCCGACCCAGAATTCGTTCTGATTGAAGTTGACCTGGTTGCCGGCCGTTCCGTCGAACAACACAGTGCCTTCAACGACATGATATCCTGCCAGCGCTCCGGCCGAGAGCTGGTTGGATCCAACCGTGGTGTAGGCGAGCTGGGCCGGACCGGTCTTCACAAAACCGCTGCCAGGGGTAGCCCGTGCAACACCGCTCAGAGTCAGGTTGTTCTCAACATTGATCGTGCTGTTCGTGTTCTGAATCTGGTAACCGCGATCGGTGGCGACCGGTGAACCGATGTAGCTGAGCGTCGCATCCGAGATGATCAGGTTGGTTGGATTGGACGAAGATGCACCGATCGAACTGGGCGATCCGCCATTGGCCAGGCTGTCCACCGCGAGTGTTCCGCCAGTGATTACGGTCGGTCCGGTGTAGGTGTTGCCGCCGGTGTTGGAGATGGTGAAGGTTCCAGTGCCTTCCTTCACGAAACCGGTCGAGCCCGCAATCTTTCCAGAACCGGTCAGCGTGTAATTCAGGTTGTTGTTCTCCGCAGTGACGCTGCCAGGGCTCACCGTGGTGGTGAGATTCACGGTCGTTGTTCCCTGCGCATTGTCGTCGAACAGGACGATGTTGCCATCGGCATAGGTCGTCGGATTGCCGGTGCCGACGTTCACCCAGTTCTCTGTCACACCGATGTCCCAGGTGCCACCCGCCTGACCATCCCAGCGCGGAACATTGATCGAAGAAATCGCGAGTTCAATCGATGATGTGCCCTCGTTGGTAACAATGGTTGCCTCCACACCAACCGGAAGTGAACCGATCACGAAGCTGCCCGAACCGGCGCGCGTGCCGTAGGTGATCAACGGAATGTTTCCGAGCTGCGGAAGACTGCTGGCCACATTGACCGTGATGACGCCGTTCACCGTGAGTGCGCCGGAAACATTAAGCACGGCGGTCGCCGGGTTTCCAAAGGCGCCCAGGTCGAAATCCAGCGTTGCGCCGGTCGTGTTTCCGAGCGTCGCACTCTGCACATTCGCCTGGCTGCCGGCATCGAGGACACCAATTCCAAGCGTTGCGCCATCAGCAACCGAATAGTCGGTGAAGGCCGCGGAAGCACCGGAGACGACAAGCTTGCCCGCGCTCACGACTGTGGCACCGGAATAGGAATTTGCGCCGGTCAACCGGAGCGTTCCCGTTCCGAGCTTGGTCAACCCGCCACCTGCGTCATTGAGCGCCTGCGGAATCGTGACGTCGAAGTCCTGCGAATCGATCACCGCGCCGCCGAAGTGAACATTGGCAACAGCAACATCATGAAGGAAGTTCGCGTTGTTCGCGCCCGCCTGGAGTGTGCCGCCATTGAAATTGAATTCGCTGTAGCTTCCGAAACTTCCCGTGGTGATTTCAGTCGCGCGAAGCAAACCGCCGTTCAGATTGAAGAAACCCTGCGCGCCGCCGACGTGCGAAAGCTCAAGGCGTCCCAGAATGGCCACACCATCGTCAAGATTCCAGGTTCCCCGTCCGCCTTCCGGAATCCAGGTGTCGCCTGAAAGGTTGGTGATCGCACCGCCGGTCTGATTGATGATTCCTTCACCGCTCATGATCAGGTTTCCATTGCCGGTCTTGGTGATCCACCCGCCGGAAAGATTCAGCACGCCAAGACCGCCGCGACCGACGGCGATCCAGTTGTCAACGAGCAACGACGCCGTACCGCTCATGTTGTTCGTGCCAACACCATCGTTCCCATTGCCGATCCAGAATTCCGCGCCGATCGTGCTGATGCTGCCCGCACTGAAATTCAGCGTGCCAACGCCGTTGTCGGCGACGATGAACGCCGGCTGGCCGCCGCTGACCTGCAGAATCGAGCCGCCGTCCATGTTCAACGTGCCGGTGCTTCCGGAACGAGCGACCACGAACCAGTTGCTCGAATTGATCGAACCGGCGTGCAGGTTGTAGAAGGCGAGACCGGGAGAAACTTGGCCGATCCAGATTTCGCTGGTGGAATTCACCACGCCGCCATTCTGGTTCACCGTTCCCGTGCGCTCGCCCGGACCGTTCCAGCCGCCATCAGCAATCGTAAAAATGTCACCCGACTTGTTGAGGACGCCGCCATTGATGTTCAGCGTTGCCGTCGTTCCGGGCGCTTCCCCCAGGAAGAGCCGTCCGTTCCGGACGTTCAGCGTGCCGCCGTTCAACGTGTAAACGCCAGTGGCATTCGTGCCGGCGCCGATATGCAGCCAGCTGTTCACGGTCACCACCTGGCCGTTCTGTTCGATGGCGCCCGACACACCTTCGGCGCTGCCGCCCGCGGTAAGATCGCTCACCGTCCAATCCGGATCGCCCGGATTGATCTGGAGTATGTTCGCGAGCCCGCTGTTGTTCAGGGCGTCGTCCCCAGGTCCCGGAACCGTGCCACCCCAGCCGGCCGGGTTGTTGTAGGTACCAGTGCCGCCCGACCAGAAGTATTCGGCGGCATGACCAACGCCAGACGAGGCGCCGGCAAACGCGGTGAGAAGGAGAAGACGAGGGAGGATACTGCGCTGTCGTTTATGCTTCATACACGGAAGTGATTTACGGTTGGTTGAATTTCCAGCGACTCAGCCACTCTAAGTTCCGAGGCAATCCTGTCATGTGGCATGAAGTGGCCACATGACGTACGCTGCGGTTCATTCAAGCTCGAATTGCCCGAAACCCGGACCAGCAGGATTGAATCATTGCCTCGATTCCCAAGTCCACACCCGCCATTTCTTGAAAATGCCGGATGTTCGCCGAACCGGCGTTTCACTATGATGACGTCGAAATGACCGCTGAACGCCTGCATTTCCGCGCGCTGCTCATCGCGTTGCTGCTGCTGCCGCTCCTCCTGGCAGCCGCGCCCGAGCCCGGATTGCTGCCGCAGGATCTCACCGTTCGCGCCTGGAATGAACAGCATGGGTTGCCCGACGATTCCGTCGCCGCAGTCATCCAAACCCGCGACGGCTATCTTTGGGCCGGCACCGCGCGCGGACTGGCGCGATTCGACGGCGTCCGGTTCGTCAACACCACCTCCGGCTTTGCCAAATCCAACGCTCCTGTCTCAGTGACCGCATTATGCGAAGATTCCGCGGGACGGCTCTGGATCGGAACCCAGGCGGACGGACTGCTCGTGTCGGTGAACCGTTCGGTTTCACGCTTTGAACCGTCCGGCTTTCACGAACAAACAATTACCAGCATTGCCTGTGACGACATCGGACACATCTGGCTCGGAACGCCGACCGGTCTGATCCGAATCCAGGAACAGAATCAGAATACAGGCAATGGCGGCGCGGCGGAAACGGGATCGGGAAACGATCGCTTTGAAATCCGAAAGTTCACTTCGCAGGACGGTCTGCCTCACGAATTCGTGTCCAGCGTGAACGTCGCGCGTTCAGGCATCGTATGGATTACAACGCGCGGAGGCATGTGCCAGTTCAGGGATGGCGCGCTTCATCCGTTTCCATTTCAAATCGACGGGCCGGGACGCAATCCGGAATCGCTCGGCGTTTATGAAGATCGACAGGGAAACCTCTGGGCGTTCGGCGACACCTACCTCGTCAATCTCGCGGAAGGAAAACATCTGAACCATTTCGGAACGAGCGACGGCACGGCGTCCATGCGCATCTGGAGTCTTTGCGAAGGGCGCAATGGCGAACTCTGGATCGGCACCAGCGGAAAGGGGCTCTACTGTTTTGCGAAGGGAAAGTTCACCGCGCTCTCGCTGCGACATGGCGGACTGACCAGTGACGTGCGCGCGCTTTGCGAAGATCGCGAAGGCAATCTCTGGCTCGGCACACATGGCGACGGTTTGATCCGGATTCAACCGCGCAACGTCCGCATTCTCGACACTGCGGTCGGCCTCCCGAATCTTCCGGCGGTTTGCCTCGCGTTTGAACGCAGCGATCAGGCGTGGATCGGATTTCTAAATGGGGGATTGTTGCGCGGCGCAGGCGAACGTTTCGAAGCGGTCACAGCACCGCATGCCGCAGCGTTTCAGAATCTGGTTTCATCTGTGTGCGTTTCCGGCGGGAACGTCTGGATTGCGACGCCGGGTTCCGGCCTTTACTGCTTTGCCAAAGATTCGCTCGTTCACTTCACCACCGCCAACGGTCTCGCGGACAACCGCGTGTTTTCGCTGGCAGCTGATAACAACGGCGTCGTCTGGGCCGGCTCCGGATCGGGTGTGCTTCACCGGATCGAGAACGGAATTTTCAAACGATTCGGTCCAGCCGATGGCCTTCCATCGCAACCGCTCCGCGCGATTCTTCCCGTTCGCGATGGCGCCCTCTGGCTTGGCTTCGCCGACGGCACACTCGTCCGCGGTGAAAACAACCGGTTCCGAACGGTCGTCGATCCAACAGCCGTGGACGGCAAAACGATCACCGCGTTGCACGAGGACGAAGCCCGACGGCTGTGGTTTGCAACGGCGGGAGGCCGGCTCGGGTGCGTGGCGGGCGGACGACTGGTGAGCTGGGATTGGAATCCGCTTTCGCGCGACGTCGTGATCACGGGAATTCTCAGCGGCGAAGACGGTTCGCTCTGCCTCGCCACCGGGCGTTCGATCTATCGCATCATCGGAAAGAATGTCGCCACGATGCTCTCAACTCATGTGTTCTCCGACCCGCAATTGATTCTCTCGCTGGAACTGGCCTCCGCAAACAACCTCCCGTTTGGATGGCCGCGCGCGTTGAAGTCACCGGATGAGCGGCTTTGGTTTGCGATGGACAACTGCGTCGTGATGCTCGATCTCCGAAATCCTTTCGGCGAACAACGGTCACCGCCCGTTCTCATTGAAGACATCGCACTGACCCGCAGCTCCGGCCAGGAACATCCGATTCAACTGGACCCGCAACGCAACAGCGCGGGCACGCGTCCGCAGATTCAGCTGCCCGCCGATTTGCAATCTTTGGAAATTCATTTCACCGCGTTGAACTTCTCCGCACCTGAAAAAACACGTTTCCGGCACAGGCTCGATGGGTTCGATCCTGACTGGGTTGTCGATGGCGAAGGTGTTCGAAGCGTGCATTACGGGCGGCTCGCTTACGGCAATTACACCTTCCGCGTTCAGGCCGGCAGCTCGGAAGGCGTGTGGCATCCGGATGAAGCATCGTTCGGTTTCGCGATTCCCACGCCGCTCTGGCGACGCAACTGGGCCATCGCAGCCTACGTGTTCGTCGCCGTTGTGGTGGTGGCCGGAACCGCGCGGCTCTTTTCGAATCGTCGCCTGCGCAGACGCCTCGCCGCACTGGCCGCGCAACAGGCGATGGAACGCGAACGCATGCGAATCGCACAGGACATGCACGACGAGATCGGCTCGAAGCTGACGAAGATTTCCTTCATGAGCGAACGCGCGAAACGCGAATTGCAAACCCAGGACAGCGTCGCGCAAAAACTCGACGCGATTGCTGGAACCTCGCGCGATCTGTTGCAATCGCTGGATGAAATTGTCTGGGCGGTGAATCCGCACAACGACTCGCTCGAACGGCTCGCCGCCTATCTCGGACAGTATGCAACGGAATATCTTCAAAACACGGCCGTGGAATGCGAACTCCACATCCCGCGCGATCTGCCGCATCGCGTCATTTCCGCCGAAGCGCGGCACAACCTGTTTCTCGCGTTCGAAGAATCATTGAACAACGCCTTGAAACATGGCCGGCCCGGCCGCGTCCATGTCCGCATGCACGCCAGCGATTCCCAGTTCGAAATCAGCGTTGAGGACAACGGAAGCGGGTTCACATCCGCGAACCAGACCGCCTCCAGCCGGAACGGATTGCGAAACATGCAGCAGCGCCTTTCAGAAATCGGCGGCCGCTGCGAAGTAAACAGCCAGCCAGGTAAAGGCACATCGGTCCGGTTTTCGATTCCGCTCGGGCCCGCAATTCAAAACGAAGTGAAGTGAAGTAACGATGAACAAAGCAATTCGAGTTTCCATTGTTGATGACGAAGCTGACCTGCGCGAAAACATCGCGGGTTACGTGGACGCCGCGCCCGGCTTCAAATGCGTGAGCATGCACGACAGCGCGGAGGAGGCGCTCGTGCGATTGCCCAGGGAAAAACCGGACGTGGTGCTGATGGACATCAACCTCGGCGGCATGAGCGGCATTGAATGCGTGCGCCAGCTGAAGCCGCACATTCCCGGCGCCCAGATCGTCATGCTCACGGTGTTTGAAGATACCGAAAAAATCTTCAGCGCACTGGCGGCGGGCGCGAGCGGTTACCTGCTGAAACGGCTCGCACCGGCGAAGCTGCTGGAAGCGATCCGCGAAGTCTATGACGGCGGCTCGCCGATGTCCGCGCCGATCGCGCGCAAGGTTGTGCAATCCCTGCAGGTCACACCGACACGCGACGAAAGCGCCGAGCTGTCACCACGCGAACGCGAAGTGCTCGACGGCCTCGCCGAAGGACAGGCTTACAAGCAGATCGCCGAAAAGCTCGGCGTGAGCATTCATACCGTGCGCAACTACATCCGCCGGATTTACGAGAAACTTCACGTCTGTTCCTCGGCCGAAGCGGTCGCGAAATACCTGAGACATTGAACCATGATTCCACCGTCACCCCAGAGCCGGATCGATTCGTCGGAAAGCGACTTCACGCTGCAACGCGTTGTTGTTCGTGGAACCCGGCTCGCGCTCTGGTTTGCCGGAATCGTTGCGTTCCTGATCACGAGCATTCTCAACGAAGCCATTGCCGCTGAGTGGAAACCTGCGTCCGGTCCCCTGCTCACGCGCTGGGCCGCTGAAGTCAATCCGACCAACGCACATCCCGAATATCCGCGACCGCAGCTTGTCCGCCCGGACTGGCTGAATCTGAATGGCCTTTGGAATTACGCCATCACACCAAACACAAACTCGCGCCCGGCACAGTTCGATGGCGAAATTCTTGTCCCCTTCCCCATCGAATCCGCTTTGTCCGGAGTGATGCGACGCCTGGATGAACACAGCACGCTCTGGTATCAGCGACGGTTCAGAATTCCCGCCAATTGGGCCGGCCGTCGCGTGCGCCTGCATTTCGGTGCCGTGGATTGGCTGACGCGCGTCATCGTGAACGGACAGGAGATCGGCGAGCATCGCGGCGGTTACGACAGCTTCACGTTCGACATCACGGATCAGCTGAAATGGACGGGCGATGAAGAGCTGATCGTCGCGGTTTACGATTTGACCGAAGGCGATCAGGCGCGTGGCAAACAGGTGCGCGAACCCGAAGGCATTTTTTACACGCCCGCTTCCGGCATCTGGCAAACCGTGTGGCTTGAACCGGTTTCGAATGTTTCAATCGACGGACTTTCACTCACACCCAATCTCGGCCAGAACGCGCTTCGCGTGAAGGTCGCGGTCAACAGCCTCAACACGTCGCACACCATCGAACTGATCGCGCTGGCCACAAATCAGGTGATCAGCAGCATCACAGGCGCGCCGAATCGTGAACTGGTCCTTCCCATTCCATCAGCGCGACCGTGGTCGCCGTCCGATCCGTTTCTGTACGACCTCAAGGTGATTCTCCGAGATGGAACGAACGTGGTGGATTCAGCGAGCAGCTACTTCGGCATGCGGAAGATTGCGTTGAAAAAAGATGGCGAAGGCATTCTGCGCATCGCCTTGAACGATCAGTTTCTTTTCCAGATCGGCGCACTGGATCAGGGTTATTGGCCGGACGGCATTTACACCGCGCCGACGGATGAGGGGCTCAGGTTCGACATCGAGTTTCTCAAACGCGCGGGTTTCAATCTCGTGCGGAAGCACGTCAAAGTGGAACCGGCGCGCTGGTATTACTGGTGCGATAAACTCGGTCTGCTCGTCTGGCAGGACATGCCCAGCGGCAACAACACCACCGCAACGAGCCGCACCCAATTCGAAGTCGAACTGCATCGCATGGTCGAAGGCCTTCGCAATCATCCCTCCATCGTCACTTGGATTCTCTTCAACGAAGGTTGGGGCCAATACGACACCGAACGGCTCACGGCCTGGCTCAAGGCGCTGGATCCTTCCCGCCTCGTGAACAATGCCAGCGGCTGGACCGATGAACGCGTCGGCGACGTCGTCGATATCCACAGCTATCCCGGACCTGAATCGCCGCGCCCGGAAACGGATCGCGCCGCAGTGCTCGGTGAATTCGGCGGAATCGGATTCGGCATTCCGGGTCATACCTGGTCCACCCGATTCTGGGGCTACAAGCTCGTGAGCGAACAGGAGCGGCTGGTTTCAGAGTGCTGCGAACTTTTGGATCGGCTTCATGTGCTGCGCGAATCGTTCGGATTGAGCGCCGCCGTTTACACGCAAACCACCGACGTTGAAACAGAATGCAACGGATTGCTCACGTACGACCGCGCCATTGCGAAGATCGATCCGGCGGTCCTGGAAAATACATTGCGCGTTGGGAACCAGCGCCGTTATCACGTCATCGTCGCCAATGCGCTCCACGGCCGCATCGTGTGGAAGTACACGACACAGAAGCCGCCGGAAAAGTGGATTGAGCCCGAGTTCGACGACAACGAATGGACCAAGGGAGTTGGCGGTTTCGGCACGCGCGGCACTCCGGGCAACCTGACGTCCACGGTCTGGGAAACCACCGACATCTGGCTGCGGCGCGAATTCAACCTGGGCAATGAAGATCTCCGCGAAGCGCGCTTTCTTCTGCACCACGACGAGGACGTGGAGGTTTATCTCAATGGCGTTCTCGCGCTGCGTTTGAAAGGATACGTCACCGGATACAAGGAAGCGCCGATCGATCCCGCCGCGTTGGCGACATTGAAGACAGGAACGAACGTGATGAGCGTTCACTGCCATCAATCGGGCGGCGGCCAGTTCATCGACGTCGGCATTGTGACCCCCGGAGCCAATCGTGCCGGAAACAGGAATCAGCCGAACGCGCCAGGCCAGAGCTCCCAGTAGCTGTATCCAAGAAGCGGATTCCCGGCGCGCCCCGACAGACTGAGACGCTGTCTGAACGTTGGCGCAAAGCCGTTCCGGTTCGTGCTTTGAAAGCGGGAAAAAGCGTGTGCACGAAAGTAGAACTTGCGCCGGTGCTGAAGCTCACTAATCTTTTGCGACGCGGACGGCGGGGTAGCCAAGTGGTAAGGCAGGGCTCTGCAAAAGCCTTATGCGTCGGTTCGATTCCGACCCTCGCCTCCAATTCCAACTGCGCTTGCAGCATTGGTTTAGGAGCTGAGGGGTCCAAAACGGACACCAATTTTCGACTTCCCTTAAAATTGTCTAAACAGAATTAACCTTGTCTGTTCAGGCGACGACAGCGGTTTCGGCCTCTTTTATCTTCCGTGGTTGCGAAAGATTCGCATGAAACCACGATTTCGTCTCATCCGCCGGGGTATTCGCGGCGGAGCCTTCTATTGCGTTGGTGCCCACACTGGCACCCGCATCAACGCCATTGAAATGCACCGCATCACCTGGCCGCAGATGCACGGTTTCATTCGCAATCCGGTGGGATCGCTTTGGGGAAATCCGTCAATCTGGGATGCGCAGTCCGACTCGGGGATGATGCAGGAAGAAATCCCTTCTTATCGTATGCATGGATTTGCCGACCACTACGTTCTTGGCTGACGCCACTACCGTCACTGGTTATTCTGGGTTCGGTGTGCCTGGCTGAACAAACGATCACGAAACTGCCACGATCTGCACCCGCTTATTTTCCGCAGAGATGCCTTGGGGCAAATGCACGTTCCAGCGCCGTTCACTTTCGTCCACCTGCATCACCACTGTGGCGGAGGCCGGCGCATGATTGACCGGCGTGTTCACCAGCACGAAGTCCGGCCCCATTTGCGAAACTGGCAGCGGAAATCCATTGACCAGCAATTGCATGTTCACCCGGGCGGAATGGCCGCCTTGACTCGATCGTGGAAGAACCATGGATGATGTTTTCATACAAAATGCGCTGACCTACGCGAGCCGTCACCATCTATCTCCCACTCGCGGAGCGGCTCGGCTTCGGGATTCCCGGTATCATTTATGTGGCTGAAGAGAAGTCCGCCGGAGGCAAAACCGCCGTCAAAGCGCATCGAGAATCTGAACCATTTCAGCGAGAATGTTCCGTGTATCAACGATTGCACGAGGTTGGCGTCACGTAAATCCTCGGCTTCAATGTGCCCCAATTGATTCGCGCTGACGACGAATTGCAGGTCATTGAAATGACGATTGTCACCCGTCCATTCGTGCTCGATTTTGCCGGTGCTTCGTAAATGCACAACGCCTTCTTGAACGCTGCCGGGATCTTGCTACTTCTTTTCGCCATGATCCATTTCGGTCCGTTGCTCATTCTAACCAACTGATCTTTTGGTTGGGCCACTTGGCACAGAATGCGGCTTCCGATACGTTCGTCAAACATCTCACGCAACACCGGCGAATGTCCGCACGGCGGTTGGCGTAACAGCCGGGAAGCGTCCGGGCGATTGCCGCTGGAATCCGCGAAGCAGGTCGTTTGGCGGACGCGCAGCGTCCAGGTTGGCATCCAGTTGACAGACCGCACCGCATCCGGCGAATCATTCGCGCAATTGCCAGCGCAGTGTTCGTGAAGTGGCTCGAACGCGTCCGGCAACGTCCGGCCAACTGGCCGCGACCTTGTCCGGTCCACGACCGCGACCGCAGCTTGTCCGCGTTCGCGACCTGTCCGCAAACATGTCCGTGTTCAGTTCCCCAAACTGACCGCGACCGCAATTTGTCCAAAACCATGTTCAATCCACTTCCACGCATAGCCCCATTCAGTCCGATTCCGGGAACTGCGTTGACCACTTCCAGTTCGTGGATTTATGTTCTTACATACATACCACGGTCTTACATTCTATCGTATTGACGGACTTATTCTGTAATGTCACACTTTTCGTAGTATGAGCACTACGTCAAAGACCGATTCCGTCTGGTTCACGACCAAGGGGCAAGTGGTGATTCCCGCCTGGCTGCGGAAACAATTCCATATCGAGAACGGCACGAAGGCCGTGGTGCAAGCCACGGCGGATGGCATTCTCCTTAAACCTGTGACCGCTGCGCTCATTAAACACGGGCGCGGCATCCTCAAGCGCAAGCCCGGCGACAAACCGCTGGCTGAGGAATGGGCGGAGCACAAGAAGCAGGAGCGGGAACTGGAGGAGCGACATGCCCGCTAAGGTGCTCGACAGCTTCGCGCTCATCGCCTATTTCCGAGACGAACCGGGCGCGGAAACGATGGAAAACCTGCTTGTGACCGCGGGCAAGAAGGACAGCCCGCTTCACATGACCGACGTGAACTACGCAGAGGTAAAATACTCCATCGTGAAAAAGGACGGCGCGGAGGCGTGGGCGGAAGCCGGGAAGATTCTTCAGGGCCTGCCGATTGATTTTCATTCCACCACCCGTGCGCTGGCGGACATCGCCGCCGATTTCAAAGCCCGGTTCAAAATCAGTCTGGCCGACGCCTTTGCCGCCGCGCTGGCGAAGGAAAAGAAAGCTGAACTCGTCACGGGCGACCCTGAGTTTATGGCGTTGGAAAAGGAAATCAAAATTGCATGGCTCAAATGAAGCATTTCACGCAGAATCCACGGCGAAGCAGTGGCAAAAGCGAATCAGACTTTTTTCATCCCGGAGAGCATCCGCCAACTGCGGCTTTCAAATCTGCCGCTGTCCAGCGAGCTTTCGCGCGTATTGCGCAGATTGCGGGTATCCGCGCTCGACGACTTGAGCGGAACTTCGCGTCGTGACTTTCAAAGAGTGAGTGAAAACGGAACAGCATTGTGCTTGGAAATCGGTCGCATCATTGAGCGGGCGAGACGGGGAGAATTCGCAGTCCCGCCGCTCCGAGTCGCGAAGCTGAATTCAGTTGCGAACCACCAGCGGCTGCCGAACAAGCCTGTTCCTAAGCCGAAGCGGCGAACTCCACGACTCCCGACAAAGTAGTAGTTTCGGAATTGCCAACCGACGAAACGATATTCATTCCAGTGGAGGCGCGCGGAAAACTTCTGGCCACGATCCCAGTCTCGGTCCGTCTCCAGCATGTCTTTGAATTCAAGCATTTTAAGCTCTTTGGCGATTTGCATGGCCGCTCGTATTCGGAAATCCGTGGCTACCGCAATTGCGGGAAGAAAACGATTGAGGAACTACGCGAGATCGTTCGCGCAGTTCAACATTCCCACCAGACGTGGATTGCCGACCGCAAAGCTGACGTGGTGCTCCACGAAGCGCCACCGCCGTTGGCCACAGGCGCGATCTTTGTTCCGGTGAAATTGCACGAGTTGAATGTTGCCGATCTACCCCTGTCGGTTCGACTTGAAGGCGTGCTTCAGCAAAGGGGCGTGCGCCGTCTCGGCGATGTTCAGGGCCTTTCCATTCACGATTTGAGGGGAACAAAGAATTGTGGGAGGAAGACCATCTCAGAACTCGTGCGGCTGATTGAGCGCGCTGCGGCAGGGGAATTCAGCGCAGCGCCTGACGCTGCGTGGAATCCTGCTGAATTGGCGCGGACGCTTGATGCGCTCGTTGCGGACTTGCCCGACAGGAACGAGGAGATATTAGTTCTGCGCCTTGGGGGCAGGAGCGAGGAAGTGCCCACGCTGGAGGAAGTGGGCGCGAAGTTTCGCCTCACGCGAGAAAGAGTCCGCCAGATTGTTGAACTAGGCTTGGAACGTATTCGCAAGCACGGCGGCGCGCGTTTGCGGAATCAGTTGGAGCACGTCGAGAGAATCTGTTGCGAGAAGGTGCTCCCGATTACTCCCGCCTTGCTCAAGCAGTGGTTGGATGATTTGCAGGTAACGGGCAATTTCAATCTGTCATTTTATGTTCGGTTGCTGGCCGAGTTGAAGCCGACGATTCCGGCCTGGCCGGAAGGACAAGATGCGTCCGCGAGTCGCAAAGGGCGTAGCGAGGAAATCGAATCTGCCTTGGAGTATGCGCTACGAGACGGGTTTCAAACCGTGTCGCTCCCGCAAGCGCTGGCACTTGTGCGCGGCAGTCGAGGACTTGGCAAAACTGAAGAGGCGGAATTCCTCGCAGTCTTGCAGCACTCCCGGCGTTTCAAGATTGAGCTTCCCCAACCCGACGCGCCTGTTGTCCTCCTGGCAAGGCGTTCCGCTCTCGATGCGTCCAGAGCTGTATTGCAGGCCAGCAACGCTCCGTTAACGCCAGAAGAAATTCTCGTTCGCGCTCACGCGCTTGTTGGGCCGGACGCGGCGCGTTGGAATCCACGCACGCTTGGAAACGCGCTCGTCGAGGAGAAAGGCTTTTATTTGCTCGGACCTCGTTCCTACGGACTGCGCCAGCACTTTGCGGTAGCTGAGGAACAGTGGCTCCAAATCCGTGCTGATTTTCGAGCACTACTCGAACGCGAGAACCGCCCGATTTCCAGTGCTGATGTTGTGAATTCTCGGAAATTTGGTTGGGCTGGACAGACAAACACCTACGAGCTGGCGTGCATCCTCCGCGGGGACGGCCGACTGATTGACCTCGGCAAATTCTTGTTCGCACTGACTGAATGGGGAATTGAGGAGCGCGAATACATCAAGGATTTGATTCCGAAGGTGCTTGAGAAGGTGGCGCGACTACTCACGGGCACTGAAGTCTTGGACAGGCTTCAACAACTCAGGTCTGTCTCCCCCACCTGTATCGCCAGCGCGCTCCGAAAGAATCCCGCGATTCGCGACTATGGCTTTGGGCATTACGGCCTCAAAACATGGGGTGACTCGGTAAAAAACAACGTGGTCTCAGACACAGGCTTGGTTCAACGCGTGATCCGTCGCGCTACGCCACCGCTCACATTTGCGCGGCTGGCTGAAATCTTGGACACGCCGGCGACCGGTGATCTGGCCGACAAACTCTGGCAGACATGCGTCGCGTTGCGCGACATCCTCCGGCTTCCCGATGAACGCTCGCCCGATACCCGTCTGATACATCAGTCGTGCCGGTTGGAGCGAGCGCTGGTGGCGACTGCCCGCGAAGTCAATAGCCCGCTCCCGCTCTACGAATTCCAGTGGGAACTCAACGAGCGATTCGGTCCGCTCTTTACATCGAAATCTTCCGAGGAATTGCGACGCGCGCTGGAGCAAAGCCAATTTTTCCTTCGCAACGCCGATGACGAATTCATTCTTGATGTTCACCTGGACCAACTCGGGTTGGATGCAGACGCCATCTGCCGCGCTTGCGCTGAATCCTCTCGGAGTCGAAAGAAATTGTCGGTTGCGAGGACTTGTTGGAACGCCTTGAAGCGGACGGCAAGGTTTGGGAAGAGCTTTCACCCGACATCCTCGGGCCTTTGCTGCGCGATGACATCGAGTTTCGATGGAATTGATTCGCAGCATCAAAGCCCGCATGATGAGGTCACAGAATGGCGATGAGCGCACCGACAGAATTTCGCGTTGGAAACCTCTACACGAATGACCAGATTCGATTCGCACTGAACGTGGAGAATCTCGGCGGCATCCGGCCGTCGGTTGACACCAAAAAGAATCTCCGTCACGTCGCGATTCTGACTGTGGCTGAGGAAACGGGAAGAAACCGCTGCGAAAACCCCTACCATGACCGAATCGAAGGAGATGTCCTGACATACACGGCTCAGGGGAAAGAAGGAGATCAGCAACTCACTGGGAGGAATAAACGGCTGTTGGAGCAATACGCCACGCCAGTGCCGTTCTTTGGATTCATGAACGTGGGACGCCAAACGTATCGTTTCCTCGGGCTGCTGGAATTGCTTCGGCATTCACAGGAGACGCAGTTTGATCGGCGCGGCGCGAGTCGAAAGGTCTGGCTCTTTGAATTCCGTGTTCACGCCGCCCCTGAAGTTGTCTCCATCACCGAGGCCGCCTCCATCTCCGCTAGTTTGTTGAGCGAATCACGGAAACAGAATCCGTTGAGCGAATTGGATCGCGAAGTTTCCGACTTACCGGCAGAACCCAAAGAGGCTGGCCCGGTGCTTTCACCTGTTCAGGCAGAGGCAGTCCGTGGCCAGCTCATGCAAATCACGCCGCAGAGGTTTGAACATTTCGTGAAAGCGCTGATGGAAGTCAACGGCTTCACGAAGGTCGCTGTCACTCAGCTCTCCGGCGATGGTGGGATTGACGTGAATGCATACGTTGACGAGGCGAACGATTTTTTCGCCGGGTCTCATGTGCAGGTTCAGGTGAAGCGATGGCGACATTCGGTCGGCAGCCCGGACATTAACAGCTTTCGCGGCGCGCTGAACACGACAGCCAAAGGCGTATTCGTCACGACCAGCCATTATAGTCGCGCCGCCATTATCGAGGCGCGCCACGAATACAAGCCTTGCATCACGCTCATTGACGGAACTCGGCTTTGCTCAATCGTCGTGCGGAGCAATTTGAAAGTAGATGCGTTTCTGTAAACCTGTTCGTCCGTTGACCTCTTTGCCGGAGTCAGCGGCTTCTCGCTCGGTTTTCTGAACGCGAATGAGGAAGCCGCAAAGTTCAGATTTGACTTGCGGTTGTTAGTGGACTCCGACCCCACTGTGGCGGGCACGTTTAAACGAAACTATCCGAAGATTCCCTTTTGGCCGAAGGACCTCAGCAGTGCTCAGGGTGCGGACATCCTGAAGCTGGTCAAGCTGAGGCCGGGCGAATTGGACTTCCTCGTGGGCTGGCCACCATGCCAGGGCTTTTCGCCGAACGGCAAGCGATGGCTGGAGGACAACCGAAACAGGTTGATCGCTCGATTCATCGAACTCGCCCGCGAGATGCGGCCGAAATGCGCGATCATCGAGAACGTGCCGACGGCACTGTCCGCTTATGAGAAAATCTTCAGCCACGAAATTCATGATGCGTTGAAAGGTTACATTGTGAAATCCGCAGTCCTCAACGCCTCGCAGTTTGGTGTGCCGCAAATTCGTAAGCGAGCGTTCATCGTGGCACTTCGCGAAGATTTGGGTGTTGGTGAATTCGAGTTCCCAGCGGGAGACCATGACGTCATTGACGTCGGTAACGATTCACACAAAAAGGCGAAAGCGCATCACAAGTTCGTCTCTGTCAGCGAGGCAATCGGAGATTTGCCCGGATTGAAAGCCGGCCAGAGTGCAGATGGCCAGTCATATCCAGCCCCCGCAGAAAGCGCTTACCAACAGGCGCGGCGCAAGGGCTCAGTCGCCGTATTCAATCATACTGCCCGCGCACACTCGAAGGCATTCCTTCGCAAAATCGGCCCAATCCGTCCTGGCAAAGGCAACTCGGATTTGCCGGACGGCGAACGGTTCTCAGACAATTATTTCAGCCAGGCCTACGCTCGACTGCACGCGAAAGGTATCGGATACACGATCACGGCCAACTTCCGAAATCCGGGTTCAGGACGCTTCACGCATTACCGCGATAAGCGGTCAATCACCGTGCGCGAAGCCGCACGCCTGGAATCTTTCGACGACCGGTTCATTTTTCACGGCTACGAGACGGATCAAGAGCGGCACGTTGGCAACGCTGTGCCGCCGCTCTTGTCCAAGGCGTTGGCGGTTCATTTCGGAAAGCTAACAGGTTGTTGAAAAACTCAGCGCGGGTTTGAACAGATCGAATTGAGTGGGG
>CALBZA010000055.1 GCA_937890005.1 uncultured Verrucomicrobia subdivision 3 bacterium | reverse complement strand
AAGGGGTGGAGGCAGATGGAGGAAAGACAATTTACAGAAAGATTTTTACACCCCCGACCTCTCACGTTCCCGCGCCTTTTTCTTGGAGGACTTATGAGAATAAAGATAGTTCGAAAGCACGGTGAAGAAGGCAAAGTAGGTTGGATATTGTTGTGGCTGCTGGGAGTGCCCATCCCGATTCTTCTAATCCTTTTCGTGCTGCGCGGCTGCACCTGATTGTGGGCAGATTATCCCACTGGAAGCGTGCCGGTCGCGGGAGCGACCTTCATCTATGAAGATTTACACGAATCTCATGGTTGCAGTGCTCCTCTCGACCGGCTGCGCTCATCGCGCCGATTATCAAGACGCTCAAGGAGGATCAGATCAGCCCGCGTTTTCCAGAATCTCAGGTGAGTTGGAGGGAAAACCGGCAGCCTCAGCTCGGGCCGATGGCGAAACAGTGCAGGACATCAATACGAGAGCTGGAACGTCGGGTTCCGTCGTCCAGTCCGGAGGTCTTCCTGGCGACCTGGAACAAAGACTCGACGTCGGAGGGGCTGGGGATGTTTCGGAATACACGGCAGGAGAAACTTCCGGCAGTTCCGGTGGCATCACGGTGCAGGTTCGAGGAAGCAGCGCGTTGGATCGCTCGCTCGCGCAGCAAATCACCCAGGAGCTGCGTTCCGACACTTCGCTCAGTTCTGCCCTTTCTACCGTGAGCATTTCAATCGACGAAGGACGCGTGACCTTGCGAGGCACCGTTCATAACGAAGTACAGAGGAGAGAAATCGAAACTGCCGTGCAAAGAACTACCGGTGTTTCGAGCGTGGATAATCAACTTCAGGTTGGAACCACAGGCGGTGAATCATTTCCCTACAACCCGGATTTCAATGGTTAAGAAGCGAATATCAAGCGGCACCAGACGGCAGAGGAGTTCCAGTTCGCGCGGAGCGAAAGGTGGAAAGTTTGAAGCGCTCACCGGCGGCGAAATTCAGGGCAGGGCGGGTGAGGATCTGCCGATTCACGAACGAACGGTGTTGGGCGACGATGACGATTGGGAGAGGGAAATGCTTCCAGACGAACCGCACTCAGTCCGGCGGAAATCGGCTGGAAGACCGGCCAGGAAGAGTGCACCCGGCTCAAAATTTCAGGTGAAGGGCAGGGGAACAGGAATCCACCGGCCCGCGACGAAAAGCAAAAATGTTCGCAAAAAGTGAAGTGCTGCTGTTGCGATGAATAGCGTCGAAGCTGACGTCGTGATTGTGGGTGGAGGACTGGCTGGCCTTTCAGCGGCGATCTATTTGGGACGCGGCCGACGGAAGACCTTGGTCATTGATGCCGGCAAGTCGATGGCGCGATGGGAACCGGACGTGCAAAACTACCTCGGCTTCCCTCGTGGGATTTCCGGAACCGACCTTCTAAAACGCGCGCGGGAACAGGCTGTTCGTTACGGCGTGAGAATCAGGAACGACAAGATCGTTGAAGCATCTCGAGGGGAGGATGGGTTTTCTTTGCGCAGTGAAAAGAGATCGTATCGATGCAAACGACTCCTGCTGGCGACCGGCATTTTCCATATTCCGCCAGATATCCCCGGGATTAAACCGTGTCTTGGCCACAGCCTGTTCTTCTGCAAGGACTGCGATGGCTACCGCATCCAACGGAAAGCGGTTGGAATTTACGGTTGGACGAACGAAACGGTTGAGTACGCGCTGGGCATGCTGTTTTACACGTCGTGCGTGTCAATCGTGACGGACGGTCGCGAACCTCGGTGGGACGAGCTCCACGCAGCATGGATTCGCGAGTATCACATTCCCGTGTACGCCCGGAAAATCTCCGGTGTGAACCGAAGGAAAAATCAAATCGAAGCGCTGAAGTTCGACGATGAAGCAGAGCTGTTGATCGAGGCGTTGTTCACAACACGCGGCGACATTTACTTCCACAACCTTGCAAAATCATTGGGCGCAAAAATTAATTCCGATGGGGAAGTGGATGTGAATCTGGACATGCGAACCAGTGTGTCGGGGCTGTATGCGGCAGGATGTGTAACCCCGGCGAACTGCCAGATGATCATCGCCGCAGGGCAGGGCGCCACGGCGGCGCAAGCAATCAACCGAGACCTGTTTCTGCAAAGTCTGCGTTCACATTCGTTAAGACGCATCCGCGGCCGTCAGCTTGATCAGGAACGAGTGCGTCCGGTCATTCGACTGGAAACTTCGGCCTCAAGTCAGGAGAAAAAACGCAGCCGGAAAGCTCGTTGAACTCTGTGAAACATGCATCATGAATCTTTGGTTTGTCCGTATCACGAATGACTTCTCCTGCCGCCTTTTCCTCTGTGCAAACCTGAATTTTTCCGCGGCCCTCGTTGTGCCGAAGTGGAACGGCGCTGTCCGCGTTGGTTCTCATTCCGAACGTTTCCCGACCGATGCCGTTTTCCGACGGAATTTTGCCGTGTCCGGGATGGTGCGGAATGGCTTTGTCCCCCCTGCTGTCGGTGACTTCGTGGTGGAGCGTCAAAGAGACGTTTCCTTTCTTTTCCCCCTGCCAGACGGAAATCGACCTGCTTTTTAAAGCTGTCCACGCGTGCCACCTGAACTTCGACGCGATCGCCCAGTCGAATGACCCGGCGGGTGCGACGTCCGATGAGGTGTCCGCGTTCTGGTTCAAAGATGTAAAAGTCATCCTCGAGCGTGGACAAGGGCACCAGCCCGCTCATCGCCAGGCCGGGAACATCCACGAAGAATCCGAAGTTGCGGACATCAATCACCAGCGCGGGATAACGATTGGGTTCATCTGACGCCAGCTGCTTGTTGAGAAACGCATAAAGCTTCACATCCTTGCTGTCGCGTTCGGCATCCGCGGAATTGCGCTCTGTATCGGAAATGTGTTCTGCAGTCTCGTGCAAACTGTGCTTGGAACCATGCGTTGTTCCAAACAGGGCACGGTGAACCACCAGGTCGGCGTAGCGGCGGATCGGTGACGTGAAGTGCGCGTATTTTTTCTTGGCGAGACCGTAATGTCCGATCGGTTCGACTGCATAGCGAGCGCGCATGAGCGAACGCAGAAATCCAATCTTCAACGCCGCGCCAATCGGCAGCGTATCCAGACGGAAAAGAAGTTTCTGCACTTCGCCACGATTCGAAAGGTTTCCGCAGGGCACGTGGTGGCTCAGGACTTCTTCGCGATATTCCTTCAATCGCCGTTCGTCCGGTTCCTCATGGACGCGATAGATCGCCGGAATCTGCTGCGACATGAGTCTGGTGGCGACGGCTTCGTTTGCGAGAAGCATGTATTCCTCGATGAGTTGGTGGGAAATGTCGTTCTCCACCTTTTCGATCCTTGCGACCGCGCCCTGTTCATCGAGCCGGATTTTCATCTCGGGAAATTCAAGTGCGAGTGAGCCGGCCTTGAAACGAAGCTTGCGAATTTTTTGCGCCAGCGCGTTGGCATCATGGAGCATGCGTTCAATGGCGTCGCCCGGCTGCCGCTGCAGAATGGCGAGGACTTCGCGATACGTGAAACGGCGTTTGGAATGAATCACCGCCGAGAAGAAACGCGTACGCCGAACGTGGCCCTCGTCCGAAATCACGAATTCCACGCATTTGGTCAACCGATCGACATTTGGTTTCAACGAACAGAGTTCGTTGCTTAACGCCTCGGGAAGCATGGGAATGACGCGGTCCACCAGATAAGTCGAATTGCCGCGCCGGCGGGCTTCGGCGTCCAGCGCTGTGCCCGGCTTCACATAATGCGAAACGTCAGCGATGTGGACCCAAAGCTTCCATTCATTCCGGGAAATTCGTTTCAGACAGATCGCATCGTCGAAATCTTTGGCGTCATCGGGATCAATTGTGATCACCGTGTCCTCGCGGCAATCCTCGCGGCCGTGAAGTTCCTCAGGACGAACAGTAGTGCCATGGGCGCGCGCCTCCTGGAGAGCATCTTTCGGAAAGTGCAAAGGCAGGTTGTACTGGCGCAGCACGGAAAGCATGTCCACGCCTTCCTCGTCCGGCGCGCCGAGGACTTCCACGATTTCACCTTCTGGATTGGCATGGCGATTCTCCCAGTCACCCAGTTCCACAACAACCTTGTCGCCTTCGTAGGCCGGCCGGCCAACGTCACGCGGTTCCGGAACGTAGATGTTGTGGGGAATGCGGGGGTCATCGGGAATGACGTAAAGAAACTGCCGGCTGCGTTTCAATGTACCGACGATCTGTGTTCGGCGGCGTTCCAGAATTCGAACGACGGCCCCGGTTCGTTCCTGATCGGGACGCGAATGAGGCGGACGACAGCGCGCATCCAGCCGGACCAGCACGCGATCCTCGTGAAGGGCTATGGATGTAGCATTTTCGGGAATCGTGATTTCCTTCAGGCCGGGATCGTCTGGAATAAGAAAACCTTTGCCCTGGCGATTGATGCGGATGCGTCCTGGAATCAAATCCGCTTCGCGCGGCCGGATGTAGCGATTGCCCTTGATGCGTGCAATCCTGCCGGTCCGTTCCAGTTGGCGGAGTGTATTTTCCAGGTCGGCCAGCCGATGTTGAGGCCAGCGAAGTTGATGAAGAAGTTGCTGGGCGGTACCCGGATGGTAATCCCGGCGGTTCAACAACTGGAGTATCTGTTCTTCCATGAGCAGATAGTCCGCTGTGCGCCGACGACTTGCAATCGAAGAACTTCGCCCGGCGCCCGGGCTTCTCACTTGATTTGGCGGCCCTTAGCGAACCCAGCTGTGCCGATGATGCCGATTGTCCGAGGGGTGCCAGCCGGTTCGATAGTGCGCGTCGCGGCGGGCGTAACGGGTTCCAATCACAATCACGCCGGAATCGCCATAATCACAATTGGAGGTCACATACGTTCCGCGTCCGCCCGTGATGTGGACAACCGTCGACGGATTCGCACAGGCGCGTTCTGAGACGGAGTAAATGGCGGCACTGGCCGCGGAAGCGACGTAATAAACCGGAGCGTAATAGTTCACCGGTGCCTGATAAACCACGGGCGATGAGTAGATCACCGGGGTGACATAACTCACGGCGCCATAGTCTGATACATATGCACTGTCGTGGGCGTGAGTTGAAGCAAGCCCAAGAGCCAGAATGATCGGGGCAAGAATGGTTTTCATATTCCTTTTTACATGGACGCCAGACGCTTCACAAAATTCAGTCGCCGAGGGGACTTTGTCTCCGCGCCAAGAAAATGCAAGTGGCCAAATGAAAAAACGCCAGCCACCGGGGAGGTGACTGGCGTCTGTGAGAGAGATTTTCAGCTCGAGAGCGCGCCTTCAGCGGCCGCGTTCTGGTTGAAGATAAGCTTGTCGTTTTCGGCAGTGACGACGATCGGTTCACCCTCATGGATCGTCCCTTTGAGAATTTCTTCAGCAAGAGGATCTTCCAGGAATTTCTCAACCGACCGGCGCATTGGACGGGCGCCATACTGCGGGTCGTAGCCTTTCTCCACGAGGAAGTCCTTCGCCTTTTCGTCGAGCGTGAGCGTGATGTTCCGGTTCTTGAGCCGGAGCAGGACCTTGTTGATTTCCAGATCCAGAATCTGGATGAGGTCCGGCTTCGTCAGCGACCGGAAGACGATGATGTCATCCAGACGATTCAGGAATTCCGGACGGAATGTCCGCTTTGCCTCGTCGATGATCTTCTCGCGCATCTTCTCGTAACTGCTTTCATCCGTGATCGGAGAGAAGCCCATCGTGCTCTGGCGCTTGATGGTGTCCGAGCCGACGTTCGAGGTCATCAGGATGATTGTATTCCGGAAATTGACCACGCGGCCGATGTTGTCCGTCAACTTTCCTTCTTCCAGGATCTGGAGAAGCATGTTCCAGACATCAGGGTGCGCCTTCTCGATTTCGTCGAAAAGAACCACAGAATAGGGCTTACGGCGAACCTGTTCGGTCAGCTGGCCGCCTTCTTCGTAGCCGACGTATCCGGGAGGCGATCCCACCAGGCGCGAGACATTGAATTTTTCCATGTACTCGCTCATGTCGAGCTGGATGAGCGCCTTCGGGTCTCCAAACATCTGTTCGGCGAGCGTCTTTGCGAGCAACGTCTTGCCGACACCGGTCGGTCCGAGCAAAGCGAATGTGCCGATCGGACGGCGTGGATCTTTGAGATCCGCGCGCGAGCGGCGCAGGGCTTTACAGATGGCAGAGACGCCTTCCTTCTGGCCGATGACGACCTTGGTCATTTCTTCCTCGACCTTCAGCAGCCGGGCCATTTCGCCCTGTTCCATGCGCTGAAGCGGGATGCCGGTCCACTTGGAGACGACCTGGAGGATGTCTTCCTCATCGACTTTGACGCGCTTCTCTTCGCGGCTGGTGCGCCATTCCTTCAGCAGATTCTCAAGCTTTTCCTTGGTCTGCTTTTCCTTGTCGCGCATTGCTGCGGCGCCTTCGAAGTCCTGGTTCTTGATCGCGCGTTCCTTCTGGCTTTTGATCTCTTCGATCTCGCTTTCGAGATCCTTGACTTCCGGAGGCCGGGTCATCGTTCCAATGCGCGCGCGCGAACCGGCTTCATCCATCAGATCGATCGCCTTGTCCGGAAGGAAACGATCGGTGATGTAACGGTCCGAAAGTTTGACGGAAGCCTCAACGGCCTTGTCCGTGAACTCGGCCTTGTGATGATCTTCGTATTTCGGACGAAGGCCCTTCAAAATGAGGATCGCTTCGTCGATGGAAGGCGCTTCCACTTTGACAGCCTGGAAACGGCGTTCGAGCGCGGCGTCCTTTTCGATGTATTTGCGATACTCGTTCAGCGTTGTGGCCCCGATGCATTGGAGTTCGCCACGGCTGAGGGCCGGCTTGATGATGTTCGAGGCATCCATCGTTCCTTCCGCCGAGCCGGCGCCCACGATGGTGTGCAGCTCGTCGATGAACAGAATGATGTTTTTGGCGCGCCGGATTTCGTCCATGACGGCCTTGATGCGTTCCTCGAATTGACCACGATATTTCGTGCCGGCGACCATCAATGCGAGGTCGAGTGTGATCACGCGTTTCTCGCGCAGAAGTTCCGGAACGTTTCCAGCGGCAATCTCCTGGGCGAGCCCTTCGACGATCGCCGTTTTGCCAACACCAGCTTCGCCAAGCAGAACCGGATTGTTCTTGGTGCGGCGGCAGAGAATCTGGATGACGCGTTCGATTTCGTTCTTTCGACCGATGACCGGATCCATCTCGCCTTTTCGGGCGATTTCGGTGAGGTCCCGTCCAAAAGCTTTGAGTGCCGGAGTTTTGACTTCGCCCTTCTTTTCACCGGGCGTCGGTTTTTCCGGAGCGGGTTCGCCCGCTGCAGCGGATCCCTGTTCTTCCTGGGCCGCGAAGTTCGGATCGAGTTCCTTCAGGATTTCCTGGCGGGTTTGTTCGATGTCCACGTCGAGGTTCTTGAGAACCCGGGCGGCGACGCCGTCACCCTCGCGGAGGAGTCCGAGGAGGATGTGTTCGGTGCCGACGTAAGTATGATTGAGCGCCTTCGCTTCCTTGGCAGCCAGAGCGAGGACTTTCTTCACGCGCGGCGTGTAAGGGATATTACCGATCATTTTCTGATCGGGTCCTGTGCCGACCTGCTTCTCGACTTCCATGCGGACAGTTTCGAGATCAAGGCCCATTTTTTGCAGGACGTTTACCGCCACACCCTGTCCGAGTTTGATCAGGCCGAGCAAAAGGTGCTCTGTCCCGACGAAGTTGTGGTTGAAGCGGTCTGCTTCCTTGCGTGCCAGGGCGAGAACCTGTTGCGCGCGTGGCGTGAAATTGCTCATGGCTTCGTCGCTCATAATAAAATCAAAATGGATTACTTTTCGGGTTTGTCCAATCCCGTACCTTGCCCACCGCCCGGCTTTGAAACTGGTCTGCTCACATGCTTCAAACGCTCGCGAACCATATCTGCTCTGAGCAGGTCACGTTCCTCGGCCGACAGCTTTTCCGAATGCTGTTTCTGCAGGTGAGCCGGCTGGGTCAGAATGAACAGTTCATCAACCAGCGCCCGGTCCACACCCGGGAACAGGTTTACATCGACGCCCAGGCGCATCAATGAAAGCAAATTCATCGTTTCTTTGGATGAAATGCTGTGGGCGTTCGCGAGAATTCCATACGCACGGCCGATGTGGTTGTAAACCATCTTCGGCTTCTTCTCCAGAAGCGTGGCGCGGGCGTTCTCTTCGTGCTCAATGATCTGCGCCAGAACCTTTTCCAATCGTTCGACAATGGCGCTTTCGGACTCGCCAAGTGTCATCTGGTTGGACACCTGGAACACGTTTCCAAGTGCCTCGGTGCCTTCACCGTAAAGCCCGCGTACAGCAAGGCCGAGCTTGTTGACGGACTGAATGATGGGATTGATCTGTTCCGCCAGCACCAGGCCGGGCAGATGCAACATCGCGCTGACGCGAATGCCTGTACCTATATTGGTGGGGCAGGCGGTCAGGTAACCCAGTTCCGAGCTGAAAGCGTAATCGAGCTTCTTTTCGAGTTCCGAATCAACGGTGTCGATGGCAGTCCATGCCTGACGCAACTGAAGTCCGGGCCGCAACGCCTGCATGCGCATGTGATCTTCTTCATTGATCATCACGCACAACGTCTCCTCCCGGTTCAACACAAGGCCGCTTCCAGCACTCTTGGCGGCGTGTTCGCGGCTGATGAGATGGCGTTCGACGAGAATCTGTTTGTCCAGCGTGGTGAGATTGTCCATCGATTGCGAGAACGCATCCTTCATTTCAGGAAGGCTCTCGACTGCGGGACGGATGGCTTCAAGGACACGAACACGCTCGGGTTTTTTCGCCCAGCCGGGAAATGCGGAATCTCTGATGTTGCGGGCCAGACGGACCCGGCTCGACATCACTATCCGGTCATACGGTCCCTTGCGACGGGCGGTATCGGCTGGAGGAATGAGGAACTCATGGATATCCATCGTGTCAGGTGGCTGCAATGTTGCTGAGCTTGGCGGTGATCTGCTTGATCTCGTCCCTGAGCTGTGCCGCCTGTTCGAAGTTTTCGTCCTGAATTGCCTTCGTCAGTTTTTTCTGAAGCGCCTTCAAACGGTCAGAAATGTCGCGCGTCTGTCGCAGCGATTCCGGAACCTTGCCCATGTGACGGGTTCCCTTGTGCATCGACTTGAGAAGTCCGTCCAATCCATCAGCAAAGGTGCGGTAACAGTCCGGACAACCGAGCCGGCCCGCCTTCTTGAAATCGGCTTGGGTGAAACCGCAGCGAGGGCACTTGAGATCGACGCCGCCGGCGGATTGTTCCATTTCCTGCGATGCGCCGAGTCCAAGCAGAAGATCGGCGAGCGAGAAACCGGTGGGGTCGTTGACGCCTTTGGTCTTCGCGCATTCTTCGCAAAGATCCACTTTCTGCATCTTGTCGCCAGCGATCTGGGTGAGATGCACCGTGGCTTCGCGTTCCTTGCAGATGCAGCACAGCATAAATCTTATCCGTATATCGGCTCGCCGGAGACTTTCGTCAAGGCATGGTAGTCCGCGACAAGAGCGCGCGTGATCTGGCCGGGTTTTCCGTCGCCAATGACGCGGGCGTCGATCTTCACGATCGGGACGATTTCAGCGCCCGTGCCGGTGACAAAGCATTCGTCCGCGTTGAAAAGATCGTAACGCGTCAGATTCGGTTCGCCGACCTTCATGCCGCGTTTTTCGGCGAGATCGATCACCACCTGGCGGGTGATTCCGTACAACGCACCGGCCGAAAGCGGAGGCGTGAACAGTTTGCCATCCTTCACGATGAAGATGTTGTCGCCCGTGCATTCGGCAACGTAGCCTTCGGCATTCAACATCACGGCTTCTTCACAGCCCGCATTGTTCGCTTCGATCTTCGCGAGAATGTTGTTCAGGTAATTCAGCGATTTGATCGCCGGATTCACCGCACTGTGAAGATTCCGAACGGTCGGCACGGTGATGATGTCCATGCCGCGGTTGTAAAGTTCTTCCGGATAAAGCTGGATCTTGTCCGCGATGCAAATCACCGAAGGATTCTTGCAGCGGTTCGGATTCAATCCGAGCGTTCCGACACCGCGGGTGACGATCAGGCGAATGTAGCCATCGCGGATGTTGTTGGCGCGGCAGCTTTCCACCACAGCCTTCATCATTTCCGCGTGCGAGATCGGAACGGTGAGAAGAAGCGCCTTCGCAGAATAGAAGAGGCGGTCAATGTGTTCCTTCAGACGGAAAACTCGACCGTTATAGGCCCGAATGCCTTCAAAAATACCGTCCCCATAGAGCAGGCCGTGGTCGAAGACGGACACTTTTGCGTCCTGTTCTTCGTAGAATTTTCCGTCGATATAAACTTTCATGCGAAGTTGGGCCAAGCTACGGAAACGATTTTGTGAACGCAAACGCGAATTTTTCGTGACATCGTTTCCGACACGATTATATTTTGCGCCGCTTTCGACGACGACCCTATGGTCTAGCGGTTAGGACACTGCCCTTTCACGGCGGTAGCTCGGGTTCGATTCCCGATAGGGTCGCCAACTTCTTCTCCTCCGCAACATTTCCAATGGATTGCTGAGTCTATTTCGTTCGCGCTGTGCAGCTCCGCATTCGATCAAATCTTGCGATGACGCTTTTTTCGCTTTCGCAAAACCCAGGCGTCGATGACCAGACCGAGAAAAACGAAGAATCCGAAAAACAGGAAGAGCAGCAGCTTTGGCCGCTGTTGCCAAATCTGTTCAAAGCTTTCTACAAGGCCACTCCAATTCATGAACAGGACAACCTACACCTGTCGAAGGGGAAGGGAAGATGCGAAGTGTGAGGCATCAGGCGGGAGGTGTTGGGGCGTTGGGATCAATGCAGCCAAAAAAAATGCGGCTCCACTCGGAGCCGCCGTGATTGCCACTCTCAATCACATTGCGGTGTCACTCTACCAAACGCTTTTCATGCAGGAATGGGGTGAAACCCTAAGCCGTCAGGCGGCCGAGAGAAGGGGGGCCGAATGCGTCGCTGAAGCGGAAGCAGTCTCGTCGTCTGAATCGCTCGTTTGAACGAAATCCGCTTCCGCAATTTCATGAACGATTTGCGGAAACTCTCGATTCAACTCATCCACGAGTTGTTCCGCTTCACTTTTGTCGAATGTTTTCGTCCCGCGTCCAGCGCGACCGTTGACCTTGGATTTCCACTGAATGATGTACAGCTTGTTCATGCCGATAGCTTCGTTCGAATCGATTCTCGCTAAAGTGGGATTAACCCTCGAAACAGAGACAAAAAGGCGGGAGTCTTTTTTGGAGTGAATTCCTGGCAGCTCGAAATGAAAAAGCCCGGCCTGGGGCCGGGCTTCGAAAGTGAGTGATCCCAGCGATCAGACTGAGAGCAACTTCTGACAGGCGCCACGGAGCTTTTTCAAACTGGCTGTGGAACGCGCTTCAATGTAGCAGCGGATCAACGGTTCAGTTCCGCTCGCGCGGAATGCAACCCATTCGCCTTTCGGAAGCAGGAATTTGTAACCGTCGGTCGTGATGAACTTCTCGACCTTGAATGCGCCAATGTTCGAAAGCCCGGAGCCAAGCTTCGCGAGCAAGGCGTCCTTCTTGTCCTCGGGAATGCGCACGTTGATCCGGTCGCTGTGAAACTCATCGATCTTTTTCTCGAGATCCTTGAGAATGCGTCCGAGCGATTTCTTTTCCGTGGCAACCAGTTCGGCCATCAACAGGCAGGCGAGAATGCCGTCCTTTTCCGGCACATGGCCTTTCACACTCAGGCCGCCTGACTCTTCGCCGCCGACAATGATCGGTTCGCTTTCCATCAGCGCGCCGATGTATTTGAAGCCGACCGGTGTTTCATGGAGTTTCACACCCAGCATTTCGGCCACGGCATCGACCTGATGGCTGCTGGGCACCGTGCGCACCACGGCACCGGTCCAGCCGCGATTTTTCTTCAGGTGATACAGCGCGAGGGTGAGAACCTGATTCGGTGTCAGCCAGGTTCCGTCCTTGTCCACAATGCCGAATCGATCGGCATCTCCGTCGAGTCCAAGTCCAAACTGCGCTTTGCCGCTGCGAACGAAGGCGCTGACTTCCGCCATGCCTTCTGCATTCGGTTCCGGATGATGTCCACCGAAGAGCGGATTCAGTTCGTTATGGAAAACCGTGATCTTCGCGCCCGATTCGGTCAGCAGCTTGTCGAGGTAGCCGCGGCCAGTGCCATACATCAATTCAACAGCAATCTTCAGTTTTGCCTTTTTGATGGCATTGAAGTCGATCAGCTTTCGAAGCTGTTTGAAGTAGTCCGGCTGCGGATCGAAAGTCTTGAACTCCAGTGAACCGATGACCGCTCCCTTGAACGACCAGTTTTCCTTCTGCAGCTTTGCAACGTTCGCTTCGATTTTCTTCGTCACGTCGGGTGTGGCCGGCGCGCCGTTGCTGGTGGAAAACTTCAGTCCCTGATACTCGGCCGGGTTGTGGCTCGCGGTCATGTTGATGCCGCCAATCGCCTTGCGCGCGCGAATCGTGTGGGCAATCACCGGCGTCGGCGTGTCGCGATTGCAGAGCAGGGGAATGAGCCCGTTGCTGGAAAGAACTTCGGCGGCTGCGAGCGAGAATTCACGTCCGAGAAAACGGGTGTCGTATCCAAGAATGATCACCGGCTTGCGACCGTGAATCGCGGACTTTGGATTCGCCAGTTCCTCTTTGAGATAAAGTGCAATCGCCTGTGTGGCGAGGCGGACGTTGTCGAAAGTGAATTCGCGGGCAATGATCCCGCGCCAGCCGGAGGTTCCGAATTTGATCATAACGTGCGGATGAAAAGTGATGCGTGATGTGTGTGACTCGTGACCCGGAAGCCGCCGCTGAACGCGTCACGCATCACGTTTCACGTTCACACGTTCCCTAGCTCTTCCAGTCGAAGGCGCGCTTTTTCAGTGCGTAGATGTAACCCACAAACAGAATCAGCATGAATGAAATCATCGAGCCGAAGATCAGCCCGGCATTCTGCGCAAGCATATCCTTGTAAACGACCGCCCAAGGATAGAGAAAGACCACTTCGATATCAAACAGGATGAACAGCATCGCAACGAGATAGAACTTCACCGACAGGCGCGATCCGCCTTCACCGATCGGAATCATGCCGCATTCATACGCCGTGTCCTTGATCGGGAGACGCTTGCCCTTCTTTCCAACCACGACGGACAGGATCAGCATCCCGAAGGCGAAGCAGACTGCGAGCACTCCCAGCATCAGCACCGGGATATATTCATTCAATTGCGATTCCATGCGCCGGAAAATTTAAGTGCCGGATGCGCTTTAGCAAGGAGGATGTTGGTATCACAGAAGGAAACGAAGGGAACAAAGACGCGTTGTTTGGAATTGATCCAGGAACACTTCGGGAATTCAAAGGTCCGCCAAATTTCACCTTCTCGTCGCCACTTCGTTTCCTTCGTCAACTTCTGTGAAATTCGGAACACCGATTTCCGGTTATACCAAACCATGTTGTCTGTTTGGCAAAATCCGGGAAGGCGCATCGGTTCTGCTCACCTAGCTTCAATCCAGTTCGTCAGTCCGCCCAACCGTTGAGCTGACAGAGCGTTGAGTGCGGCGACGCAGAAATTTCATTCATGATCAAGAGACCGAAACTCACCCTGGACGGCAACGAAGCCGTAGCTCACGTAGCCTATCGCCTGAACGAAGTGATGGCGATCTACCCGATCACCCCGTCGTCGCCCATGGCTGAGTGGTGCGATCAATGGGCTTCGGAAGGCAAAAAGAATCTCTGGGGCACCACGCCCGCGATTGTCGAGATGCAGAGCGAAGGCGGCGCGGTGGCAAACGTCCATGGCGCACTTCAAACCGGCTCGATCGCAACCACGTTCACCGCATCGCAGGGACTCCTGCTGATGATTCCGAACATGTATAAAATCGCCGGCGAACTGCTGCCGACGGTTTTCCACGTCACGGCCCGCGCGGTGGCGACACACGCTCTTTCGATCTTTGGCGATCATTCCGACGTGATGTCCGTTCGATCCGCAGGATGGGCGATGCTGGCTTCCGCCAGTGTGCAGGAGGCGGCTGATTTTGCCCTGATCGCTCAGGCGGCCACGTTGAAGTCGCGCATTCCATTCGTTCATTTCTTCGATGGCTTCCGCACGTCGCATGAAGTCCAAAAGATTGAAATGCTCGCGGAAGAGGATCTGCGGGCGCTCATTGACGACAAGTTGATTGCCGAACATCGCGCCCGGGCGATGACGCCGGACAATCCGGTTCTTCGCGGCACCGCGCAGAATCCCGACGCATTCTTCCAGGGCCGCGAAGCCTGCAATCCTTATTATTCGAAATGCGCGGACATCGTTGCCGAGGCGATGGATGCCTTTGGCAAACAGGTTGGCCGTTATTACCAGCCGTTCGAATATTATGGATCGCCACATGCCGAACGCGTGATTGTTCTCATGGGTTCCGGTTGCGAAGCAGCGCACGAAACCATTGACCATTTGTTGAAGCAGGGCGAGAAGGTCGGCGTTGTCAAAGTCCGCCTCTATCGTCCATTCGACAGCAAACGCTTCATTGAAGCGCTTCCGGCCTCGGTTCGAACCATCGCTGTCCTCGATCGCACGAAGGAGCCCGGTGCCGCCGGTGAACCGCTGTTCCAGGATTGCATCGCGGCGATTTATGAAGGTCTCACCAATGGTTGGGGACGGATTCACACGCTGCCGCGCATCTTCGGCGGACGTTACGGTCTCTCCTCGAAGGAATTCACGCCGGCGATGGTGAAGGCTGTCTTCGACAACCTGAAACTCGATCAGCCGAAGAATCATTTCACCGTCGGCATCAACGATGACGTTTCTCACACGAGCCTGCCGGTGGATCCGAATTTTTCCACCGAACCGGATTCGGTCATTCGCTCCTTGTTCTACGGTCTTGGCGCGGACGGCACGGTTGGCGCGAACAAGAATTCGATCAAGATCATCGGGGAAGGCACGGACAACTACGCGCAGGGTTACTTCGTTTACGATTCGAAAAAGTCCGGCAGCATGACCGTGTCGCACCTGCGCTTCGGACCCGAACCGATCCGGTCCACCTATCTCGTCACGCGCGCGAATTTCGTTGCCTGTCATCAGCCGATGTTCCTCGAGCGTTATGACATGGTGAAACCGCTGGTGCCGGGCGGAACGTTCCTGCTCAACACGCCGCATTCGAAGGATCAAATCTGGTCGAAACTTCCCACACCGGTTCAGGAGGCTTTGATCGCGAAGAACATCAAATTCTTTGTCATCGATGCCACACGCGTCGCCCGCGAAAGCGGCATGGGCGGACGCATCAATACCATCATGCAGGTCTGCTTCTTCGCCCTTTCCGGTGTGCTGCCGCGCGAGAAAGCGATCGAAGCGATCAAGTATTCGATCAAGAAAACCTACGGCAAGAAGGGCGAAGAAATCGTCGCCATGAATCTCAAGGCCGTGGACAACACGCTGGAGCATCTGCACGAAGTTCCGCTCACGAACGCGGTGAACGGGACAGGGCCGCTCCTGCCGCCAGTGACGACCAACGCGCCGAGCTTTGTCCGTGACGTTCTTGGCAAGCTCACCGCCCAGGAGGGTGATGATCTGCCCGTGAGCGCATTTCCCGCCGACGGCACATTCCCGACCGCGACCGCGCAGTATGAGAAGCGCAATCTCGCGATCGAAATTCCGGTCTGGGACATGCAAACCTGCATTCAATGTCTCAAGTGCGTGGCGATCTGCCCGCACGCGACCATTCGCGCGAAGGTTTACGATGAGACCGATCTGAAGGGTGCGCCCGAAACCTTCAAGAGCTGCGATTCGCGTCTGCCCGATTTCAAAGGCAAACGGTTCACGCTCCAGGTCGCGGCCGAGGATTGCACCGGCTGCCGCATTTGCGTGGAAGTCTGTCCTGCCAAGAACAAGAGCGACAGCAAGCTCAAGGCGATCAACATGCAGCCGCAGGCTCCCTTGCGGGACGCCGAGCGCAACAACTGGAATTTCTTCCTCACGCTGCCTGAAATCGATCGTCGGAAAATCAAGCCCGGCCAGTTGCGCCAGCAACAGCTTATGCAGCCGCTCTTTGAATTCAGCGGCGCCTGCGCAGGTTGCGGTGAGACACCTTACATCAAGATGCTCACGCAATTGTTCGGTGACCGGATCGTCATCGCGAACGCCACGGGCTGCTCCTCGATCTACGGCGGCAATCTTCCAACCACGCCGTACACGAAGAATGGCTGTGGGCGCGGCCCGACCTGGGCGAATTCGTTGTTCGAAGACAACGCGGAGTTCGGACTCGGCTTCCGTGTTTCGATCGACAAGCAACAGGAGTTCGCCGCCGAACTGTTGCAGAAACTGGCGCCGCGAGTGGGCGACACATTGGTGAGCGCCATTCTCAGTGCGGATCAAAGCGACGAAGCCGGCATTTACGAACAACGCGAACGCGTGGCGGCTCTGAAGGAAGCCCTCACAAATATCGATTCACCCGAAGCGAAACTGCTCACACCGCTGGCGGATGCGCTCGTGAAGAAGAGCGTCTGGATACTCGGTGGCGATGGTTGGGCTTACGACATCGGTTATGGCGGCCTCGATCACGTTCTCGCCAGCGGACGCAACATCAACGTGCTGGTGATGGACACGGAAGTTTATTCCAACACCGGTGGTCAAATGTCGAAATCGACTCCGCGAGGAGCCGTGGCGAAGTTCGCTGCCGCAGGCAAACCGGCGGGCAAGAAAGATCTGGGCCTGATTGCGATGACCTACGGACATATTTACGTCGCGAGCGTTGCGATGGGCGCGAAGGACGAACACACGCTCAAGGCGATTCTCGAGGCGGAGTCGTATCCCGGACCTTCGCTGATCATTGCCTACAGTCACTGCATCGCGCACGGCATCGCGCTCGATCAGGGTGTCGGTGCTCGCCAACAGAAGCTCGCGGTCGATTCAGGTCAGTGGCTGTTGTATCGCTACGATCCACGCCGTGCCGAGGCGGGCGAGAATCCGCTCCAGATTGATTCGGGCGCAGCTCGAGCGCGGGTGCAGGACTACATGCTCTCCGAAAACCGCTTCAAGATGCTGACGAAGAGCAAGCCTGAGGACGCGAAACGTTACTTCGCGCAGGCGCAGGCTGACGTGGAAAAACGCTGGAGACTCTATCAATTCATGGCACAGCGCGACATGATGAACGGTTCCAGCGCACAGTCTGCTGCCGCTCAAAAAGCTGCGGCCACCGCCAATTCACAGACCAACCCCGCCTCCGTATGACAATGGATCTCGCAACTGAATACCTTGGGCTCAAACTACGGACACCGCTGGTCGTTGCGGCCTGTCCGTTGTCTGAGGAAATCGATCACATCAAACGGATGGAGGATGCCGGCGCCTCGGCGGTCGTGCTCTATTCGCTGTTCGAAGAGCAGCTTCGCCAGGATCGGCTTGAGCTGAATCAACGGATGGAGCAGGGGACCTTCAGCTCACCGGAAGCGCTCACGTATTTTCCCGAACCGGACGAGTTCAAGCTCGGCCCGGAGGAATACCTCAACCACATTGCAAAGGCGAAAGCCGCGGTTCAGATGCCGGTCATCGCGAGTCTCAACGGCTCGTCGGCCGGCGGCTGGACCGATTACGCGAAGAAGATTCAGGAGGCCGGCGCCGATGCGCTGGAACTGAACATTTATTACATCCCGACCGACCTGAATCTCTCGGGCGCCGAGGTTGAGCAGACCTACATCGACATTTTGAAGTCGGTGAAATCCGCCGTCAGCATTCCGGTCTCAGTGAAGCTCAGCCCGTTCTTCAGCAATTTCGCAAACATGGCGAAAAGGCTCGACGATGCGGGGGCCGACGGACTGGTCCTGTTCAACCGGTTTTATCAACCGGACATCGAACTCGACACGCTTGAGGTGAAACCGAACATCCTTCTCAGCACACCGATGGCGATGCGCGTGCCGTTGCGCTGGATTGCGCTTTTGTACGATCGCGTTCGCGCTGACCTCGCGGCGACCAGTGGAGTTCATCGCGCCTCCGATGCCTTGAAAATGTTGATGGCGGGGGCGGATGTGACGATGCTCTGCTCGGTTTTGATCCGTCACGGTTTCTCGCAGATCGGTGTGATCGAACGTGATCTGGTGAGCTGGATGGAAGAGCACGAATATGCGTCCGTGCAGCAACTGCGCGGGAGTCTGAGCCAGAAGAATTCGGCCAATCCGAGTGCGTTCGAACGAGCGCAGTACATGAAGGCGCTTTCGACGTATCCGTTGCGGCAGATGTAGTTTGTCGAGTCTGTTCCCCCGTTCAGCGGCCTGAGGCCATGCGCATCCGGCCGCTGATTTGTTTTAACTTTCCGGTTCCCAGAGGTATTCCCATGCAGTAAAAGGGGGCGCGAACCTCTTATGCATGTCTCAACGCCTCACCTGTGCTGGCGGTTTCGATTCTTCGCGTTCATCTCGCTTTTGTCCGGATTTCCTTCCGCCATTTTGTTTGCTGCGGATATCACCTATCCAGCCCAGCCAGTGATTTCAAAGGATGGAATGACCGTTTTGCTGGAGAACTACGCCAACGCGCCGTTCTCGAGCCGGACCGTTACCACCTATCCGCCGCCGATAAATTTTTCCGATCAGCTGAGCAGGATCAATTTCATGCGTCCGGAACCTTCGGACGCACCTGGATTCGGCAATCGTTTCTTCGTCTGCGATTTGAATCGGAACCTCTATATCGTTCCGAAAACCGACCCGCTGGAAACCAACACCTGGATTCCGTATCTGAACTTCGAAACGATCTTTCCAAAGTTCGACAATGACCCGGGTTACGCCGGGGGACTGGCGACATTTGCTTTCGACCCGGGCTATTCGAGCAACGGACTGTTTTATACCGTGCACATGGAGGGAACCGGTTCCACCGTCGGGCCGACGAATGGAGCGTATCCGGAACTCGACCTTTCCGGTTACGCAACAACCGGTGCGATCAATCCACCGTCCGGCGGCGTTGGGCGCATCGCTGTGTTGATCGAATGGAAGGATTCGAACATCACGAACACGACCTTCGAAGGCACCGCGCGGGAAATTTTGCGAATTGGCTTCGCGGGAACCATTCATCCACTCGGCGATCTTTCGTTCAATCCGGCGGCGACGAACGGTCATCCTGATTTTCGCAATCTTTATCTCGCAGTCGGCGACGGCCGGGCGGGCGAAGCCAATACCTCCACGCATCCGCATCCGCAACGGCTGGATACACTCGTGGGAAAGATTCTTCGGATCACGCCTGACGTGCAGTTGCGGCCTGGAGATCAATTGAGCGGGAACGGACGCTATCGCATTCCCACAACCGGCCCGGATCCGAATCCTTTTGCCGCTGCTTCCGGAACCTTCACGAACCTTCCGAACGCGCGGAAGGAAATTTTCGCCTACGGTTTTCGCAATCCGCATCGTATGAGCTGGGATGTTGAGAGCGACAGCCTGTTTGTGAATGACATTGGTTTTCATTCCTGGGAGGAAGTGAACCGAATCCACAAGGGCGCCAATTACGGCTGGGCCGGACGTGAGGGGCCTGAAGAGTTTTTTGTGACCAATGGCGTGACAGGCAGCCGGTTGAATCCGGTAGCGCCGTTTACCGATGACGATTCGCTTTTGATCGCAGGCATTTCATCGCCGGTTTCTCCAACATATCCGGTCGCATGTTACAGTCACCGCGACGGCGACGCGATCAGCAGCGGTTTCGTCTATCGTGGAACACTGATGCCGGAGCTGTATGGAAAGTATGTCTTCGGCGACATCACAACCGCGCGGCTGTTTTATTGCGACCTCGACGAAATCCTCGCAGTGGATGATGGCGTTCGAACGACGCTTGCGGAAATTCGTGAAATTCAGATCGCGTTCGACAGTCCCTATGATTTTCCGGATCAAGGCGTCACAAACCGCCGGTTGTTCGACATCGTTTCGGAGACCTACAAGCAAAAGGGCGGGAACAATTCAAATGCGCTGCCAGGCAGTGCCGACGTGACGAATGGTTCCGATCCATCTGGAAAACCCTACGGTCGCGGTCGTGCTGACATCCGGCTCGCAATCGGCGATGACAACGAGCTTTACGTGATCAGCAAAAGCGACGCGTCGATCCGCAAAATGGCGGCAACGCTCGGACCGCCCACGATTCAGGCGTTTGAAGTTGTTGAAGGCGACGTGACGATACAGTGGCGATCGTTTCCCGGACGCAATTATCGGGTGCAGTCTATGACGAGTTTCGAAGTGGAAGAGTGGTCGGATGCCTCGGAAGTGCTCGTGGCGGACGGTCTTAGCGCGAGCACGACGATTCCGGTTGAAGGGGATCAGCGCTTCTTTCGCGTGATATTGCTGCCGTGACCGAAAATCCGGTTATTGCTTGAGCTTTCGCTCCAGGATTTCGCCCACCACCGTGGGATTCGCCTTTCCTTTGGACAGCTTCATCACCTGGCCCTTCAGGAAGTTCAGTGCCGCGACCTTGCCGGCTTTGAAATCAGCTGCCGGTCCGGGATTGGCCGCAATGGCTTCGTCGCAGAACTTTTCGATCGCTCCCGTGTCGCTGACCTGCGCCAGTCCTTTTTCCTGAACGATCGCTGCCGGAGCTTTGCCGGTTTCGAACATCTCGGCGAAAACCTGCTGCGCGGCGGAACTGCTGATGGTTTTGGCTTCAACCAGTCCGACCAGTTCCAGCAGCGCATCGGGTTTGAACTTGAGATCGGCGAGCGTCGAAATTTTCACGTCATCCGTTTCAACGCCGATGGAAGTCTGCTCCGCGATTTCGCGTTCGTTGAGTTCGGCGAGCTTTGCCTGGAGATTGTTGATGATCCAGTTCGCGACGGCTTTTGGATTCTTCGCCTGTTTGGCGATGCCTTCGAAATAATTCCCAAGGCCAACGTTGCTCTTGAACACTTCGGCGTCGCCGGCCGGTATACCATAGTCCTTCATCAGTCGCTGCTTTCGCGCGAGCGGCAGTTCGATGACGCGTTTTGAAACTTCCTCCAGCCACTTTTCACCTGGCTCAAGCGGCATGAGATCGGGATCGGGGAAGTAACGATAGTCGTGCGCGTCCTCTTTTGTGCGCATCTGTTCGGTGATCCCGGTGACGTCATCCCAGCGGCGTGTGGATTGGATCAACTTTTCTCCACGCTTCACGGCTTCGATCTGGCGCGGGATTTCGTATTCCAGCGCGCGACGAACGCCGGAGAAACTGTTCATGTTTTTGATTTCAATCTTCGCGCCCAGCTCCTTCGAGCCTTTCGGACGGACACTCACGTTGACGTCGCAACGCACCATGCCTTTTTCCATATCGCAATCACTCACGCCGCCCTGCACGAGGATTTCCTTGAGCGCATTCAAATATTCGTAGGCCATGTCCGCGCTGGTGATGTCGGGTTCGGAAACAATTTCCATCAGCGGAACACCGGCGCGGTTGAAATCGACACCGCTGTTGCGTTCGAAATGCGTGCTTTTGCCGACGTCCTCCTCCAGATGCGCGCGGGTGATGCGGACGCGCGAAATGCCTCCTTCAAACTCAAATTCAACGTAGCCATTCGCAGTGGAAGGGCGGTCGTACTGGGTGATCTGGTAGTTCTTCGGCATGTCCGGATAGAAGTAGCTCTTCCGGTCGAATTTCGCGAAGCGCGGAACCTGGCAGTTCAGGAGATAGCCGGTCAGGACAGTGAGCCGGAGCGCTTCATCGTTAGGAACGGGAAGGACACCGGGGAGCCCGAGGCAGACCGGGCAGACATTCGTGTTCGGCGGCGCGCCGAAGGCATTGGCGCATCCGCACCACATCTTCGACTTCGTCTTGAGCTGAACATGCGTTTCCAGACCGATGACGGCTTCGTATTCCATAAGGGCGCGCAAAGTCTAGCCACAGATGGAACAGGGATGAAACACAGATTTTTTTCGGCGAGTCCGGAATCGGTCGAGGTTTTGACGCAGATTCATTGCACGACGAATCCCGCGGATTCAGGCTGCACGCACGCCGCTGCTTTGATTCAGATTCAGGTGGTACGGCGCATTGCGGCTTGTCTGCGACCGAGCTCGCGATAGGGTGGTTGCCATCATGATGAAGGGAAGAGGGATCCAGAGTTTGTTCGTTGGCCCGTTTGCGGAACGCTTCTGTTCGACAAAGAAATGAAATCGCTCGCCACCATTGTTCTGGTTCTGTGTGCCGTTCTGATGGTTGGCGTTTCCATCGCAGATCACCAGCGGCTGCCGGACAGGATGGCATCGCACTTCGACGGAAAGGGCGTTCCCGATGGATGGTCGGACAAGGCAGCGTTCACGAGGTTCCGGATTTCCCTGGGCCTGGGCATTCCGGCCGTCGTCATCGGCATAATATATTCTATTCGATTTCTTCCTTCGAAATTCCTGATTTTTCCAAATCCGAGTTATTGGCGGCGGCCAAAGAATTACAGGAAAGCGTGCGAGTTTCTGTTTGTTTCCTCGCTGTGGTTTGGAAGCGCGACCATCATCTGGGCACATATTCTTTTCTCAACTGGTGGTGGCAGCCAACCAGATTTCACCGCCGCATCTGGATGGCGGGAAAGCGTTTTGGGTGACCGTGCCGTTGATGGTTTTCACCTTGGGCTGGATCGCGGTCCTGATCATCAGGTTTTTCAGAACGGACAGGAAATGATCCGATGGTCCAGATCACATTGCTGAGCCCGAATCTCGCGGCGCCGGATATCCCCAGTTTTGACGAGGAGCGGGATCGTAACCTGACGAACGCCTCCAGGGTCTGCGAACGTAATGCCAGAAGCCGTTCCCAATTTTCAGGACATTTTGCAGAAAGGCCCGCTTGCCCTGTCCGGAGCGGAACGACTTAACTCCCCAATTCAATTCGCATGAACTCAACTCCTGAGAAGAATCTTTCGAACGTCAATCGCCGCCAATTCATTGCCACAACTGCCGTCGCCGGAAGCGGACTGCTGCTGGGCGCTTCGGCGCTCGCTGCGGACGCTCCGTCGATCACAACCGGCGCGCGCCGCAAACGCTACGCGGTCGTCGGTGTCGGCGGACGCTCCGGGATGTATCGCGATGCTGTGCTGAAGACTTATGCCGAGCATTGCGAAATGGTCGGCTACTGCGACAACAACGAAGGCCGCCTGAAACTCGCACAGCGCAAAACGCGCGACAATTTCAATGTCGAGGTGCCGATTTATTTGGACAAGGACTTCGACCGCATGATCCGCGAACGCAAACCGGATGTCGTCATCGTCACCACCAAGGACGGCGTTCACGACAAATACATCATCCGCGCCATGGAACTCGGCTGCGATGTCATGACTGAAAAGCCGATGACGATCGACGACAACAAATGTAAAGCGATCCTCAAGGCGCAGCAGAAGACCGGTCGGAAATGCATTGTGACCTTCAACTACCGTTATTCGCCGCATCGCACCCAGGTGAAGGATTTGCTGATGAGCGGAATCGTCGGTGACATCCTGTCGGTGGATTTCCACTGGCTGCTGGACACTGTGCATGGCGCCGATTACTTCCGCCGCTGGCACAGCAACAAATCGAATTCGGGCGGCCTGATGGTTCACAAGGCGACGCACCATTTCGATCTTGTGAACTGGTGGCTGTCGGCCGTGCCGGTTTCCGTCTGGGCCAACGGCAAGCGCGATTTCTACACGCCGCAAATGGCGAAACGCCTTGGCCTTCAGAGTCATCATGAACGCTGCCGCACCTGTCCGGAGAAGGAAAAATGCACGTTCTTCATGGATCTCGCCGCCAATCGCAACTTCCGCGAGCTGTATCTGGAAAACGAACAATACGACGGCTATTTCCGCGACCGCTGTGTCTGGCGGCCGGACATCGACATCGAGGACACGATGAATGTTGTCGTTCGCTACAACACCGGGACGACCATGAGCTACTCGCTGAATGCATTCAACGGCTGGGAAGGCTATCGCATCGCGTTCAACGGAACGAAGGGCCGGCTGGAACACGGCATTCAGGAGAAGGTTTACGTTTTCGGCGATGGCTCCACTCCGGGCGCGATCGCGAACGAAGGAACGTACATCCGGCATTTCCCGATGCGCTCGCCTGCCAAAGAAATTCAGCTGTGGCCGCAGGGGGCGGGCGGACATGGCGGTGGGGACAAGGTGATGCTTGACGACCTGTTCCTTCCGGAGAAGCCCGCGGACAAGTATCTGCGCGCCGCGGATCATCGTTCGGGTGCGTATTCAATTCTGACCGGCATTGCGGCCAATCAATCCATCCGCACTGGAAAGGAAGTGAAGATCAAGGATCTGGTTTCGGAGGTGGGCATGCCTGATTATGCGCCGATGCCATCCCGCTCAGATTCGGTTCCGATGCCGCCGAAGGTGTGATTTCGGGAAAGTTCGAATCCCGCTGTTCTTAACTGAGCGGCGGGATTTTTATTTCGGGTTTTTTGAAGTGAAACTCTCCTGTCACGTGACGTTGGTTCTCTTCTGAAAGAGAACCTCACGCAAAGGACGCGAAGGTTGGCTGGTTTTCAGAGACTTTTCGAACGTTCGACGAACGTTTCTCAGTCGAGCTTCGCCCGTTCCTTATGCCAGCTCGTGCTCTGTTCGTAGGCATGGGCGAGCTTCAGAATCGTTTCCTCGCCGAACGGTTTGCCAAGGAACTGGAGGCCGATTGGCAGCTTGGGCGAAGTGGTGAATCCGCAGGGAACACTGATTCCCGGTATGCCCGCCAGATTGCATGAAATTGTGAAGATGTCGGACAAATACATCTGCAGCGGATCGCCGGATTTTTCTCCCGCCTTGAACGCCGCGGTCGGCGTCGTCGGTGTGACGATCGCATCCACTTTTTCAAACGCCTTCAGAAAATCATTCCGGATCAGTGTGCGAACCTTTTGCGCGCGGAGATAATAGGCGTCGTAATAACCGCTGCTGAGAACGTACGTGCCGAGGATGATCCGGCGTTTGACCTCAGGTCCGAATCCGGCGCCGCGCGTTTTCGAATACATCTCGATCGGATCGGCGCCATCCACGCGCGCGCAGTAGCGGACGCCATCGAACCGCGCGAGGTTCGCCGACGCTTCCGCCGTCGCAATGATGTAATACGTTGCCACCGCGTAATCGGTGTGAGGCAGCGATACTTCGACGATTTCCGCGCCGAGTTTTTCCAGCTGTTTCACCGCAGCATCGACAGCCTGTTTCACTTCAGGATCAAGCCCGCCCACCATGAATTCCTTCGCGATGCCGAGTTTCAGTCCCTTGATCTGCCCGTTGAGCGCTGCGCGATAATTCGGAACCGGCTGGGGCACGCTGGTGGAATCGGCAGGATCAACACCGCTCAACACTTCAAGCAATGTCGCAGCATCAGTGACGTCCTTGGTAAACGGACCGATCTGATCGAGCGACGAAGCGAATGCTACGAGTCCGTAGCGCGAGACGCGTCCATAAGTGGGTTTGAGACCGACGCAACCGCAAAGTGCTGCAGGCTGGCGAATGGAACCGCCGGTATCACTGCCGAGAGTGGCGATGCATTCGTGCGCCGCCACCGCTGCAGCAGAACCGCCCGACGAACCGCCCGGAATACGCGACGTGTCCCACGGATTACGCGTCAGACCGAACGCGGAATTTTCGGTCGAACTGCCCATCGCAAACTCATCCATATTCAATCGTCCGAAGACAATCGCGCCCGCCGCCTTGAGTTTTTGAATCACGGTGGCGTCGTAGGGTGAAATGAAATTACCGAGAAGCTTCGAACCGCAATTGAGCGGATGATTCTTTACCGCGATGACGTCCTTGATCGCGATCGGCATTCCGAGCAGTGGCTTCTGATGATGATTTGCTCCGGCGGAAATTTCCTTGTCGATCGCATCGGCCTGGGCGAGCGCATCGGCAGCGTCGTGGCTGATGAAGGCGTGAATCTGGCCATCGACGCGGTTGATTTGATCGAGGCACGCCTGGGTGATTTCGCGTGCGGAGACGTCGCGAGCGGCAAGCTTGGCCGTGAGCTCGGAAATGGTGAGTTGATTGAGCATCGGATTCAAAACCAAAAGCTATTCGACGATCTTTGGAACCATAAAAAGTCCGTTGGCCTTGGCCGGCGCATTTCGCAATGCATCTTCGTTCGGCATCGACGGCCGGGCGACGTCTTCCCGCGTGACATTCACCATGGGGAAGGCATGCGCGGTCGGTTCCACATTGGTGACGTCGGCTTCCTTCAGCTTCTCGATGTAGCCGAGGATGTTTCCAAGCTGTGATGAAAGCGTTTTTTCCTCCTCCGGCGAGAGGGCAAGGCGCGCGAGGTGCGCGACGTATTTGACATCAATTTCAGCGGCTGCCATGCGGGGAGATTACGAGTCCGCTTCGCGATTCCAAGTTCTTTGATTCAGTTTTGAGTGCTGGGTTTTGAGTTTTGAGTTGGGGTGAAAGGCTCACGCGGAGGACGCGAAGGACGCGAAGGTGTTTTAGAAACTGTCGATCTCGTCGGCATGCGCAAAACGGTCCCGAATTCGAGCTGCTTCAATTCTTTCGGAGTCAACCCGCCTTCGCGTCCTTTGCGCCCTCCGCGTGAGGAAATCCTCATCTGAACGGTTCCATTAGAGCTGTTGACCGCCTGGGCAGGAAAGAAACGTTGCGCGGCTCAAGCCAAGCCGTTTAAGTTCGTTGCATGTTCGAAACTGTGCTCAAGCCCGGTGCAGTTGGCGAGGACTCCAGATTCCGCGAAACCTACCTCAAGGCATTTCGCTGGATGGTGTTGGCGCGAATCCTGGACGACAAGCTCGCCAGTCTCTACCGGGCCGGAAAGATTCATGGCGGGGTTTTCCTCGGCCGTGGTCAGGAGGCTTTGAGCGCGGCCGCAGGTGTCTCGCTCCAGCCGGGTGACGTTTTTGCGCCGTTGATCCGCGACGCGGCCGGACGGCTGGCCTTCGGTGAACCGGTAATCGACGCGGTCCGCACGTTTATGGGCTCGCCGCTCGGACCGATGCGCGGTCGGGATGGCAACGTTCATCGCGGCCGGATCGATCAGGGAATTTTGCCGATGATCAGTCATCTGGGTGCGATGATTTCAGTCGTGAATGGAATGCTTTGGGCAAAACGTTTCAATGGCAAGAAGGGGATGGTTGGAATCGCTTCCATCGGTGAAGGCGCGACGTCCACGGGCGCATGTCACGAGGCCATGAACCAGGCTGCCATCGAAAAGCTTCCGCTGGTGGTCGTCATCGCCAACAACCAATACGCCTATTCCACTCCAAATTCGCGGCAGTTCGCCTGCGAATCACTGGCGGAACGCGCGGTGGGATATGGCTTTGAAGGGCATTCGGTGGATGGAACGGATTTGAGCGCATGCTTGAACTGCGTCGGTGATGCCGTGGAAAAGGCGCGTTCCGGTGGCCGTCCGCAATTGATTGTCGCGCAGTTGTTGCGGCTCTGTGGTCATGGCGAACACGATGATGCCAGCTATGTCGATTCGCGGTTGAAATCGAATCCGGATTTCCGGGACTGCCTCAAGGTTGCCGAGGATGAACTGCTTGAACGCGGCTGGGCGAATGACGAGTTGATTTCAGGCTGGCGCGCGGAGGCGGCGAAAACGGTCGAGGAAGCTGTCGCCACCACCCAGCGTGAAGCGGCGCCCGATCCGTTCAAGGAAGACTGGAGCGCGCTTTCGACCAGACATCTTTGCGAGGGGCATGATTAAGCGATTCGCAGGCATGCAGTCTGTGAGTTTTTCTCCCGCCGGTCTGCCGTGCGGGTCCATTGGTTTTTGTCAGACAGGTTTTCGAGAATGAGCATTACGTATCTTGAGGCGATCCGCGAAGCTCAGGCCCGCGCGTTGGCGGATGATCCGAGGGTTTTCATCTATGGGCAGGATGTCGGCGTCTTTGGCGGCGCATTCAAGGCCACCAAAAACCTTGCAAATCAGTTTCCCGGACGCGTTCTGGACGCGCCCATCAGCGAAGATGCCATCATCGGAATGAGCGTGGGTGCGGCATTGGAGGGCTTGCGGCCGATCATCGAAATGCAGTTCGCGGATTTCTCCACCGTCGGCTTCAATCAGATCGTGAACCAGGCGGCGACGATGTTCTGGCGCACGACGCGGATCTGTCCGATCACGGTGCGGCTTCCGTTTGGCGGAACCTCAGGCAGCGGACCGTTCCACAGCCAGACGATGGAAACGATTTACGCGCATTACCCTGGGCTTGTGGTGATGACGCCCGCCAGTGTGGAAGATGCCTACAGCATGTTGCTCGAGGCGGTGGCGATCGATGACCCGGTGATTTTCTGCGAGCACAAGCTTCTTTATTACCATCTCAAGGCCGAGAAACTGCCGACCGAGGCGTTGCCCGTTGGAAAGGCGCGAATCACGCGCGAAGGGCGTGATATGACGGTCGTTGCCTACAGCGCCATGGTTCACGAAGCCATTGCGGCGGCGGATGAACTCGCGCTGGAAGGTTATCAGATCGAAGTCGTCGATCTGCGTTCAGTGAAGCCGCTCGATACCGACACCGTGATGGCGTCGGTGGCCCGCACGGGACGGTTGCTCTGCGTGGGCGAATCGTGGCCGTGGGGTGGCGTCACGGCGGAAGTGGTGGCACGAGTGACGCAGGAAGGTTTCGGGTTGCTTGATGCTCCTCCACAGCGTCTCAACGCCAAAGACACGCCGGTTCCGTATCATCCGAACCTCTGGGCCGCCCACCGTCCCACTGCGCGGCGAATTGCCGCGGCCGCTCGCAATCTGTTGCGTCAATGAGAATGCCAGCCGCTCCAACTCCAAACGCTTTGTAGCCATGCCTCAGATCCCGATCATCATGCCTCAACTCGGCGAATCCATCGCCGAAGCGTCGATCGTCAGCTTCCTTGTCAAACCGGGCGATACCGTCCGCGCCGACCAGGACATCATCGAAGTCGAGACCAGCAAGGCAACCATGACCGTTGCTTCGCCATGTCCCGGCAAGGTGCAGGAATTTCTTGCGAAGCAGAACGAAAGCTATCCGGTCGGCGCGGTTCTCGGATACCTCGAAGCCACAGCCGAAGATGCAACGCGCCATGGACTCGATGCGCCGGCACCGGACAAGAACGGGGAGAATCAGTCCGAGCCCGCGGAGAAAGCCTACATCGAGGGCACAAAGAAGAGTGTTCAACCAACGGTGCGCGGACTTCCGGTTCCAGTGAACGCAGCGGGGGCGAGCTACATGTCGCCACGCATGAAAGCCCGTATCAACGAACTTGGGTTCCATGCTGCGGACCTTGCAGGCATCGCAGGCAGCGGCGCAGCAGGGCGCGTCACGATTCAGGATTTCGAAAAGTTCATCGCGCACCTGGAACGGCATCAACTGAGCCAGGCTTCCACCATGCGTGTGGCTGTCGCGGACGCCATGCGCCGCAGCTGGACACGTCCGATCGCACATGTCGGTTTGCCGGTCTGTCTGGAACCGTTGTTCGCGCATCGCAAAGTCGCACGGCCAAAACCCGGTCCAGCGCTTTGTGCGCTCAGAGCCCTGGCAGTTGCTCTGGCGGAAAACAGCGCTCCTGCCGGACGCCTCGTTGGCAGCAAGATCGTTCATCCGCCGGCAATCGACATCGGTTTCGCGGTGGAAGTCGAAGACGGCGTGCTCGTGCCGGTCATTCGCAACGCGGACAAAAAGAAGCTTCAGGATCTGATCGAGCCGTACAACGATCTTGTTGAACTGGCGCGACAACGAAAGCTTCCAACCGATGCAACCGGCGGATCGATTGCAACCGTCACAAACTTTGGAACGTTCGGTCTCGAATGGGCGACGCCGATTCCGTTGCCTGAACAGACGCTCGTGCTGGGCATGGGCGCTGCCCGTCGCAAACCGCATTGGGATGTTGCGAAGGAGCAGTTCGTTCCTGTGATGGAAGCGAATCTCACGCTCAGTTTCGATCATCGCGTGCTGGACGGCGGCGCTGCGGGACGGCTGCTTTCACGTGTAGCCGAGCTCCTGTCACATCCGGAACAGTTGTAGTTCACGACTTGGGGGGCTGAGAAGCTCCAGAGCCTTTCAGGAAATTTTGCAGCTGCCCGATTGATTCAAGATTCCTTCGCGCCCTTCGCGTCCTCCGCGTGAGGATTTCTGCAAACTAAGCAGCGGTGCTTCGAATGTAATCGGCCACTTCTCAACACCGCCGTTTGCGCTCCCGCCATTTGTCGCGTATGGATGCCGCGATGAAATTCGGCGCACACATGTCCACCAGCGGCGGTGTCTGGAAAGCTCTTGAGCGCGGGCGTTCCGTCAACTGCGATTCCGTCCAGATCTTCGTGAAGAACAACATGCAATGGCTTGGACGGCCATTTGCCGCCTCGGACATTGCGCAGTTCGAAAAGGAACGTGCCGCACACCGTTTCATTTGCGTGTTCGGCCATACCGGTTATCTCATTAATCTCGGCGCACCGGCCTCGGCAAACCGCGACAAATCCATCCAGTCGCTGATTCAGGAAATCGAACTGGCCACTCAACTCGGAATTCCCTTTCTCGTGATGCATCCTGGCGCTCATTTGGGAGCCGGGGAAGAGGCTGGAATCAAACAGATCATCGCCGGCCTCGATGAAGTCTTTGCCGCAACCTCGAAGTCGCCGGTGCGAATCGCTCTGGAAAACACCGCAGGGCAGGGGAGTTGTCTCGGCGATCGTATCGCGCATCTCGGACGTATTTTTGAAGGTGTCAGAAGGCCGAAGCGGCTGGGCGTTTGTCTCGACACGGCGCATTTCTTCGCTGCCGGTTACGACATTCGAACTCCGAAAGGCTGGAAGTCTGCGATTGCGGAAGTGGAGAACGCCGTGGGACTGGAAAACATTCTCGCATTTCACATCAATGATTCGAAAACCGATCTCGGTTCACGAGTCGATCGTCACGCGCATATTGGACAGGGGAAAATTGGGAGGGATGGTTTCAGACATATCGTGCGCGATTCGAGGTTCAAAAATCATCCTGCCTGCCTTGAAACCGCCCGGTCGCCCGACCTGCACGAAGACGTGATGAACCTGGCAATTTTGCGTGAGCTCGAGCGAGTCTAGAAAACTGTAGCCGCTGACGTGAGAATGCGTGTCATCCTCAAAGTCCGTTCCAGACATTTGATTCCGCCTGATACGATTCTTCAACCGTTCAATGAGGAGATCCCATTCAATCAATCTTCAATGTTCACTCTTCATTTGCGCTCCTCCGCTTCGTCCCTCGGCGCTACGAATTGCCTACGGATGATGATGATTTGGGGTAAAGACCCTATTTGTTCTTTGCGGGAGGAAAAATACTTTGCAGAGGTTCCTTGTAATGGTGGTTAGTTAGGTTCAGGCCGCTCTGAGTGGAGCGGCCTTTCCTTTTGGCTGAAACCTTTAGAGCGCGCGGTTCGGATTGCCTGCCTGTCGTCTGAAAAATGAAAAGCTCAGGAGGCTGGCGGCCTCCTGAACTTCAAAGCTTTTGCGGGAACTATTGTCCGCCCAACTGGAGCCGGGAATCGTTTTCCAGCAGCGTCTTGAGATTCGCCCAGTTCGCCTGGTTCATCTCGTTGAACGCATTTAGATAAACCGAAACAGCCTCGTGCGGATACTTGCCCAGCAACGTTTCGACAGCGCCCTTCAACTTCGCGTCATCCACAGTCTCAGGCAGATCTTCCACGACGCCTTCCTCATGCTTGATTTCGAGCGCCGTCAGAAAATCAACGAGCATCGAGCGATGCTTTTTCACGAGCCACGTGCGCAGGATGTTGCCGGCGGCGAGTTCAAGGTTCGGCTTCGAGAGCGATGAAATCATCGCCGCATGGCGCTGGGGTTTCGACTGACGCTCCATGAAAACCGCGCGGACACGGCGTGAGTCTGCGACCGCGGTCAATGTCGCCTTGTAGGTGGGCTTTTCGGTTTCGGCAATGAAGTTGATGATTTCATTCGCCAGCGAAGACGACATGAATCCAAATAGTTCGTGTGCGGTGAGCATCGTAGTAAATTCAATTCTGCAGGGAGCCGGCTTGAGGCTTACCCGATTGTTGTGACGGCGATCTTATTTTTTTTGGCAATCGCTTCGCAAGCTTCCTGTTCCAGCAGCAAGGTGCGGCCCGCTTCGAGCGCCAGGACGGAAATGCCTGAGGCTGCGCATGTTTCCAGCGTTTTGGAACCGATGCAGGGAATGTCGAATCGCATGTCGTGATTCAACTTGGCAACCTTCACCGCCACCGCGCCGCCTTTCTTTCCGGCCAGTTCGCCGCCGCGTGCGAGGCATTTGTCCGTGCCTTCAAATCCCTCCACGGCCAGCACCGTGCCATCCTTCACAACAGCGATCTGCCCGATTTCCAGTCGCGAAACCTCCTTCGCAATGCGATAACCGAATTCAACGTCGTCACGTTGTTCCGAGGAAAGCTTTGGACCGATATGAAATCCGGCGCCCGGCATCAGTGGCTTCAGCCAGGGCGTGGCCTCGATCAACTCGACGCCGTCCTTTTTCAATTCGTCTGCAATGCCTCCGAAAATCGTGTGCGCGTTCTTTTCCTTGAGTTTGAGGAGCAGCGCCATGGCGCGCAGGTCCGGGCGAACATCGTAGAGATTTCGTGGCGCGATCTGCCCGACCATCACGCATCGTGTCACGCCGCGATCGGTGAAAGTGGAGATCAGCTTCGAAAGCTGGCCGACACGCAGCCAGACGATTTCATCCACCAGTCCGGCGAGGGCTGGATCCGTTTCGCCTTCGAACGCAGCGGCAACGAGACGTTTCACACCCATGCTTCGTGCCTGGCGTGCAAACATCAGAGGCAACATGCGATTGCCCGCAATGATGCCAATGGAATCGTGAGCCGAATTCACGCGCGCGACGTTACCGGGTTTCAGATTCGCCGCGCAATCCTAAGTGTGTCGCCTCCGACAAGCACACGATTTCAGCGGCGACCTCTTCTCATGAGCCTGGGCAAAAGCCAGTGGAAGAATAGAAGCGGATCGTCGAGCGGGAACATGTCATATGCCCTTCCGCGTCCCGGCAGCCAGGACTTGAGTCCGGCCCAGTCCCGTTCCCTGAAACAGCGTGTGAGATCGGGTGGAAAGTAATGGGCGTCGATGGCGGTTTCGTCGGATTGAAACGAAGGGGTGAAGGAATCGGTTGCTCCCTCCAGCCACGCGGCCACCGCACCGGGAAGATCCACACCACAGAATCGTCCGAACCTGAACCCGGACGGAGGGCGGGGATGGATTTCAATCAGGTAATGTCGTCCGGTTCCGGATTCTTCAATCCAATCGAAGCCACAAAAGCCCTCAAGCCGGGTGAGTTTCGCCACCTCGTAAATGAGAGGCTTCAGTTCCGGCATCGGTTTGAACAATCTCGCCGTGGAAGCGCCGAATTCTCCGCGTGCCTTGCGAGTGGAATAGGACGTGAGCCACGCCAGCGGACGGCCTTGAGCGCAGATCATGTCGGTGACACCTCTCTGGCCTTCGATGAATTTTTGGACCAGCAAGGGAAAGGGTTCGCTCAGTTCGTTGATTGCATCGCGCGATGAAAGTTTCACCACGCCAAGCCCGGCCGCTCTGTCGGATGGTTTGCAAATGATCGGCCAGCCAGCATGGTCGCCAAATTCCAGAACTTCATCTTCGGAATGGCAGACCTTTGACAGCGGAATCGACATGTTCTTATGAACCTGCGCGGCCTCGAGCCCGAACTTGCTGAGAACCAATTCACGGGAAAGATGATCCACCGTTCCCGGCTGCCATCGTTTCAAAAGGTTCACATCTCCGGTCGCAACCAGTCGGCGCACCTGATTTTCCGGAACAACAATGATGGTGCGGTAGGGAGAATTTGGATTTCGAAGTTCCTCGACGATCGCATCGAACAGCGTCTCCGTGGATTCGGTCGTGATACTTTTCGATATATACCGGCTGTGACGCAGGGGATGTGTCCGGGTGGACAACAAGTCCACTTCGCATCCGGCACAGCACAGAATGCGTGGAAGTCTGAAGGCGATGTAAAGCGCTTCCTCCGGAACAAGAAGAACCCGGTGTTTTTTCTTCATCTGGATCGTCATCGTGTCTGCACCTGATTTTATCAATTCCACCTCAAATTTAAGACGCCCCGCCGATTTGCTCCGCGAGTTCTTCAGCCGGATAAGTCCAGATCTCCGCGAGGGTGGGGTGGTAATGCGGCATTGCAGCGAGTTCCTGAACCGTCATGTGCTTTGCCATGGCCGCGATGATTTCATGAATGAGTTCGCCGCCATGCGGACCCACGCAGGCGCCACCAAGAATCTCGCCTGTCTTCGGATCGGCCAGCAGCTTCACGAAACCGTTCACCGCGTCCATGATCAGCGACTTGCCGTGGTCGTTGAAAGGATAGCTCGCGACGAGAAAAGGAATCTGCCGGACATGTGCCCGCTTCTCCGTCAGGCCAACCGATGCAATCTGCGGATCGGTGAACACGACTTCCGTGAGCAACCGATAATCCATTGTCACCGGCTTGTCGGGATTCGCGATGTTCTTGGCCGCGGTGTCGCCCTGTTGAATCGCGATATGAACGATCTCGTGCAGTCCTGTGCAATCGCCGGCAGCGTAAATGTTCTCGGCTGTGGTTTGCATGCGGGAGTTGGTTTTGATCCGGCCAAACTCCAGCCCCACTCCGGCACGATCGAGATTCAGCGATTCGACATTGGGACGTCGCCCGAGTCCGAAGAAGATTTCCTCGGCTAGCACTTTGTGTGTCTGGCCGTTCTGCTCGAACGTGACCTCCTTTTGCGAACCGAGCATTCGGGCGTCGATCAGTTTCGTGTCCGTGTAAACGGTGATGCCTTCCTGGCGAAACGCATCTTCAATCACGTTCGCCGCGTCGATGTCCATTTCATGCAACACATGCGAGCTCCGCTGAATCAACGTCGTTTTCACGCCGAACCGTGCGAAAAACTGGGCGAACTCCAGCGCCACGGCGCCGCCGCCCAGAACAATGATCGATCTGGGAAGACGCGTCAGAGCGAGCGCGGAATCGCTGGTGAGATAGCCGACTGAATCGAGCGCAGCCAACGGTGACGGAGCAACGCGCGAGCCGCTGGCGATGATGAAATGCTTTGCCCGAATGGTTTTGGGCGATTTTTGTTCCGGCAACGGTCTCAGTTCGACCGTGTGACGATCCAGGAAACTCGCATGCGCGCGAATGAAACCGAACTTTCCACTGTTGAGCTGCTGAACGCGATAGCTCGCAAAGTCGTTGATCAAAGTGTTCTTGCGGGACATCACTTTGGCGAAGTCGAACGTCACGCCTTCAGTTCGGATCCCGAACTTTTCGGGATGACTCACGGTATGCATCACATCCGCGGCGTGCAGAATCGCCTTGGTCGGCATGCAACCGCGCAGGATGCACAGGCCGCCGACCTCCTCGCCTCCTTCAATCACAACGGTTTTCAATCCGGCTGCTGCTGCCGTTCGCGCCGCCGCATATCCTCCGCTCCCACCACCGATCACGGCGACATCGAAATCAAACCCTGTCTTGCCACTCATGAGAGGAGAATGATGCAGCTCTTCGCATGAGACAAGTACGAGGCTTGTCACGATTACGATTTATTATCAGTTCCAAATCGAAACGCGCAGCCGCGTTTTATTCATCCTAAAAACGAGATCAAGCATTCGTGATGGGATGACTCAAGCAGCTAATGGAAATGACTGCTGCGTATTGAAGGCCGCATAATCGGAGCATGGGCATGCCGGTCTGCGTTTTTTATTTCAATGGCTCAAACCCAAGCTTTAACAACTGTGCCCGCGCATCCTCCAGAGAGTCAGCAGAAGCTATTGCATCCAACGTCAAAAAGATGTCCGGTCGTGCGCTGGTTATGACATTCGTCTCTACCTCGCCAAGCTTGACTAACTCTGATCGAATTTCGTCCATGCGCCGTCTGTCTTGTCGGTAGGAGGCGAAAGCGCCGCAGAAGTGGTGATCGCTCTCATACCAGCCACCACCGCTGTCGTGAGCGACTGCAAGGGATGCGACCGTAAATGCATGCGTATCGCGATACCGGATGGCAATCCAGGATCCGTCACGAATCGGAATAAACACGCCCAGGCGACCAACGGCATTCTGAACGCCATTTGTGGTCTTTGCGGCAGTGAGAGTCGCAATGCTCTCTCGGCGAACGCGCCAGTGCCAGGTCATCGGTTCAACCACGAACATTTTGAGCAACACGACACCAATGATACCCAATAAAATGAGAAGCAAACTTTTCAACATTCGCATCGCCGCAATGAGTTATACCAATGAGTGAGATACGTGTGCAGCACTCGTGATCGCAGTCACAGAGGTTTGCATTGCATCACCATCGAAATCTCCGAGCTCAGGCCATTTCACTCCGATCGCTTGGTCATGCTTCACCATCGTCGTCCTTTCCGAAAATGTCCTCAGTTGAACGTCCAGCAAGTCTTGCCGCCGCGAAGACGTGAGCCGGGACGTGAACGAGAAACAGGTCGATGGCTGCCTTAATCTCTTTCGGAGTGAACCGCTCCGGAAATAGATGCAGTGCGACGAGGAAAGCTGCGTCGGAATTCCAATCAGTGAGATGAAAAGCAATCTGATCGGCATGAAGAACCTGCTCCTCGCTCGCGTCTGGCCGAGAGATTGCCGCTGTGATGGCCGAAGTGATGCCCGCGGGAAACGTGCTCCCGTCCAACATCCGCGCACGGTCACCGGCCAGCTCGACGAAAATCTCCTGGACCTTCTTGCGCACGGAATCATAAGCGTCATCTGACATATGCGTGTCCGGACTGGCCAGAACGTTATTGATCCAAATCATTCATTGCACCGACCTGGTCGTCCACACGGAAAGTCGAGGTTTCTGAAGCAGGCATCATCAAGATTCTAGCTGTTGAAAAACACATCATCATTTCGAACTTCTCCAGTATCCCAGATAACCCGGCAGTGTGGGCACGCAAGCTGGAAACGGTAACGTGTGGTGCGCGAGACGGGAGCCCGATGAGATGCAAGTCGTCCTCGACACACCGGATATCGGACAAAATGGAAGACGTAAATTCCCTGAATCAGAGAACAACCAAACCCACGATCAACCAAAGAGGCCTCGTCAACGACGTCCCGATAATGGTGAGCACGAACACAATCGCCCAAACCCATCCGGGAAGAAATATTCTGCGAGGAAACTGGCGTGTCTCTGTCATGGTGTTCTTCCGTCCTGCGGACTGCGTCATTGTCATACATTCTTCTTCTTGGTTAAGACCATCTCTCGAAACAAAAATGGCAGACTCACCAGCAGCCTGTGACTCGCTGGGTCTATGAAAAAGGAAAGCCACGTCCAACGAAGAAACTCCGCTGGCGGTGCAATAGATGCGCCGAGACAGATGCAAATGGGACCAAACAGCGGGACGGAAGACTCCCACCGGTGCTGGCGACCGAAAAAGCGCACGCGAATAAAAAGAACCAGTAGCCGCCAGTTATACAGGATGGTCCATGCACCGAGGAAGAACAGTGGCGCTGCGAGAATCCATCGTGTCGTAGTCATGTGTGCGTTCGCTGTGATCTAGACCTTGTGTCTTCGCATGAAAGCGAAGTGGGTGTTTGATTTCGGTTGCAGTGAACGTGGGTTATCCGCGGAAGCGGACCTGTCCACCTTGTCAAACCAGGCCGCTGCGCGGTGATTGGGATTTGATGCTGCGTTCATGGATTGCTCGTCCTTCGGCTGGAATTGAGAATACTTCCGGTGCGCGAAATTTCTCAACACTTCATTCACCACTTCATTCACCATTTCTCGACTCCATCTTCGGCGACGCGCTTCTCAAGGCAACGATCAGTTTCAGTCATTCGAACAACTGTGCGGTCGGGGGGGGCGCATCTATTTATTTTTCATTTGGCGTTTCAGCTTCGCAATGATTGTACTTCGCTCGCGATCCTTCGACAGCATCTTCACAAATCGTCGAGCCACCTGCACAACCGCCTGATACTTCATTCGCGCCCGTCCTTGAAGACCAAAACGTGTAGCGCAGCTGTCCCGGCTGCGGGTTCCGGCACCGTCCCGGTGCGTGGTTCCAAACACGCAGAGAGACGCTGCCGAAACCCGCAGGCGTAAACGCCCGCGCTACGCCACCGCCAGCACTTGTGTCCGGATTCCATTTGCGCGGAGTCCATTTTCCCCACCAGACATTTTGCCACTTCCATTCGCACGGCCTTGCCACCTCGGGATTCACCTCCACTCAAATCCAAATGAAAATGAATAGAGCGACCCCGAAGACGCCTGCTCGGCGCCGCAATTCGCGCTCGCTCCTGCCAAAGCTATTTTGTTTGGTTAGGCGTTGTCACTCTGGCTTCCCCAGTCCAAATGCTCTGCCAATCCTGCCAGCCAGTGCGGGAGTCAAAGGAGCGCACTCTTGCCGCCCGATGTCTCAGACGAAATGCCTATGGCGACGTAGTCGCACTTCTTGAAATCCAACTTGGTGTCCTCAAGGAGCGATGAGTCTATGACAAACGCAATGCCTGCAGGCAACTGCTCTGCGCCGGGTGAAATCTGCGTCCCTGCCCATCTCGCAGCCAGAATCAGGTATGTGATGCTTCGCTCGTGATTATCCTTGATGTAGCGAATCGGACGCTGAACCTTGCCGAGCCAATAATCCGGGCGGTCATCGCCGGGAAGCTGACGCACCAAGTCCACGACAATCGGAGTCTGCTCATAAAGCTCCTCTGGTGCGTAATCAACACTTGAAATGGTGAGCTGCATAAGAATCGCCTAACCTTTAAGCAGTGTATCCCGCAAGCCGCGGGCAAGCGGGGTTGAAAGGCACGGGAGGGTGTGGACCGCTGAGCCCGCGACGTCCGAGCTACAGGGGAACGTAATTCCAATCCGGACGACAATACTCCCGCTGCAACAGTTGCGCTGTCTTTTGGAATCCGTCCTCGCATGCGCCGACTTTGCCGCGCTTCATGACGTGTCGCAATCGAAAATTGGTTTGATCCACTTCA
>CALBZA010000054.1 GCA_937890005.1 uncultured Verrucomicrobia subdivision 3 bacterium | reverse complement strand
ATGGTTCATTGGAAGAGCAACCGAGGATGGGGGTGCGCAATCTGCACAACTTCATTTATTGCCCGCGGCTGTTTTACTTCCAGTGGGTAGAAAATATTTTTCAAGAGAACGCAGATACAGTCTCGGGATCGCTCGTTCATCGCAACGTGGATGTGCCATCGAAGCTGGATGATTCCAGGGAACTGGGTTTGCCGGAAGGTGCCCGGCTTCGCAGCCTTCGCCTGGAGAGTGAATCTCTTGGGCTGATCGGCGTGGTGGACATTGTGGAAGGGGGTCCGGACGGCGCCGAAATCATCGACTACAAGCGCGGCTCTGCTCGTAGGGGCAGTGAAGGAGAACGGCAGGCAAAGGAGCCCGATGCTTTGCAGGTAGCAGCTCACGCGCTGCTGCTGCGTGAACACGGTGTGAATGCTGTTCGCGGTGCCATTTATTACGCAGCGGACAAACGGCGTGTTCCTGTCGAGCTCACCGAGGAGCTGTTTGAGAAAGTGCGGACATCAATACGGCAGGCCAAGGAGATTGCCCGCTCCGGTAGCTGTCCTCCGCCACTGAAGAATGATGCGCGTTGTCTTTATTGCTCCGCATATCCGATCTGCCTGCCGAACGAATCACTCTGGTGGGCCAGGTCAAAGAAGAAGGCTCCGCTCGAAGGTCAACTCGACTTCGGATTCATCAAGCAATCGGAAGACGAAGTTCGCGATCGGATTCTGGAAGCACTCGACTTCGCGGCTGAATCCGGCAAACAACCGCCCACGTTGGAACCGCCACGTCCGGAACATGATGATGGCGAGGTGATCGTGATTCAGACGCCGGGCGCGCAGGTCGGACAGCGCGGCGAACAATTGATCGTCAGCGTGAAGGGCGAAGAGGTTCGGAAAATTCCAGGCCAGCAGGTTCGAGCGATCTATTGTTTCGGCGCCATTCAGTTCACCGCCCAGGCGGTTGAGACGTGTCTCGATCTCGGAATTGACGTCGCCTATTTCAGTCCGGCGGGACGATTCATCGGCATGTTGCGCGGATTGCCTGCGAGTGGTGTGGATGCGCGGCGTGGGCAGTATCGGTTGTTCGAACTGCCGGGCGTGCGGCTGCAGCTCGCACGCGAAGTGATCCGCGCCAAGATTCATAATCAACGGGTGATGCTGATGCGAAATGGAGACGTGCCGGATCGCATCACGAAGCTGATGTCGAACTTTCGCGACGCGACGGAATCGGCGCGCGACATGACGGAGCTTCTGGGAATTGAAGGCAACGCCGCGGCAATTTATTTCGAGCAGTTTGAATCGATGCTCAAGCAGCGGGACGACTGGAAATTTGACTGGCGCGGGCGAAATCGCCGTCCACCGCGCGATCCGGTGAACGCGTTGCTTTCGATGGGATATTCCATGCTGGCGAAGGAATTGACGGGTGTGTGCCATGCGGTGGGGCTTGATCCGTTCCTGGGATTCATGCATCAGCCACGCTATGGGCGCCCGGCACTGGCGCTCGATCTGATGGAGGAGTTTCGTCCGCTCACGGCAGACAGTGTGGCGATTTCATTGATCAATCGTGGCGAGCTCGGGCCGGAGGATTTCATGCGAAACGCGAACGGCACGTTTCTGAACGATCGTGGGCGAAAGGCGTTTTGGGAGGCATGGTTTCGTCGCCTCGACACGGAGGTGAGCCATCCGGAGTTCAGCTACAAGATGGCCTATCGCCGGATGTTTGAAGTGCAGGGCCGCCAGCTCTGGAGATTTGTTCGCGGCGAGGCCGTGACTTATCACGGATTTACAACACGATAACTCTGCGGCGGTCTCTGACCGTCGCAGCTTTGCGACTACTGAATGCCCAGAATCCGATACCTCGTCAGCTATGACATCAGCGATCCCAAGCGATTGCGACGCGTCGCGCGGGCGTTGGAAGGATTCGGTGTTCGACTTCAGTATTCGGTTTTCGAGTGCCCCCTGGATGAGATGCGGATTGCGATGCTGAAGGCGGCTTTGCAGCCGATTCTGAAACATGATGAGGATCAGGTTCTGTTCGTCTCGCTGGGCCCCAGCTCGAAGGACGCGAGCCTGGTTATTGATGCGATGGGGCTGCCTTACACGGTCCGCACGCGAGTAACGATTATTTGATTTTGAATCACAGCCATCCCACAGGATTTGAAAAAGAGGGCTGGAGTTTTTCGTTTGCTCCT
>CALBZA010000053.1 GCA_937890005.1 uncultured Verrucomicrobia subdivision 3 bacterium | reverse complement strand
GCATTGATTAACAGCCACTTATATCCTCACCCCACCTCGAATAGCGGAAGTCGGGCTAAGCGCCCCGGGGAGGCGGTAAAATAGCGTAATGCCTTTCCGTTGCGAACGTTTTTTCTTCCCGCCCGAACAAACAGCCGTAACATGCGGCGCGTATGAATAACTCCGGCCCCGTCGTTCTGCATCAGCTGATTTCCCCGGCCAGCATCAATCTGAACCTGCGCAGCATCGACCGCGACAGTGTACTGGAGGAACTCGTGAATCAGATCCCGGCCATCGCCAATCAGCCGGAGGCTCGCGAAACATTGATCCGCGCGCTGCACGAACGGGAACGGCTTTACAGCACGGGCATTGGCGACGGCATCGCGCTGCCGCATGCGCGCAACGCACTGGTGGGACTTGTGAACGAACCGGTGATCGTTTTTGGAAGACACACGCCCGGCATTCCCTACGGTGCAATCGATGGCATCCCTGCCAGGCTTTTCTTTTTGCTCGTCGCACCGACCGTCACCCAGCACCTCGCGGTTCTGGCCCGCATCAGCCGCATGCTGCGTGAAGCGAAAGTGAGGCAGGAACTTCTGGCGGCGGATTCCCCAGCCAAGGCGCTCAGCGTCATCCGCGAAGCCGAAGCGCGGCTCTGAACCGCGCTTCAGCGTGGAAATCAGACTGCTGCTTCACCCTGTTCCTCGGTGCGGATGCGGATCACGTTTTCCATCGGCAGGACGAAAATCTTGCCATCGCCGATTTTGCCGGTCTTCGCGCCCTTCAGAATCGCATCGACGGCAGGTTTCACGTTCGCCTCGGCCAGCACGATTTCAATTTTGATCTTCGGCAGAAAATCGACGGTGTATTCGCTGCCGCGATAAATTTCCGTGTGCCCCTTCTGACGGCCGAAGCCCTTGACCTCGGTGACGGTCATGCCCTGGATGCCGATTTCGTTCAGAGCTTCCTTCACTTCAGTCAGCTTGAACGGTTTGATGATCGCTTCGATTTTCTTCATAAATTTTTCCAAATCATTGCAGGCCCCTAAGCCGTTTCGTGTCAAACCGGCCAATCCCGCCGGCAGACTCAGGTCACCATTCCATTTCGGCGATGTTATGTCGATGGCAGGACCGTGAGAACGGATCATTCGGACTTGCCGGCACCTGAACAGAGCCCTGTGACGAATGTCCCGCGCGCGGCGTTTAAAGCACGTTTACCGATGGCTGTCCACTCTTCATTGGTTCGAACAGGTCTCGGCGCAAACACATCGATCCGACTCAAACCCACACGCTGTTCTTCCTTGCAGCGTTCTTTCCCAACAACAAAGCAGGAACAGATTCGGCAATGGGTGTTCTAAAAAGAAACCTCGCCGACAAATCCCTGTTGCCGCAACGCCTCGAACAAGACCAGCGCTACACAGTTGGAAAGATTCAACGACCGCGCCTCGGCGTTGAACATCGGGATGCGCAGCCATCGATCCGCATTCTCCTGCAGCAGCTGTTTTGGCAGGCCTGCCGTCTCGCGCCCGAAGATCAGGTAATCGTTCTGATCGAATTGAACGTCCGAGTAAAGTTTCGGCCCGTTCGACTCAATGAACCAAAGCCGTGCGTTTCCCGGAAGTGTCGAATGAAATTCCGCCCAGCTTTTCCATCGCAGCCAGTTCACGTGCTGCCAGTAATCCATCCCCGCCCGCTTGAGCTGCGTGTCGTCCAGTTTGAATCCAAACGGCTCGATCAGGTGAAGCGTGGATTTCGTCGCCGCACACAGCCGAGCCACGTTGCCCGTGTTCGGCGGAATCTCGGGTTGCAGCAGGACGATGTTCATGGGAGGGGGGTGTGATACGTGATGCGTGATGCGTGACTCGTGACTTTATCGGCGGTAGAAGACTTTCCACAGGACCAGGCCGTGAGCGGGGGCAGTCATGCCGGCGACGCGACGATCGGCTTTCATCAGCATGGTTTTGATTTCATCCGCGGGAAATTTTCCCAGTCCCACCTGCACGATGGTCCCCACAATCCCGCGACACATCTTGTAGAGAAAACCGTCGCCTTCGATGATGAAGTTGAACTGGTTTCCACTTTTTCTCACGTCGCAGCGAGTCAGCGTCCGAACCGTCGATTCCTTCTTATAACCCGGATTCGCCGCGAACGATTGGAAGTCGTGTTTTCCCACGAACAGTTTTGCGGCTGCACGCATGGTCTTTAGATCCAGCTTTCGTGGAACGTGCCACGCCGTGCGCCGCAGCAGCGGATTCATCGCCGGCCCGTTCCACACGAGGTAGCGATATTGCTTTCCGCGCGCATCGAACCGGGCGTGAAAATCCTTCCGCGCATTCGCGGCGGACATCACGCGAATGTCCTCGGGCAGATGCGCGTTCACCGCGAGCGCGAGCTTGCGCGGAGTCATGCGGCAGTTCGCCTTGGGAACTTCGAAATGCGCAACCATCCCGATTGCATGCACGCCGGTGTCGGTCCGGCTGGAACTGTGAACGCGTGGCTTGCTGGGAAACAATTTCGCGAGCGCCTCCTCCACTTTTTCCTGAACGCCGGTGCCGATCTTCTGCACCTGCCAGCCTTCGTAAGCTGCGCCATCGTAGGCGATCACGAACTTGAACTTTCGCGTTTCCGGTGGGTGTTCCGCGGATGCGACGGTTTTCGATCGTTCCTTCACAGCTTCGCCTGAATCGAATCCAGATAACTCTGCAGCAGAATCGCCGCGGCGGTTTTGTCCACCTTCTCCTTCCGCTTTTCGCGGCGCACATTGCCTTCGATCAAAAACCGCTGCGCCTGCGCCGAAGTCAGCCGCTCGTCCCAGGTTTTGATCGGGATCACGATCTTGTCCTTCAGCACGGCGACGAATTCCTGCACCTTCAACGCCGCCGGACCGTAGCTGCCATCCATGTTGCGTGGCATTCCGATCAGGACCAGTTCCACTTCCTTTTCTCGAATGATCGTTTTCAAGCGCTCGAAAACTTCCGTGACCGGTTCCGCCGGAATGTATTCCATCGGCTGCGCGATCAACTTCAGCTCGTCGCTGATCGCGACGCCGATTCGTTTGGTTCCATGGTCAAGGGCAAGAATGCGCATGCGAAAACAAAATCAATTTGGCCTGCCAGAATGTCCGTCGCGAATCAAAACGATCCAGCGATAGGAAGAACAGACTGGTTGCACGCGGGCGAGCTTAGGTTTTGAGAGGAGTCCGGTCAATCGCTGCATCTGCTGCATCACCGCGCACTCGATTCCAATCGTGATTGCACAGCGCGGCGTTGGTTTTCACTGGCAGGTTTGACGGCAGATCATCGCGCCCGTACTTTCGTGGCGATGTTTGAACTCGTTTCGCCGTATCAACCCGCCGGAGACCAGCCGCAGGCCATTGCCAAACTTGCGGAAGGACTGCGCGCTGGGGCGAAACATCAGACTCTTCTCGGCGTAACGGGATCGGGCAAGACCTTCACGATTGCAAACGTCATCAAGGAAATCGAAAAGCCGACACTGGTGATTTCCCACAACAAAACACTCGCAGCCCAGCTTTACGCCGAGTTCAAAAGCTTTTTCCCCAACAACGCCGTCGAGTATTTCGTCAGCTACTTCGATTACTATCAGCCGGAAGCCTACATCCCGCGCACCGATACGTTCATTGAGAAGGATTCCAGCGTGAACGAGGAGATCGAACGCATGCGGCTTTCGACAATGAGTTCGCTGTTCAGCCGGCGCGATGTCGTCGTGATCGCCAGCGTGTCGTGCATCTATGGCATCGGCAGCAAGGAGGATTACGAAGCGATGGTGATCCCGATCCGGGTGGGGCAGGACGTGACGCGCGACGATTTCCTGCGGCGTCTGGTGGAATTGCAGTACACGCGGAATGACATCGAGTTCACGCGCGGACAGTTCCGGGTGCGCGGCGACACGGTGGAGCTCTGTCCCGCGGGCCGCGAAGATGCGTTAAGAGTCGAATTTTTCGGCGACGAAATTGAACGCATAACCCGTTTCGAACCGCTCACGGGCGAACAAACCGAAACGCTGCAGCACGGAATGATTTTTCCCGCGAAACAATATGTCGCTCCCGCGGAGAAGTTGCGTCCGGCGCTGCTGCGAATCCGGGAGGAACTGGGCGAGCGGATTGCATGGTTTGAAAAGCAGGGAAAACTGCTCGAGGCGCAACGCATCAAGATGCGCACGGAATACGATCTCGAAATGATGGAGGAGATGGGATTCTGTTCCGGCATCGAAAATTATTCGCGCCATCTCGCCGGACGTCCCGCCGGTTCACGACCTCACACGTTGTTCGATTTCTTTCCAAAGGACTACCTGCTGGTGATCGACGAATCGCACGCCACGGTTCCACAAATCGGCGGCATGTATGCCGGAGATCGTTCCCGTAAAACCGTGTTGGTGGAACATGGATTTCGTCTCCCGAGCGCACTCGACAACCGCCCGCTCAACTTCGAGGAATTTCAATCGATGCAGAACCAGACCATCTACGTCAGCGCCACGCCCGGAGGCAAGGAGCTGGAATGGTCGAAGGATCGCGTAGTGGAACTCGTTGTCCGTCCGACCGGGCTTATCGATCCAAAGATCACGCTCAAGCCTTTGAAGGGCCAGATCGACGATCTGATCAACGAGGCGCGCATCCGCGTGGACCGCAAGGAGCGCGTTCTTGTCACAACATTGACCAAGCGAACCGCCGAGGAGCTGACCGATTATCTGCGCGAAATCGGCATCAACGTCCAGTATCTGCATAGCGAAATCGATGCGATCCAGCGCGTGGAAATTCTGCGCTCGCTCCGCAAGGGCGAGTTTGACGTGCTGGTGGGAATCAATCTGCTGCGGGAAGGACTCGATCTTCCCGAGGTCTCGCTCGTCGCCATTCTCGATGCGGACAAGGAGGGTTATCTTCGCAGTGCCACCAGCCTGATCCAAACGGCGGGCCGCGCTGCCCGTCATTTGAACGGCGAGGTGATTCTTTACGCGGATGTGAAGACGCAGAGCATTCAAACCTTCCTGGCGGTTTCGGAATATCGGCGCAAGAAGCAGCTCGCCTACAATCAGGAGCACAACATCACGCCGCGCAGCGTCAGCCGCGCTGTGGAAGACAGCCTGTCGTCCTACAAGGAGGTTCAGGACGAGGCGCAATCGGTTCTGAAGGAAGGCGTCGCCGATATCGACATTGCGGAGACAATTCGCGAGCTTGAAGGCGAAATGTTGACCGCTGCGAACAACCTGGAATTTGAAAAGGCGGCGCTGCTTCGCGACCAGATCAAGGAATTGAAGCGCGCTTTGTCGGGAGAGCCCGCTGCAAAACCGGGCGCCAGCGGACGACAATCCTCCGCCGGGACCAATGTGAACTACATCAAGCCGCGCGACCGGGAACGCAAATCGAAGCGCCGCTCACCCGCCGGATGAGACAGATAGGTCATCTGCCCGCCGGACACGCCCGAGTCTTCAGCGACTATCTCGTCGCCCAGGGCATTCGCCACGAAGTCGATCGTGAGAATGACGGCACGTACGCATTGTGGGTTCACGACGAAGATCAGGTCGCACAAGCTGAGGAACTGCTGAAGCGCTTCGCAGCCAATCCCACCGGCGCTGAATATACCTCCGCGGGCGCCGCGGCTGAAAAAGCTCGTGCCCGGGAAAAGGAGGAACAGGAAGCCTACCGACGGCGGCTTCACTCCAGGCAACGACTTTTCCCGCAGTTTGGCGGATATGGCGTGGGCATCGTCACCTATGGAATGATCATCGCGTCGATCATCCTGTTCGTTTACACCAAAATGGGTAGGGACTTCGAAGCGTTGCAGCCCTTTCTCATTGCCGACCCTTCATTGCGTCTGAGTCTCGGCGATGTTTTTGCCGGTCCACTCTGGCGGCTGTTCACACCCATCTTCCTCCATTTCGGACTGCTGCACATCGTGTTCAACATGATGTGGCTCTATCAGCTCGGTTCGATGATCGAAGCGCGGCGAGGCTCCTTCCATTTCATCGCGCTTGTCGCCTTTCTTGCCGTCTTCTCAAATCTCGCCCAGCTCATCATTTCCGGTCGTTCCTACTTTGGCGGCATGTCCGGGGTGGTGTATGGACTGGCGGGTTACGTGTGGCTTCGCGGCAAGCTCGATCGTGCTTCGGGACTTTTCCTCGACACACAAAGCATTCTCATCCTCCTCGTGTGGCAACTGATCTGTTTCACGCAGATAGTCGGCCGGATAGCCAATTGGGCTCACATCGGCGGGCTGGTGGCGGGATTGGTCGTGGCCTGGATCGCAAGCCTGCTTGCGACGCGCAATCCGGAGCATTGAATATCCGCAACACGCACCGAATCGGGGCAAAAAAAACCCGACGATCCTCTCGCCGGGTTCACTGTATCACTTACCGTGACGCCGAACGCACTGTCGGACCAGGATCAGTGTGTTTGGCAATTGTTTCGTTCCAGAGATTCAGGGATTCAAGAAGTTGATCCAGCCACGGCAACGCACGCTTCTCGAGGGCATCCGACAACGCCGCTGTATCTTCACTATTGCTGGCGTCATCGATGTCGTGAATGAGTCCGCCCAGCTGCTCCAGCTGCCACTTGCGAAGTTGTGTGAGTGAAGCGCGACCGTTGTCCGGACCGCAGATATCGTCCGGCAAAAGACTCAGCGTCAGGAGCGGCTCCTTCAGCGAAGTGGAAAGTCCCCACCACAGTTCCTGCGCGCGAGTCACGTCATTGATCAACACCAGTTCAACGGCGCTTTGAACACGTTTACGGAGGGCGATGGCCTGTTGATGCGCCGCGCGGATGAGTTGAGCCGGCACTTCCGAGAGGCTCATCGTTTCCGCTTCGATCTGGGAAAAGCTTTTCCACGGCACGCGCGGATGCGTGAGGTTCACCGATTCACCATCCACATTGAGTGCGCAGAGGATTCGCTGCTGTTGCAGCGCGAGAAATTCGAGATAGGAACGGATCGCAACGAACGATTTGCGATCGGGAGGGAGTTCCACTGAAACGCCGTCGAGCTTCACTTCCAGCATTCCGGTGGAGGGCAATTCTGATTCAGCCATACGTCGGCGCGTAATCGCAGATGCTATGCCGCCGAATGGGGGTTCACGTTGTAAACCGTAGAAATACTGGCATCTTTTCCGACTTCAATCTGGCAGTGCACCGGACCGGATTGCGCGGTCTTCGCCCGGGCAATCGCTTTCGCGTTAGAGACCGCACAACTCCCAGCTCGCCTCATCCGTGGAAAACTCGTCGATATTGTTCTTCCGTTCAGGGCGGAGACGTTTTCGTCTCATCTCTCAGCAAAGTGTCTCAAAGAAAGACAGCATCCAGCAGTCGCATGCGAACTGACGAGTGATGCCACCACATGCACCCTGTCACTTGCCGGCTCAATGCGTTCGCTCTCCGCCATTGCAAACACAACAACCGCCGCTTAGCATATTTTGCCCCGCGTCCCAGGACCGGGCTGTGATGTCCGAATACAAAGTCAAATTTGAGGTCTTTGAAGGGCCGCTCGACCTGCTCCTCTATCTGATCAAGAAAGAGGAAGTGGACATTTACGAAGTCAACCTCACCAAACTCGCCACCCAGTTCATCGAGTACATCGACACGATGCGGATGCTGGACCTGGAGGTCGCCGGCGAGTTTCTCGTGATGGCGGCGACGCTGATGTACATCAAGAGCAAGGAACTGCTTCCCGTTGAACAACAGGTCCAGACCGAAGGTGAAGAGGAAGGCGAGGATCCGCGCTGGGAACTGATCCGGCAGCTGGTTGAATACAAGAAGTTCAAGGACGCCGCCGCGCAGTTGCAGGCACTCGAAAGCCAGCAGGAAAACATCTATCCGCGGCAACCGGTGAAGATTCAGTTCGAAGCGGAAGCCACGCCGAAGAAGCCCGAAGTCTCGATTTTCGATCTCCTCAACGCGGTGAATTCGGTGCTGCAGCGCATCGCGAAAAAGGAGGACGCCCGTGACATTTTCGAGGACAAGTGGAGCGTCAGCGAAAAGATCGAGCACGTGATGAAGACGATCGAGCAGAAACCGCGCGTTCGCTTTTCAGAACTGTTCGCCGAAGCCTCCAGCCGATCGGAAGTAATCTGCACGTTTCTCGCGCTGCTCGAGTTGATCCGGCTCAAGCAGTTGATCTGCGCCCAATCAGAGTCGTTCGGGGAGATCGAAATCATAAAACGCGAAGCGCCGCCGCAGGACAACGTGGCCGAACCGAACTCGAACAACACGGAAATGCCTCAGACGACTTCGGGTGCTGCCCCTGAGTCAATGCCGAACACGGCCTCGACCGAAGCCGACCAATAATCCCAACATCGTTTTCACATGGAGCTGAAATTCATTCTGGAATCGCTGCTGTTCTCGGCGCAAAAACCGCTCAGCATCAAAGAAATTCGCGACGCGCTTTCCGGTGCGGTTGAACATGCAGAGGGAAATGAGATCGTCGCCGGCTTCAAGAAAACGAAGGAGCCTGAGATCGTTGCCGCGCTGGAACAACTGGTTCAGGAACACGAAGCCGCAGCAAGGAGTTACCGGCTCGCCTGCATCGCCGGTTCATGGCAGTTCGTCACACAACCCGATTACGCTCCATGGCTAAAGGCCCTCGTCGGCGTCAAGGCGCGTCCGCCCCGCCTGTCCCAGGCCGCACTGGAGACAATGGCCATCATCGCCTATCGCCAGCCGATCACGCGCGCGGAAGTCGAACAGATTCGCGGCGTAAGCGTGGACGGCACGATGCAGACCCTTCTTGAACGGGGTCTGATTGAACAAAGCGGACGCGCTGAGGTGGTCGGACGCCCCGCGCTTTACAGCACGACACCTTTGTTTCTGGAATACTTCGGCTTGCGTGCACTGGAGGATTTGCCCGCAGCGGAGGAACTGCGCCGGATCGTGGTTGAAAAGCCCGCTGAACCGCTCACCGCCGATCCCGGACTCGCAACCGTTCCGCCGGATCAACTTCAGCAAGCCACAGAAGAGCAACTCGCTATTGCTCCGGAAACGACTCCAACACCGACAGACAATCCTGCTCCGGAAGAACCCAAGTAGTCGGGAACTGGCGGCTGCAGAGTATTCAGCCGAAACCAGCGCGTCAGAACTTTCCGGCGGAACCTCTTCAAACCGCTCGCGCGCTCAAAACCTGGGATGGCACTGTGGGCGACGTTTGCAACCAGCGGTAATCGCTCATGCGCTGCTGGTCCAATTCGCACTGAATCGCTGGAGACTTTCGCTGTCTTGCGGAGCGTTCTTTCTGGCGCAACCGCTGTTCATCGTGCTGGAACGCCGAATGAACGTTCGACGATGGGGCGTCGGAGCTGCACACGTCCGTGGCAATAGTGTCACCTTGTTTGTTGGGCCCATGCTGCACGTTGCAGAGCCCGGAGTTGGGGACGGACTGAAACGGTCGTTGGACCAACGATCGTCACGCTTGCCGCGCTTCTCACTTTCAGTCTGCTTGTGACTCTTGTGAGTCTGGTCGCGCTGCCAGCGTCATCTTCTGCACGCCAGCAGCACTTGATCATTTCAGCTTCCAGCTGACTTCATCCGACAAGCCAGCCGGAGATCGAGCGATGACTTTGTTTTCGCCGGGCTGAAGCTGAACGCCTTTCCAGACAAACACGCAGTTGGTGGCGTCCGATTTTGCACCAAGCGACGTGCCATTGAGAAACAGCTCGACCGATTTCGCGTTGGAATAAATCTTCACATCCGTCACCGCATTCGTTCGCTCCGTGAACCTGCGGCTCGTGATGTAAACCATCGGTTCCTCGTTCCAGTTCGCTTTGTAGAAGTAGTAGGCATCTTTTTTGATTTTGCGATCGCCGGTCACGAGGCCTTTGTCGTTTCGGCCGAGCACGCCGCCTTCCTTGCGCCAGTAGCTGGTAAAATCGAACATCGCCCAGACGAACGTTCCCCAGACATACGGCCGCGCCTTGAGTTCCGCCCAGGCATGTTCGTGAAACACATTCTGGTATTCCTCCGGATGCCACTGGCCGTTGGCGATCGGCGGTTTTGGATTGTCCTCGTGCTGTTCCACGTTCGCGCCGGCGCCGTATTCGCTCATGCAGATCAGGCCATCACGACCGGTATAACGGCGATCATCAACCACCTTTCCGAATTCTTCCAGCAGCGGCCAGTCCTGATACCAGCCGGGATAAATATTCCAGCCGAGCCAGTCGGTAATCGTGTTCATCTGCGGGAGATGCTCCGTGCAGGTCGCCGCGATGGTGGGACGGGTCGGATCTTCAGCTTTCGCGAAGTTGTGCAGGTCCTGAAGCAACCGATGAGGATCGGGATTGTTCGGACGCAGCTCGTTGTAAAGACTCCATGCGAAGATCGATGGATGATTGATGTTCTGGCGGATCAGGTCGGCGAGCTGTTTTCGGGACGTCTCGGCAAAACGCGGATCCGAGCCGATGCGATCGACCTGTGGAATTTCCGCCCACGCAAGCAGGCCGGCCCTGTCGCACAGACTGTAAAAATAGTCGCTGTGCTGATAATGCGCGCAGCGAACAACGTTGGCACCCATCTCAAGAATCAGTTTCAAGTCCTCCTCCTGGTCCGCCTCTGAAATCGCCCAGCCCTGATTGAGTCGGTCCTGATGCCGATTAACGCCATGGAGGTGATACGGCTTGCCGTTCAGGAAAAAGCCTTTGTCAGAAATCGAGTAGTAACGAAGCCCCAGCGGCTGTTCGACGGAATCGACGACGTTGTCACCCGAACGCAGCTCGACGATGGCGCGATAGAGATATGGATCCTTCACTCCGTTCCAAAGATGCGGCCGGGGAACGGTGACACGAAGAGAAAGCGGAACAGTAACACTCGGAACAAGTCTCACGTTCTGTTCGGCGGAAGCGACCTGCTTGCCGTCGTGATCCACGACCTTGGCAACGAACGTGACGGAGCGGTTGTTCCGTGTGCCGTTTGAAACCTGCGCGATAATGTCGAGCACGGCCTCGGTTTCGCTGACCCTGGTTTGCAGCCAGGCCACTCCGGGTGAGGCGTGGTCGGTCGGAGTGAAATTCACATCGGCGGTTTCAATCAGCTCCACCGAACGATATAGTCCGCCGAAGACGCAGAAATCGCCGCTGAGCGGAGCGATGTCGGGATTGACCGCATTGCTCACGCGAACGGCGAGAACGTTGTTTCCGCCGTTGGTCAACACGCGGGTGATTTCGTAGCAGAACGCGCCGAACGCGCCGCGATGCTGGCCGAGATGACGTCCGTTCACGTAAACATCCGCCATTGAACCGGCCGCGCCGAAGCGGACGAAGTAACGTTTGCCACGCGTCGGACTGAGATTCAGTTCACGTCGATACCAGCCGGGGCCGCGGTAATAATTGGCGCCGCGCTGCGCTTCCTCCCAACCCCATGAATGCGGCAGGGAAAGGGTCTGCCAGTCGGCTGTGTCCACAGCGATTTGTTCGCCATCCTGGACGTCGCCTCTCTTGAATCGCCAATCGGAATTGAGGTTGGTGATTTCACGCGCACTGGCGGCGATCGAGAAGACCGCGAGAAGAAGAGTCAGGACAATTCGCATCCTCGCAGCATGCCCGGCGGAAGGCGTTGGAACAAGTACCCCGAAAGGGTGAACAACAGGCTGCAACAGCCGCCGAATCCGCCGCAGGCTACGCCGAAGGCGGCAGCCGTAACGATGCTTCCAGCGGAATCACTTCGGCCAGTTCCTTGCCGGTCGTTCCGCCGCGAAGTTTCTGAATGCGATCGCCGGCCGGCCGAACCATTCGTTCGTAGCTGCCCACCGCATCGTTGTAGGCATTGTTGGCGCGTTCCAGTCCGGCGCGAATTTTTTCGAAATGCTCCGTGAACTTGCACACACGCGTGAAGAGGTCCTGCGCCGCTTCGGCAATGGCTGCTGCATTTTCCGTCTGCGCGTGTTGTTGCCAGCTCACTGCAACTGAACGCAGCAGTGCGATCAATGAAGCCGGTGTTGCCAGCAGGATGCGTTTCTCCGCAGCCCAGACGATCAGATCGTGATCGCCTTCCAACGCGGCGCTGAAGAGCGATTCGGCGGGAACGAACAGCACGACGTAATCGAGCGCGTTCGGAAACTGACGCGGATAATCACGATCCGCCAGCGCCTTGATGGTGGTCTTCAGCTTGGCCGCATGGGCTGCGAGAGAATCGGCCCGTTTCTGCGGATCGGCGGATTCGAGAGCGTTGAGAAAATCGAGGTCGGGAACTTTCGCATCCACGATGATGAGCCGGTCGCCGGGCAGCCGCACCATGAGGTCCGGCTTGGAATCGCCCTCCTTCGTCTGCTCGTTGAAATCGCAGTGCGCGCTCATCCCGGCGGCTTCCACAACGCGACGCAATGTTTCCTCACCCCATCGACCGCGGGCCTGATTCGACCGCAATACCATCCGGAATTGCTGCGTTTCATTTGCCAGTGTCTGGCTTTGCTGCGAGAGCAATTCGAGCTGCTTCTTCACTTCACCGAGTGTCGATGACTGCGCCGCTTCACTTTGCTGCAGTCGTTTCTGATACGACTCGAGCTGTTGCTTCAGCGGCTCCACGAGTGTCTTGATCGATTCCTGACGTTGGGCGAGATCGCCTTTGGCGGCTTCCTGGAATTTGCCGAAGGTTTGCTCAGCCAATCGGAGAAACTCGGGTGCGGTCTGTTTCAATGCATCGGCGCTCAGCGCCTTGAAGGCATCGCGCAGGTCCGAAAGGGCTTTGGCCTGGGATTCCCTCGCTTCGGCAAGCGCCTTCTCATGCAAAGAACGTTGTTCGAGAAGAAGTTTTTCAGCGGCGAGTTGCTTCGCTTCGGCGGCGGCACGCGCAGTGGTGGCTTCGGTGAGTTGCGCCCGCACCTGATTCAATTCGGCTTCGCGCTGACTGACCTGCTGGCGCAGTTCGTTTTCGAGCCGATTGTCGGCGGGAACCACCACCTTGCGCGAACCGAGCAGCCAGCCGATGGCAAAGCAAAGCCCGCCACCCAGAACAAAACCGATTGCGAAATATCCAGCCGAATTCATGAGCGGAGCGCAGGTTTCCGCGCCTGCGGGTTTGGACGGCGTTTCGCCGTGCGGTTTGGATTTGTTGATTGGGATCGTCTCGCAACTCGCTGTCGGGACGGTGCCGCCGCAAGGCGATCGCAAGTCAGCAACCGCTTTTCGAAGTCCACGACGAACGCCCTGTTGCCTTTGCGCTGGATGTGATGCCCCTCAGCTTCGAGTTGCTTGCAGATTTTCTCGAGGCCGCCGGGATATTTCGAATTCACTTCGCCGCCGTTCTTCAGTGTCCGCCAGTAGGGAGTCACGCGTCTGGCGCCGCTCGCTTCGGTTTCGGCCGCGGCATGGGCGGCAATCCAGGAGAAAATTCCCGTTGTGATGGGACATCCCTGTCCGGCTTTGTGAATCGTTGCCAGCGCCGAGCGAAGTTCGTTGATGGTGGTGACGCGGCCTTTCGGAACGCGCTTCATCAAGGCATCCACTTCGCGCGGCGCAGGAATGACCATGGTGCCGGTCCCGAAACGTTTGATCGCCTTGCCGGTGATCTCAAACACGCGGGGCAGATCCTTGTCGTCAGCCAGCTTTTCGTTCCAGGACTTTTTCACTTCGCGTCCGTCGCGACGGCGTCAGAGACCGCCGCTGCAACGGGGTTAAAAATGCGCGATCACTTCGATTTCGACATTTGCTCCTTTGGGCAGCGCGGCGACCTGGATGGTGGAGCGCGCCGGGAAATCGCTGGTGAAATACTTCGAGTAGATTTCGTTCATGCCCGCGAAATCGGCGAGGTTCGTCATGAACACGGTGCTCTTGACCACATTGGCAAAGGTGAGGCCCTGATCTTCGAGGATTGCCTTCACGTTTTCCAGGACGCGTTCGGTCTGCACCTTGATGTCACCGGCAACGAGATTGCCGTCCTTGGGATCGATCGGAATCTGTCCCGCGCAGAAGAGCAGGTCGCCGACTTTGACGGCGTGATTGTAAGGTCCGACGGCGGTGGGAGACTTCGCCGGTTTGATGATGGTTTTGGTAGCCATGAAATGTTTTAGTTTGAAGCCCGAGATTAGAGACAAACGGAGGCCAGTCAAGAAAGCCGCTGGTTCACCAATGACCAATGTTCAATGATCAATGCATACTGAGTAGTGAATAGGCTTTGGGCATTGGGCATTGGCATTTGAGGCAGGAGAAGGCGCTTCGGCCTGGCTCGGTTCAAAAAACTTCTCGCGTCCTTTTGTTGCATGACCCAACATGCCGGTGCCTTTGTTTTACGATGAAAGCGAAAATCATAGTCACTCCGAAGAAAGCCGTCCTGGATCCGCAGGGAAAGACCGTCCAGACCGCCCTCGAACACATGGGCTACAAAGGCATTGGCGCGGTCCATGTCGGCAAATACATGGAGATCGAACTGACCGGCACGGACAAGGAAGCGGCGCGCAAGGCAATTGACGAAGCCTGCCACAAGCTGCTGAGCAATCCGGTGATCGAGGATTATCGCTTCGAGATCGAATGAGCCACTTGGGATTTGCGACTTATGATTTATGATGTGTTGAGCAGTTCGAAGACTCGCTCCCGTCACAGGTCATAATTGCAGGTCAAAAATTTATAATGAACTTCGCTGTCTTACAGTTTCCCGGTTCCAACTGCGACCAGGATTGCGTTCACGTCCTCCGCAATGTCCTCGGCCACTCCGCCCGCACGGTCTGGCACAAGGATTCTTCACTGGGCGACGCTGACGCGGTGCTCGTGCCCGGCGGATTCAGCTATGGCGATTATCTTCGGACCGGCGCCATCGCGCGTTTCAGCCCGGTGATGCAGGCCGTGCAGAACTTCGCTGCCAATGGCGGGCTGGTTCTCGGCATCTGCAATGGTTTTCAGATTCTCTGCGAAGCCGGTCTGTTGCCCGGCGCACTGATCCGGAATCGATCGCTTCAATTCCGCTGCGAACATGTCTTCCTGAAAACGGCCACTGTGGATTCCCCGTTCACGAATCGAATTCCGCAGGACAAACTGATCTGCGTGCCGATCGCTCATGGCGAGGGCTGTTACTTTGCCGACGAAGCCACACTCGCAAAACTGAAGGCCAACAATCAGGTGCTCTGGCGTTACGTCAATGCACAGGGTGAAGCCACCGAAGCGGCGAATCCAAACGGGTCGCTCGACAACATTGCGGGCATCTGCAACGAAGCCCGCAATGTGGCGGGACTCATGCCGCATCCGGAACGTGCCAGTGAACAAATCCTCGGCTGCGACGACGGCAAATTGATCTTCGAAAGCCTGATCCACGCGCTTTCATCCCGTTCCGCTGCAAAGGCGGCTTAATGTGTTCCGTTTTTCGGTGAAGGGCTCGGATTGAAATCTTCCCGACACGTCGCTGCATTGTGAGCTGATTGTTTGGACTTCCAGAAGGTTGGTCTCGCCGACAGTAAAGCCTTTCTGAGCGGACCAGAAGGACGACAAATTTCCTGCGGCTGGTTGAGAGGGATTCTCTACGGAAACTTTTGCTCGCGAGGAGATTAGTAAAATCCCCGGGATGAATCTCCGAGAAAAACCGGACTAACACGCTTCCCTTTTCTCTATAGACTGCAGCCCTCTCAGGACTGTTGGCTGCACACCCTCCGGTGCTGTCGTTGTACCTTTCTGGGATCAGATCCACTGTTAACCATCAAAAGGAATCGTATGCGTCGAATTGTCGGTGTGCTGCTGTCCGCTGTTTCAATCATGGGCGCGTTTGCTCAATCCTGGGAGAATGTTACTCCCGGCCTTCCCATGGGTTATCAAGTCACCTCCGGCAGTGCGGGGACTGTGACAAATCTGTTCTACGTCAGCGGCATTGGGCCCTCCGGTGGAAGCGGACGTTTATGGGTCGGTCTCGGACCGGGCGGTGTTTATTATTCGGACAATCTCGGCAGCACCTGGACTGCGGCGAACAATGGACTGACCGACAGTTTTTATGGCACGACACTGAATGCCCGATCGTTCCTCGAAACAGGCACGAGCGTCCTGCGCGGCGGTACTGCCGGCAGCTGGAACAACCACGCCGGAAGTTCCGCATTCCGCAGCGTCAACAATGGCGCTTCCTGGACGGAATCGACCGTGCCCGAGACGTCCGAATTTCTCCGCATGGTTCAAGGCAACGGACGCATTTACGCCGCAAGCACTCTGAGCGGCGTCCATTATTCAACCGACGACGGCGTGACGTGGAATCGCTGGTCAACCGGATTGGAATTGCCGGTCTTCGGCATATTTCCGGTCTCCCGTGCCCTGACCTACAACAACGGCAAAGTCTTTGCGGGCGTGGACCTGATTGGCGTTTTGTCGTCAACTGACGGCGTCAACTGGACACCTTCCGATGCAGGCCTTCCGTTGAATCCACAACTCCTTTACCGCTCCACAATCGTTCCACTCGACCTCGTCACCACTCCTTCCGGCATTCTTTACATCCTGTTCGCCGGTGAATCGAATACCGACGCACGAAGTGTCTTCCGCAGCACAGACAACGGCGCTTCATGGTCGCGCGTGAGTTTTCCCGGGATGTTTCCGTCGCACATCGGCAACAGCCTCTGGCGCATGGTCAATCACGGAGAAGACATCATCGTCGCTGCAACCACCATTGGCACAGACGCGCCGTGTTATCTCTATCGTCCCGGCAACGGTTGGTATGCGCTTCCGACCGCTGGATTCGTTGCCAGCCAGACCGTGGGTGAAGCCATGACTGCGGTGAAAGGCGACTACCTCTTCCACACCACTGGCACCAATCTGTTTCGCCTCAATCTTGCCACTGCTCCGCTGACACCCATGCCTTCCGTGTTGACGTCGATTCGTGGCGGCGGCGGCATCAACCTCGGCGATTCACGCACGTTCATTCCAGAGTTTCACGGAACCTATCCGCTTTCGTTTCAGTGGTACAAAGATGGCGTTCTCATCCCGGACGCCACTGGTTCGAATTACACCATCACGGCAACTTCCACCGACGCGATCGGCACTTACACGCTCATCATCTCGAACTCGGGCGGGTCGGTGACGAACAGCACGAGCATTACAGCGGTGGCGGGCAACTCGCTCGGAACACCTGATTATTCCTTCAGCCCCGGCTATGGCGTAATCCATACGTTCAACGCCAACTGCTCGGTCCTCTGTTTTCCGGGCTCAGGCTTCTCTTACACGATGGCGCGTCAGCCGGATGGAAAAATCGTCGTAGGCGGTGGATTCAATGCGGTCGGCAATCCAACAGGGAGCGCCATGGCGGAATCGCAGATAACATATCAGAACAGTTTCATCCGACTTAACCCGGACGGAACACTCGACACCACGTTCCAGGCCGGCTCAGGACCAAACAACGGCATCCGGAAGGTGGTGATCCAGGACGACGGCCGTTTCATCGTTTCCGGTGCTTTCACTTCGTTCAACGGAGTTCCCGCCAGATACATCGTGCGGTTGAATTCCGACGGCTCAGTGGATCGCTCCTTCAACTCCGGTCTGGGCGCGGATTCGGAAATCATCACGGTGCTGCCGCTTCCGGACGGACGCATCCTTGCCGGCGGCGCATTCAATTCCTTCGATCAACGCGGCCAGGGAAGATTGGTGCTTCTCCGTGCCGACGGTTCGGTGGATGAGAGTTTCGCTCTTCCCCAGATGCTGAACGGCACAGTGCAACAGATCGAACGTCAGCCGGACGGAAAAATTTTGATCGCCGGCGGATTTGGAAATCTGGTTTTGGATCCGGCAAATTCTTTCAATCAATACGGTGCGCTGATTCGGCTCAACGCGGATCTGACGGTTGATGTTTCATTCCGTCCCACTTCTTCACTTCCGACCTATGTCAATGCACTGGGACTGCTGCCGGATGGACGCATTCTTGTGGGCGGCAATGGCACGGTCCGGCTCTACTCTCCCGCAGGCGCTCTGGATAATACATTCAATCCGGGCACGATTTCCGGCTGGGTCTGGGATGTCAAAGCGCTTGGATCGACCAACATCCTCATCGCAGCGAATCAGCTCTACATCCGCAGCCTAACTGGTTCGGTCGTGTCGAACATCAACACCTCGGCTGACATCGTTTACGGCCTGATGGTTGAGCCGGACGGCCGGTTTCTCGTCGCGGAAGGCGGCAACAGCACCATCTCATGGGGTGGCGTGCGACGTTATTACGGTTCGGTGCCGTTGGAAGCCATCATTGCCGATCCTGCGCCGGTTGAAGTTGCACCTGGTGGCGCGGCGACATTCACCGTGAGTGTTCGCGGTTCGGGACCGTTCACCTATCAATGGCGCAAGAACGGCACGAACATCGTCGGCGCAACTTCATCCTCTTACACGATCAACACCGTTTCCGCTTTGGACGCGGGCACCTATTCCTGTGTTGTGACAGGAACCAACATCATGACGAGCGCAGGTGCACCGCTCACCGTTTTGGGCGCGCCGATCATCACGCAGCAACCGTCTGGAATCAACGCGTCGATGGGTGACACTTTCAACCTCACCGTGCGCGCCGCTGGAGTTTCGCCGGTGACCTATCAATGGAAGAAAGGCGGTTCGCCGATTGCCGGTGCGACCAATCAGGTTCTGACCATTCCTGAGGCAAAAATCGCCGACTCTGGAAGCTATTCAGTCGATGTCACCGCTGCCGGAAATACCGTTTCCAGTGCCAGCGCGATGGTGAATGTTGGCGCAGTCTCCGGCGCACTGGATCTTGCGTGGAATCCTGTAAACGTGGGAACAAATGTGGTGCTGCGAAGTGTCGCGCGTCAGAATGACGGCAAGCTCCTCTTTGCAGGCAATGCATCGAACAACCGCGGCGTTTTCCGCCTGAATACCAACGGCACCTACGACTCCAGCTTTGTCATCACGAACACCGTTCCCGGCAGCGCGGTGGCTGTGGCTGCGGATGGCAAGATTCTGGCCGCGTTCGGCACTTCACCGAACCTCTACGTCACGCGGCTGCTGCCGAACGGCACACGTGATCTCACGTTTACGAACGTGACTCTTTCGGGCACTCCGGCTGTGTTTGCGACTCCGCAAGTGAATGAGATTCGTGAATTGTCGGATGGCAGCATTCTCGTGTTGGGCGGATTCACACAGGTGAACGGCAGTGCCAAACCCAACATCATCCGGCTGTTTTCCAACGGCGTGTTGGACACGAACTTCACCCCGGCCTTTATTGGCGCTTATTCGGCAGGAGCGTCGGCAGGCTTTTCGATGACTCTGCCTGATGGTCAGCTGTTGGTGCAGAATGTCGTTTCCGGCAACATGGGTTCGCTCTATCGGTTGAATCCCAACGGCCAGGTCGAAGCGGTTTACGGCATGACCAACTCGACCAGCCAGGTTCGGGCGGCGGCGTATCAACCCGACGGCAAACTGGTGGTGGCGTTGAGCGAAGGTGTCAACACCCGCATCACCCGTTACAACGTGAACGGCACGATCGATGGCTCGTTCGCCAGTCCGCTGCTCTACAAAGGTTCATATCGCGTCTCAAAACTCTTCGTTCAACCGAGCGGACGCATTGTCGCCCTCGGCAGTTTCCTCCGTTTGGATGGCTCGACGGTCAACGCACTGGCCACCAACTGGGTCAGCGGCGTGGTTGCGGTGAATCCTGATGGGACGCCCGACACAGCCTTCAATCGTTTCGTCGGCGCGGGACCGAATACCGCGAACAGCGCGTCCGTTCACAATGCACTGCAGATGCCTGACGGCCGCATCCTGGCCGTGGGTGAGTTCGGCAGCTGGAACGGCCAGCCGCGATTCGGATACGCCATGTTTCACGATTCGGTGATCGATCCCGCGTTCAACCAGCAGATCACGAGCTACACGTTCAACCAGGGCGAAAACGTGGTCTTGAACCCGTTGCCATTCAGCATCGGAAACACGACCTGGCAATGGCAGTTCAATGGAACAAATCTCATCGGACAGAACGGCACTACGCTGACGATCAATGGCCTGCTGCCGATTAATTCGGGCATCTACACATTGATCGGCACTTCACCATACGGAACCAACAGCTTCTCGTTCTCCATCGTGGTGCTGGGCAAGCCCGAGATTCTCGTTCAGCCCGTCGCGCCACCTGCTGTCGTAGCGAATCCGTTCCAGCTCTCCGTCACTGCCATTGGTGTCGCTCCGCTTACTTACCAGTGGCGCAAGGATGGATCGAACATTCCAGGTGCGATCTACTCCAGCTATACAAACCTCAACGCCGCACTCTCCGATTCCGGCGTTTATGACGTGATCGTTCAAAACGCGCTCGGGGCGACGACAAGTTCAGTCGCGGTGGTCACGGTGACGGTCCAGCCCGGCTCGCTGAGCGTTGGCATCAGCAACAACATTTCGGGCATCAATCGCATCGTGAAGGAACGGAGTGGCAGCTTCCTTCTCCAGCTAGGCACCGGACTTACTCGCATGTCACAGGAAGGAGTGTTCGACACTGCATTCAGCAACGCGTTTCGCACTGCTTATGGCGTCTCTACTATCAGCCAGACGGCTGTTGACGAGTTTGGTCGAATTTATGTTGCTTCCGCGTCGCCGGCCCTGGTGAGGCGCTTCCTCGCAAACGGGTTATTGGATACCAATTTCTTCCAGATTGGATTTTCGGGTACCGCAACCGCGCTCACTCTGGGGCCGGATGGCTCATTGATTCTCGGCGTCAACTCTGCACCCGCGATTCGCAAATATGATGCGACTGGCACCGCTGACGTGCCGTTCAACACCGCCGCGGCCACAAACCTGAGTGGAGTTGGCGCGGTGGCAGCTGAATGGCAACCGGACGGCAAGGTGCTTGTCGCCATTTCGAGTGGCATTCGCCGCTTGAACGCTGACGGAACCCTCGACACCACACTTGCGGCAAACAACATCAACAATGTGAAAGGATTCCTTCCGCTGTCGGATGGCCGCTATTACGTGTGGGGATCATTCTCTGGAACTTACACGGTCAGCGGCGTGTCCACACCGGTGCGCCAGTTGCTCCGCTTTATGCCCAGTGGACTCGTCGATCCGACGTTCCAGGCGCCGTCATTCAGCGGCACGGTGAACGGCATCAGCCTCCAGGAAAACGGACGCATCATCATGGTGGGAACGTTCACCACCGTGGACGGTGGAAGCCGACCTTATGTGGTGCGTTTGCAGAACAATGGCGCGCTGGACGCGACATTTAACACCGGCACCGGTCCGAACTCGGTTGTTAACGCAAGCGGGCTCATGGGCGACGGACGGGTGTTGATTGGCGGTTCGTTCAACAAGGTGAATAATTTCGATCGCAACGGTCTCGCGGTGTTGAACGGGGATATCGCCGATCTCAGCTTCGCCGGCGAACCCGTGAGCGTCGTGCTGAATCACGGTGAAGCCTTGAACCTCAGCGGCTCGGCGGTGGGAACCAGCGCGATTTTCTATCAATGGCTTCGCAATGGAACTGCCGTGGGCGCTTCCAGCAGCTATTCCGTTCCGAGCGTTACAACGAACGACGCCGGAATTTATCAATTGGTGATTTCAAACCTCAGCGGCAGCAAGACCAGCGCGGTGGCGAGTGTCATCGTTCTTGCCAACCCGATCTTCCTCACCCAGCCGGTGAGCACGAACGGTTATCTCTACAAGTCGGTGACCTTTGCGCCTGTGGTGCAGGGCCGCGCGCCGGTGAGCTATCAGTGGTTCAAGGATGGTCTCGCAATCACCAATTTCGGTACGAACATGACCCTCACGCTGACGAACCTCCTGTTCGCCGACTCTGGTAACTACTGGCTGGTCGCATCGAATTCGCTGGGCGTTTCCACCAGTGCCGTCGTGGACCTGACCATCAGCATTCTCCACGGTTCGGTGGATCTTGCGTTTGACGCGAAAACGTTTGTGAGCGGAGGCAACGGCCTGACGATGCTTCCGGACGGAAGATTCTTTGTGGCGGCGAGCTACGTTTCAAACTCAGTGACCTTGTCGCGGGCGGTAACACGTCTGCTTCCGGACGGACAGTTTGATCCGACGTTCGTTCAGACCAATACAAGCGTCGCTGCGCCGCGCTTCATGTTACTTGATTCCCAAGGTCGGTTGGTGTGTGTCACCAGCGGCAGCACCTATCGGTTACTGCCAAACGGCAATTATGACTCAACCTGGGGGGGCACGAATCTCGGGCTCAGCCATCAGAACATCTACGCAGTGGCATTGCAGTCGGATGACAAATTGCTGATAGGCGGATCTTATACCTTGCCGCGGAATTATCTGTTCCGCCTCGACGAAAACGGCAAGTTCGACCCCACGTTCACTCCGAATACGTTTGGAGGCGTTTATGGTCTCAAGATTCTGAGCGACGGATCAATTCTCGTGGGCGCGACCTTCAATCCGAACATTCGCATCCAACGTTTCCGTCCGGACGGCACGGATTTTCCGGGTTGGACCGCTCCGCAGTACGGCGGCCAATCCGTGGGCGTCACGCGGTTCATTGAATTGCCGGATGGTAAGATTCTGGCTGGCGGCACATGGGCGGCGCGCGTGCAACGTTACAATCCTGACGGCAGCGTTGATCCGACCTTTGTAAGCCCTGGCGCGAATCCTTCCGCAACAAGCTACTTTGAAATGCTTCGCGAACGTGACGGCAAAATCGTGATCGCTGGCGACTTCACGACCTGGAATAACATCACTGTGAAAGGATTCGTCCGCCTGCATCCGAATGGCGAATACGACTCAACCTTCGTTGGCGGGCAAGCCGCGCCAATGCAAACCCTGGGGCTCGGACAGCAACCTGATGGACGGTTGATCCTGGTCGGCACGTTCACGACATTCGATGGGGCGGCGCGACCCCGCGTGGCGGCGGCGTTCAGCACGCCCGTGACGCTGAACATTACGAATGTTCCGGGGAATCAGATCGCAAACCTGAACGGAACGGTAATCCTTTCAGCCGCTGGCTGGTCAGCTACCGGCGCCAACCTGACGTATCAGTGGTATCGCAACGGTACGTTGATCGCCGGAGCAACGTCGCCAACGCTTCAGATCGTCGGCGTTCAGAAGAATCAGGCCGGTGTTTATACGGTGGTTGTCAGTGACGGAACCAACAGCGTTACCAGCCCCGGCGCTCAGGTTACTGTTCTTGCCGAACCGGTGTTCGTGGTGCAACCGACGAGCCTCGTGACGACGCAAGGTTTCAATGTGGCATTCAGCCCGGTTGTCACCGGTGTTCAGCCGATCAGCTTCCAATGGCGTCGAAACGGAACGCCGATTCCGGGCGCGACCAATCTGCAGTTGAACCTGACTCAGGTGACGCTTGCCGATGCTGGCGCTTACACCCTTGTGGCCTCGAACGAAGTCGGTGTCACCACCAGCAGCCCGGCCTACGCAACGGTGGGATCGCTGCCGGCGGGAAATCTCGACGTGACATTCCACACCAACACCGTTGGGCCGAACCAGTTCGTGACCCAGGTGTTGTTCGATTCGGCGGGTGATCGCGTGATAGTGGGCGGTAACTTCACCACGTTCAACAGCCAGACCCGGCAGCGCCTCGCGTGGCTGGATTCGCAGCAAGGCCTGTTGCTCGGAACGAACGGACCCACACTGGCTGCTTTCAGTGCCATGGCTGTTTATCCGGACGGAGGATTGCTGATTGGCGGTGGTTTCTCCAGCGTGGGCGGACAGGTCCGCAATGGTTTCGCCAAATTACTGCCCACCGCACAGCTCGATACATCATGGACGAACATCCTGGAAAGCAGCGGTTCGGTGCAGGCGTTTCATGTCTATCCGGACGGCAGCGTATTGATTGCCGGTGGATTCCGCACCGCGGGTGGAATTCTTCGGTCCAACATCGCGCGGCTTACGCCGACCGGTTCGGTTGATCCGACCTTTGGTGCGCCAGACATTGCGAACAACGGTGTTCTTGGAATGGCGGTTCAGCCGGACGGCAAGATCGTCATCGTCGGCAACTTCACATTGGTCCACGGTGTGCCACGGACGAATTGTGCCCGGTTGAATATTGACGGTTCGCTCGACCTGACGTTTACGAATGCTTCGGTGAATACGACGCCGTTCTCGAGTGTTACTCAGGTTGGCTTGCAATCGGACGGCAAGATCATCATCGGCGGCTCGTTCTCGTCGATCAGTGGTAACCCGAGAAACTTCCTCGCGCGGCTCAATTCGGACGGTTCCTACGACAATACGTTCACGCCGGTGTTCAGCGGCTCGACTGTTTCAGCGCTGGCAGTTCTGCCGAATGACAAAATTCTCGTTGGCGGCTTCTTTTCTACCGTCAACTCCGTGTCTTCGCCAAATCTGGTGCGGCTGAATGCGAATGGCACGACCGATACTACATTTGCTGTCGGTTCTGGCCCCAATCAGCAGCTTACGAGTATCTACCCGCTTCCTGATGGAAACGTTCTGATTGGCGGACATTTCACCAGCTATGCCGGCACAACACGCCGTTACCTTGCGCGTCTGTTGGGCGATGGGCAGTTGGCTCCGACGATCGTGACGCAACCTGAGAGCGTGAGCGCTTCCAGCGGTTCAACGGCGATGTTCAGTGTCGCTGCGGGCGGATTGAATCCGTTGCGCTTCCAATGGCGGTTCAATGGAACGAATCTTATTGGATCGACCAACGCCAGCCTGACGCTTGCGAACATCGGAACGAACAATGCCGGAAACTACACCGTCGTAATCACGAACAGTTTCGGTTCGATCACAAGCAGCATCGCCAGCCTGACGATCACCGGCGGCAGTGGGAATGCGTTCGATGGCTGGGCGTCGGGCACTGGATTGGATGCCGGAAACAACAAGCCGGATCAGGATCCGGACGGCGATGGAATCCTGAATGCGTTCGAATATTACTTCGGCTCGAATCCGCTGGATCCTTCGCCGGGCGCAGCGCCGGCAGCAACTTCAGTGAATATCTCCGGCACCAACTATCCGGCCATCTCGTTCGTGAGGAGCAAGTCCGCCTCCGGCGTCACGCTGGTGCCGCAGGCGTCAAGCAACGTGCTGTTCTCGGATTCACTCGGAACGGTGATCCACTCCGTGACGGATCTCGGAGATGGAACGGAACGGGTCGTCATCCGATCCGCTGTTGGCGCGAACACCACCGGCCAGCAGTTCCTGCGAATTCAGCTGACGATTCCCTGATCGCGCTGACTCACAGAAGATAACGAAGGGAACAAAGAGCTTCGGTTCTTTGTTCCCTTTTCGTTTGCTGGGGATGCCTCGGATACGTTTGGGTTGCGCTTCGTCGCCTCGGCGGTCACGAGATATCTTTAACAAAAAGCCCGGAGGAATCTCCGGGCTTTGCTCAAAATGTTGTCGGAATTTTAAGCGCGGGGAGCGAGCTTCTTCTCGACCTTGGACTTCTCCAGGACAACGTATTTCGGAAGGCCGCCATCCACGGGAATTTTCACTTCGCCTTCGATCAGCGGACGGGCATATTCTGCGAACTTCTCGTTCGGCATGCCGTCTTCGTTGATCCAATCCTTCGGAATGAAATGTTCGACGTTTGCGATGTCTTCCAGCGGCTGAAGATCCGTGCCCCACTTGATCGATCCGTCCGACTGCGTGTTGCGGACGATCTTGACCATGAAACCGCTCTTGCCATCCACGGCTGCTTTTACCGCCGCGACGCCACAGGCATAGGCGTTGTTGACGTCAGTCGCACTTGCGAAGTGGGCCGCCGCGCGCTGGGCGTAACCCAGCAGCACGGTGCGGGTCTTGAGGTTCATCTTGCCCTGGATCAATTCCTTGAGTTCCTCAGCAGCGCCGGCGAGAACCGGGTGGCCAAATGCATCCAGGCGGGTGTGGTCCGCGCCGATTTCCTTGCCGGACGCGTCCTTCAGACCTTCACCCACGACCACAATGCAATATTTGTAGGCCGCGATGGTTTCCTTCACCTTCGCCAGGAACTTTTCTTCGTCGAAAGGCAGCTCGGGCAGAAGGATGATGTGCGGCGCCAGGGCGGGATTTCCCTGTTTTGCAACCACGGTTCCAGCAGCGATCCATCCGGCGGCGCGTCCCATCACTTCAATGATGCAGACCGAGCCATCGTCCGTCGCCATGCTGCCGACGTCGGCAGCCACTTCCATCACGGTGGTCGCGCAATACTTGATCACGGAACCGTAGCCGGGGCAGCTGTCGGTATGAGGGAGATCGTTGTCGATTGTTTTCGGCACACCGATCACACGCATATCCCAGCCGCGTTTGACGGCTTCGAGGTGAATTTTGTGCGAGGTGTCCTGGGAATCGTTGCCGCCCGCGTAGAAGAAATAGCGGATGTTGTGCGCCTGAAAGACTTCGAAGAGCCGGTCCATGTCCTGGGCGGCCTTCTCGGGCTTATTCTTGAAATCGATCTTGTAGCGGCAGGTTCCGAGAGCGGCGGCTGGCGTATAGCGCAGGCCTTCGATGGTTTTTGCCTTCTCTTCGTTGATGTCGATCAACTCCTCATTGAGGATTCCGAGAATGCCATTGAGCCCACCGTAGATTTCCTCGATGCATCCATGTTTGCCCGCTTCCTGCAGCACGCCGGCGACGCTTGCATTAATGACTGCAGTCGGTCCACCCGACTGCCCGACCAATAGATTTCCAACCAGTTCTGGCATAATTAATCGCTCTCAGTAGTAAACACTTATTCGAACCTCACACGTGAACCCGATCCCCCATCCGGCCCGTCGAAATTGGACCGAACCTTGCCAACCAATGAGGCCAGTGTAAAGCGCAATTCCCGGAACATCGCCGTGTTCGCCCCCAATGAAAGTGGGTTGTAAAGGCCAGTTGATTCCGCTCCCATGTCCAGGGTCTTTCGTTTTGAATTCATAAGTTGGCGAGGAGCTGCAGGCAGCGGCGGGAACAAGCAGCCAGAGTTTCGCGCAATGCCGGCAGGGATTTGTTTTGGACTTGCTCGGAAATTACTTGCAGGAGTGAACTGCGGATCAGCGCCAGGTTGGCCAGCAGGTTTGGGTTGCGAGAGCGAGAGCGATCTTCACCCATTAAGACATCGCGGCGCCAGTGGTTGCGGATTTCAACGCCACCCCAGTGCCCACGAATCAGCCCCAGCCACTGTTCAGGCCCATACTGTGAGGGGGGTGCGCTGGAGAGGTAATAACGCGATTCGGTCGTGCTGAGTCCGGTTTTCTTGAGGGTCCTTTCACTTCGCAGGACGATCAAGGTTCGGGCAAAGGGGAAGTCGCACTGGAGGGGTTCGACGGCAAAGGCATGCAAGCGCCGGGTTTCGACTCTTCCGTGACCGGATTGGGTATGGACAAAAAGGGGGTGTCCTTGAGTGCGTCCAAACCCTGAGCCTGCTTGAGCAGACCCGGTTGATTGCCTTTGATCTGGAAGAGATAATCGCCGCCCTTTTCCACGATGGTTCGGGCGTGTTGGCGCTGACAGTGCAGCGGATCGCCCGTAATCATTTTCCCATCCAATGCGGGAAGTTCATCCAAGAGCTTGGCCGCCGCGCTCTGTTCGCAGCGCGGGGTGCCCTCTTTCTGATCGTAAATGGCCACAGCCTGTGGCGCACCGTCCTCGTGTTGCGCCAGAGTCAGCAGTCCGATGTGATCGCGAATCATTTTGCCATCCAAGGCCAGGGCTTGAGGCAGCGATCCGGCCTGGTTTTGAAGCCAACCATTGAGCCGGCTGGCAAATGCTTCCGGATCCATACGGGTGAGCACCTGGTAGAAGACGCCGTAACCCGGAACCTCGTAGAAGGCGCGCGTGCCTTTCTTGAGTGGCAGCACCAGGCGCCGACGCTGTGCCTGGCTGAGCGTCGTCGCGAAACGGGCGATCTCGGCAATCTCCCGCCTCCCTGCCAACAGCGCCATCGCAATGATCGTGAGCACCGGGCCAATGCGATAGCGGGTGTGCGAGTCTCGCGGGTCGGGAGCTTTGCGGAACACATCCAATAATGAACCCAGTTGCACCGCGTTGACCGGCAGCGTTCCATTGGGGGCCGCGACCAAACCGTTTCGGCAATCCTCCGGCAGCTGTGCTGAGCGCAACAACTCTCGCGCTTCGGGTACGAGTGGGCGCATCCACAGCCGTTTGGGTCGATCGTTGGCGACGTAAAAGTCAGCTCGATGCCGGCTGTAGCCTGCGCTCACGCCCACCGCTTCCCAGTTGCTGGCCTTGTAACAAGTCCCCGCGTATGCCTCCGGATCGGTAAAGCTCTCGGCCAACAGTGGCCGATAGCCAAACTGTTGCCGCCACTGCTCTGCCAAAACCCGCAGAGCCGCACCCATTGCCTGTGAAGCCAGATTGGGAAACTCTCCTCTTTGAGCCAGCACCAGAAACCGCCGGTTTTGCACGATCAACTTCAATCGCTCCAATCGTTGGGAGGCACTCCAGGAAATCCACAAATCCCGGTCTTTGAGAGCGTAGCACGCCGGCCCCCATACCAAAAGCGCTGCGGGCTTTCCATCCACCTGCACCACCTGCCTCAGATAATCCCCCACAGAACGACCCGCTCCCAGATAATGATGATCAGCCAACACTCCATCAAACCACCGAACCTCGTCGCCAGAAGCAACGCGAACAACCACTGAGCCACGAGCACGGTCCGATTGCACCAGACAAGTTTGCGTTTTCATCCGAACCTAGCACAGCAAAAATCCCGTCCCGTGTCTAGCTCAAACTTTCAGCTATGTTCCTCAACAACTTCCGCCCTCTGGGAAAAAGACCCTG
>CALBZA010000052.1 GCA_937890005.1 uncultured Verrucomicrobia subdivision 3 bacterium | reverse complement strand
GGCACAGTGATTTTTAATTGTCACTGAGAGTGAAGAATAATTGTCATTGAACAGTATGCACTGTCTGTCCTTTCGTAAACCTTGAGCAGTTCACGAACGACAGGCTCCCGGAGCTGTCAAACTTCGGGAGTCCTCCGGCAGAGCCGGAGGGTTTCCTGTTGGACTAATCCCGGCACGGACGAAACAGGATCAAGCTCGTACGCATAGGGCGGAACAAATACGTCGTCGGTACCCGGCACAATGTGGACGATGTTCCACCTCCGGCCTGAGTTGGTGTTACTGCTCTCCCAGGTCACGCCCACTTCCACGTTGTTTAGCGAGTTTTGAGATTTTGCCAATTGACTCCCGGCGCGGGCGTAACGATTTTATGCGCCTCTATGGCTAAGATTCAACGTGCGCTGCTGTCCGTCTCCGATAAAACCGGTCTGGTTCCGTTCGCCCAGGTTCTCGCTTCGGCGGGCGTTGAATTGATCTCCACCGGCGGAACCGCCAAGGCCCTCCGCGACGCCGGCCTAACGGTTAAAGATATCAGTGACCATACAGGCTTTCCCGAAATGCTGGACGGTCGCGTGAAGACGTTGCATCCGAAAGTCCACGGCGGATTGCTTTACATCCGGGGAAACGCCCAGCACGAAGCCGCAGTCAAGGAGCACGGGATTGCGCCGATCGACCTGGTGGTCGTGAATCTTTATCCGTTCGAACAGACCGTCGCAAAACCGAACGTCAGCCTGCACGATGCAATCGAAAACATCGACATTGGCGGACCCTCGATGTTGCGCAGCGCAGCAAAGAATCACGACAGCGTTACGGTGATTGTCGATCCAGCCGACTACGCCCAGGTGAGTGAACAGATCAAGGCGACCGGAAATACGACGTTGGAATTGCGTCGCAAGCTCGCGACAAAGGTTTATGCCCGGACCGCCGCTTACGACGCAGCGATTGCGGCGCATCTTTCGAAAGCATTTGCCGGCGAAAACACGACTGCAACTCTGCCGCAATCGTTGGCCATCTCCGTTCCCCTCGCCCAGCCTTTGCGCTACGGTGAAAACCCGCATCAAAGTGCGGCGCTCTACGGCAAGTTTTCGGAGTTCTTCCAGCAACTCCACGGAAAGGAACTTTCTTACAACAACATTCTTGATCTGACGGCGGCGGCGAATCTGATTGCCGAGTTCGAGAATGATCAGCCGACGCTTGCAATTCTGAAACACACGAATCCGTGCGGTGTCGGTCAGGGCAGCAGTTTGAGAGATGCGTGGGAAGCGGCTTTTGCGACCGACAAGCAGGCGCCATTCGGCGGGATCATCGCCGTGAATCATGCGTTGAACGGCCCGTGCGCCGAGGCAATCGCGGAGATATTCAGTGAAGTGATTGTCGCGCCGGAGTTCACCGCCGAAGCACTGGCGATTCTTCAAAAGAAAAAGAATCTGCGCCTGCTGAAGATGCTGAAGTCGCCGTTGAGCAGCGAACCGTGGGACATCCGCAGTGTCGGCTGCGGCTCGTATCTGATGCAGCAAAGGGACATCAAGACAACGGCTGCCCACGACCTGAAGATCGTCACGAAACGCCAGCCGACGGATGATGAATTGAAAGCAATGCTCTTTGGATGGCGTGTGGTGAAACATCTAAAATCCAACGCAATCGTTTACACCGGATCGGATCGGACCCTGGGGGTTGGCGCCGGCCAGATGAGCCGGGTGGATTCGAGCCGGATTGCTGTGTGGAAGGCAGGTGAAGCCGGACTTTCACTCAAGGGAAGCGTTATTTGCAGCGATGCCTTCTTCCCCTTCCCTGACGGATTGATCGCAGCCGCAGATGCCGGCGCAACGGCAGCCATTCAACCTGGCGGATCGGTGCGCGATGCCGAGGTGATTGCAGCCGCGGACGCGCGGAACATGGCAATGGCGTTCACCGGCGCGCGACACTTCCGCCACTGAAAGAGCTCAGTTCATTGCCTGAAGCAGCGCATAGATCAGCGCGATCTGTCCGAGACTGACGGCTACCAACAGAGCCCAGAAAACTCCTTCGCGCACGAGAAGCCCGCGTTGCCGTGCAGGTGCGAGCCAGAAACGGACCTGGGCGCCACCCAGACTGATTACGTCGCCATTGCGCAACAAGGTTTCGGCAACCGCCTGCCCATTGACCGCAGTCAAAGCGTTTGGCTCCGCCCGCAGGAAGAAACCTTCGTGTGCGACAAAGTCGATTTGCGCGTGAGAGTTCCACACGCCGGGTTCCTCCAGGAGAACTTGCGCTTCGGGTGAACGTCCCAGCAGTACAGGAAAACGGCGGGTGACCAGACTGGCCCCCGCCGATTTGCCGGAAATGATTTCCAGTTGGACCATCAGAAAATGCGGCGGGGTACGTACACTGTATCGTTCGGATAAACTTTCAGATTCTTGGCGGGGTCGCTGATGGCGTCGTTGTAATTGATGATTTCCTTGCTGCCATCCGGACGAATCAACTGGACTCGGCTTTTACGGGCGAACTCCGTGAATCCTCCAGCCGCAGCAATGGCCTTCACAATGTCTGTGCCACCGAGATAAACCTTTGGCCCTGTATTCTTCACTTCGCCCTCGACGTGGTAAAAGCGATCCTGCCCTTTCACCGTGATAGTGATGTGCGGATACAGGCGCGAATATTGCGCCTGAATTTCCCGTTGCAGCTCGCCAGGAGTCTTGCCTTCAGCCTTGACCGGCTGAATTTCAGGAGGGCTGATGGTTCCATCTTCCTTCACACGTTCCTCATGGGCCTTCTTATCCTGCGCGCCAGGAAGAGAATAGTTGATCACCACGAGGTCACCCTTCGCGAAGAATTCATTCACCGTACGAACGTTTCCGGTGTCGTCGGGTAGTGGTTCAAACGGAGGATGTTTCGTGGTTCCACAACCACTTGACAACACCAACGTCAACAACAGCGCCAAAGATGCAACTCCACGATTAAACATTTTCCTGAATTGGTTCATTGTGAGTCTGATCGAAAGTCGGCAAATGGAATCAATACTTGGGTTTGATATCCAGCTTCGATTTGTCGCCGCCTTCGGATTCAGCCGCCGGCTCTTCCTCATTCTTCGAGTAATACTCGTGGTAGTAGCCACTGTAGTAGTAGTAGCTCTCGTCCTGCGACATGTTGATGTTGTTGAGCACGATGCCCAACAGGTTTCCACCCACCTTCTCGATCATCTGCTTGGCGCGGATGTTCATCGGCTGCGGGTAGCGGCGATATTGAATGACCTGCAGTGTGACATCAACTTCACTGGCCAGGATCGAAGCGTCGCTGACACCCATGATCGGAGGCGAATCGAAGAAGACGTAGTCGTAACGGGCCTTGAGTTCATTGATCAGATTCTTCATCTGGGCCGAACTGAGAACGCCCATGGAGCTGCTCGGCAGCTTGCCGGACGCCATGAAGTCAAGCGACGGCAGGCTGGTTGTCTGGATCACTTCCTCAAGCGAGTTCTGCTTCAGCAGGTAGTTCGTGAGACCAATGTTGTTGGTGACGCCGAGAATCTTGTGCAGGGTCGGACGGCGCAAATCTGAATCGACAATGACAACGCGTGCGCCGTTCTGAGCGAACACTGTTGCGAGGTTCAGGATCGTCGTCGATTTGCCTTCGCCGGCGCCCGCGCTGACAACCGCAATGGAGTTCAGGCGATCATCTTTGCGCGAGAACAACAGGTTGGTTCTCAACACACGGTAGGCTTCCGCATGCGGGCTGTCCGCGCCTTCTTCCATCAGGAAGCCCACGTTTTGAGGAATAACGCCCAACACCGGGGCCTGCAATGTGCGTTCGACATCGTCGATCGTCTTCACGCTGGTATCGAGATATTCAATGAAGAACGCGAGGCCGATGCCGACAACCAGGCCGACAATGACACCCAGCGCGATATTGAGACCTTTCCTGGGTCTGACCGCCTCGCGATTTTCGGTCGCAAAATCTGTGATCACCACCATGTACTGGCGGGGCAGTTTGATGTCCGTGCTGCTTGAGGCGATCTTGACCGCGAGGATTTCATTGAAGCGTTCCAGGTCGGCAAGTTCCTTTTTCGCGGCGTAATAGGGACGGCTTTGTTCCACCAGGACCAGGTAATTGCTGCGGGAATTTTCCAGTCGCTGCTCAATTTCCTGAACGCGAGCCTTCGCCGTTTGAAGCTGGTTATCCAACCCGATCAGGATTCCATTGACAGTCTCTGCAATTTCCTTGTTGAGAGCGGTGATGTTCGCCTGAGCGTTTTGATAGATCGGATGCTCCGGACCATAGGTAACCTGAAGCGAACGGAAATTCTGTTCGGCAATCTGCAGAGCGCTGAACAGGCCCGCGAGTCTCTGGTCAGGCTGGCCGAGCGCCATTTGAATGGAATCACGAAGTTCAGCAGGCTTGAGGCTGCGAAGATTCTTGAGCTGGGTTTCCAAGCGAACCTCAGCGTCTTTCAGCAACATGCGCTGAGCTTCCATATTCCGCTCCACCTCCGCGGCGATCGGGGGAGCAGGAACCAAATCCATCGGCTGTGTATCGGCAATCCCCAATTCCGTGCGGAGCCGGTCCACTTTGGCCTGGGCGGCCTGTGTCTTGCGGCGATATTCGACCTGCTGTTCCTCGAGGGCTTTGATCGCCATCGCCTGCTGCTGCAGGCTCATTTCAAGGCGATGCTGGCGATAGGTTTCAACAATCTCATTTGCGATCTTGGCCGCCTCTTCAGGCTTGTCGCTGAAAACCTCAACTTCAATCAAGCTCGCATTACGAACCGGGGCCAGGCGAATCGATTTTTTGAGAAGCTCGAGCGTTTCGGCGCTCTTCAAAGGCTGTCCTCCAGCGTACTTCTTTCCCCACTCCTCGTTGAGCTTCAGTTTGTCGATAACCCTGCCCAGGATCAGCTGGGACTGGATAACCTCAAATTCCGTCTGGATGAAATAGGGATCATAAACTCCGCGGTTGCCGTATTGTTCAAACCCACCAGCGTCCGGCGCGTCGTTGGAAACCTTCATCTTGGCTTTGCCGGAAAAGGTCTGCGGCAGAATGAACGTGACCACCGTCGCCGTGATTACAACGAGAAGAAAAACTGCAAGGATGACAGTCTTACGGATACGAATAATCCGCCAATAATCCAGGAAGTGCAGCTTTGATTCCTGTGGCGCAGGAGTTTTCAATGAATCCATAAATCAAAAAGGGGGGCAGAGTCGTTATGAATCCGCCCCCCACATAAACGTTCAGGGTAGATTAATATCTTGCGATAAGACCGATGTAAACCCTGTTTCTGTCATAATCGCGATCACCCACATCGCTGTTCAAACTATCAAAGTTGTAACCGGCTTCAGCCGACAGGTAGCGGGAGATTCGATACTCCAGGTTCAACCCAAGCTGATAGAACTGCTGGGTCTTTCCATCAATGCCGCTGTCGCTGTCAGCATTGTAGATGGAGTTCTGGAATGTGCCGCTGAAGGTCGCAAACAGGAACGGTGTGATACGATGCGTCACCGAGCCGAAGACAACCGAGGTGTCCGCGTCCTGCGCACTCGCGATGAAGATCGGAGACCGACGTTGGGTGAATCCAACACGGACGAAGCTTTCCGGCGCATAGAAATAATTCAGCACCGCCTGAACGTAAGGGCTCACCCCGTCGGCATTACCCTCTTCGTTATAGAAGTCGATGTATTGGATACCGCCCCGAATTGAGCCCGAGAGTTCGGGGGTGAAGGTGTGATTCACACCAACATAACCATAGTGCGATCGACTGTTGCGAACATCACTTTTTGCCCCGTTATTAATCTCAGAACCGTCCCAAAAACCCCGGATGAACTCATCCCCCGTGTAATCAACCACACCGAACTGATATCCCGCGAGAACCTGAGTCGTAGGGCGAACACGGAATTGTCCTTCGAGATAACCGGTATGCTCGACGCGATCAAGAAGACCTGAATTGCTTGGACTAATGCCACCGAACGGCTGAATGTCCGAGTCAAACTCGGCATCATAGTCGAAGAAGGAATTGTTGTATCCCACTTCGACACCAAAAGTCGGCGTCAACTCTGCATTGAAATAAATTGAAGCGTAGTTGCGAATGTTGTCACCGGAGATATGAATCGGAGCGGCAGAGGCACTGTTCTCATTACGAAGGCGGTCCGGCTCCTGTCCGATCACAAAAGAATCACTGAGGCCGAGGCGATAGCGCTCGTTGAAAGCATGGTCGAGAGCGAGTCGGAATTCATGGGTTTTATCCCACTTGTCAGCAAACCGGCCGGAAACATTTTCGTACACCTTGCCCGAAAAGCGATAGCCAGCACTCAGAGTGGTTTGGTCGTTCGACCACTCCAATCCCAGCCCCGGGGCGATTTCCAATCCAAAGGTTTCAAGCCTGTCGCTACTGGTCGTATTGAGGTTGTCATCGTAAAAGCCGCGCAACGTGGCAGTGACGCTCCAAGGCTTGTTCGGATTGCCCATGTCCTGTGCACAGGCGTTCTGAAGTGCGGAGGCGCCCACCGCGGCGATTCCGATTGAGGCAACAATTTTATTCATAGTTATTTAGCTTGTTTACACCCGAGAGGCAGTGCCAACAGTAAAACGGCAACCTTTTAGCCGAAACACTGTAAAGGTGTCAACCGATTCTTCCTCCCTTGGATCACAATCAGATCGGATCATCTCACAATCAGGAGAGCTCACTTCGGGACTGGCCATTCTGAGTTCGTCCATACCTTCGGCTGAACCATTGACTACATTCGGACGTTTCCGTTCAAGTTTTTTTCTGCGAAAAACGATTTTCAGCGTTGCGATCTCCCCGACGGAATCACCACGGTCTGCCCGATCCGCATCCGTCTTGGCTCAAGTGACGGGTTTGCGGCCAGAAATGACGTCAGACTGACGTTGTAACGCCGGGCTATTGCAGCAGCAGTTTCTCCCGGTTGAACCACGTGGGTCCGCGGACCGGTTGCAGGTGGCGTCCACGTGCGAACGGTACTGGCACCAACCCCTGCTCCATTTGTCGCAGGAGACGAACGGTAGCTCGTGACCGGCACAGTCACGACGCCCGTTGACGGGTTTCTCGCACCAGTAATTGTTCCCGTTGCGAGCTGGTTCGTTGCCGCCCGGCTCAAAGCAGCAAAATGATTTTTCCAGCGTTCGTTCTCCTCCTTCAAACGCTTGTTCTCTTCCACCAACTGTTCGATCTGCCGCTGCATGCCGGGAGTGATGGGAAGAGGAAGAACCGTTTTGGCGAGGTCCTGCTTGCAGTTCACAATGCGCTGACGGATCACTTCGGCATTGTCCGAATCAGGACGAAGTTTAAGGTATTTCTCGTAATGGTAGATAGCAGCAGCAGGGTCAGATTCTTTTTCCTCGTACAACCAGCCGAGTTGCTGATGCGCTTTCGAATTGCGTGGATTGGCTTCGATCGCTTTCTCGAACTCCTCGATCGCGCCGGAATAATCCAAGGTGTTGATCGCCCTTTTCCCTGCAAGAAAGTGAGATTCCCTCTCCTCATCGAGTTCACTCTGCCCGGCCGGCACGCAGCCGCTCATGCTCAATATGAGCAAAAAAGCAAGAATGGCCTGGTTGAGCCGCGCTTTGGCAGACATGGATGCGAAACTAAACGATGCACCGATGGGGTGCAACACGACTTCGGCCGCACACGCTAATTGCCTGTTGATCGAAATGGGTTTTCAGATTTCGAAGGCTTTTCGGAACCTTCGTTCTCTGTATGAAATGGGTTTTCCATAGAAGCCTCCTGCGATGCCAACGGCCGGCGCATTACACCTCCCCAACAAAACACAATTCCAACAACCCAGTGCACAACTTGAATCGCAAGAACTTCAATCAGCCCGATCGCTCCCAATGAATAGAGGATCAGTCCCACAATCATGCAAAGCGCTCCTGGAAGAAGTGCCGCAGCGCAAAGCTTCCAGGTCCGGAAGAATTTTAGATCCCGGTCACAACAGCGCGCGAGCAGCCATGCCGGAACAAGGTAAATCAGCGAAAGCGTCCACCACGTGATCATCAGGCCAACACACGTTCCAGCAAAAACAATCCACAGAAGCGGTGCCCGCCAGGCGCCCCACCACGGCCCAACAACCGACCGTTGCACTTCGATCTCCTCCGTGCGGACCGGGTAAGGCCAATCGACATGTCCGAAAAGAGAAATAAACCGCAGCCCGGCAGCCCCGGCCTCGATCTGAATGTGAGCGGGGCCGCGAACTTTGCCCGAATGATGCGGATCCAACAACAACGCAAGAAAGCGGTTCGCGGCTAGCGACTCGGAGGAAAGCGACTCGGGAAGGAGCCTACCATTGTGGATGTGCGCAACCTCCGGAAAATTCGCAGACGCCTGGTCCATCACTGGAAACCAGCACCGATCCAGAAACCAGACAAGAATCGTGGCTGTAACCACGGCGAGCAGACTTTCCCAGAAAAAAAGCCGGGGGAACGAGGAATCCGCGAAACGGGAACAACCCCGAAACGTGAATGGCTGCCAGGCCTTGTCTGTCTTGAGCCAGTTGAAATTCATAACACAGGGCGCTGGCAATGCCGGCAGCCCTGCACGGCGATTCTATACTGACCGGCCAAAAATGTCGCGCTCAGGCAGTGGGAGCGCCGGGAGCAGGTTGTCCCTGCTGCGCCTGCTGATTCGGAGGCGGCACCACAATCAACGGCACGGGGTAGCGGAGTTTCATGACGTCATCAACCAGAACCTCCACATAATAATTTCCAGGCGTCTTGAACTCCACCTGACCGAAGACGGTGACGTTTGTCGCGGGGACAGTATTGGCGTCCTGCAATGCGAACTTCACGTCGCCCTTCCGCAGAACGGTCGTTTGATCCGGAGCCACGAGGCGAACCGTTTCAGTGAACTGCCCGATCCCAGCTGTCCAGCGGTTGATCACGGTCAGCTTGAGCGCGACCACGGGAAGCTGCGGTACTCGGATTACATTGATGACTCCGATGATGAAAAAATTTCCAGTGACTTCCTGCCGGATTTCTTCGCAGAGCAACGAGCATTGAAGGTCGGGCAAAATTCGGGTGGCTTGCATTCTGTTTTGTTCGGGTTTTCGGATTTTTATTTCGGCGAGTCTGAGCACATCAAATGCAAACTCAGACAGCTCAAACTGTTCAACTTATCAAAGTCATTTCCGCCGCACGCACGGTGTTCTGCATCAGCATGGCGATGGTCATTGGCCCCACACCTCCGGGATTCGGAGTGATTTTTCCAGCAATCGGCTGGACGTTTCGGAAATCGACGTCGCCCACCAGTCTTGAACCGGTCTTCGATGCAGTATCCGCAATGCGATTCACTCCGACGTCAATCACCACAGCGCCGGGCTTGATCATGTCGGCTTTCACGAACTCCGCCACGCCGATTGCGGCGATGACAATGTCCGCGCGCCGGCAGTGAACCTTCACATCGGCGGTTCCAGAATGACAGATGGTAACCGTTGCGTTGGCACCCTTGTCCTTCTGACACAGCATGGCGGCCATCGGTTTTCCCACAATGTTCCCGCGGCCAAGCACGACCACTTCCGCGCCGCTCGTCTTCACTTGAGAACGGACAAGCAATTCGCGAATGCCTGCCGGAGTGCATGGATGAAATCCGGTCGGGTCGCCAAGCATCAGCTTGCCCACATTCATCGGATGAAAACCGTCCACATCCTTTTGCGGCACGACCGTGGAATAAACCACCGCTTCACGAATCTGTTTCGGGAGGGGCGCTTGAACGAGAATTCCGTGCAGGCGTGAATCGGCATTGAGCCGGCCGATCAGTGCGAGCAGGTCGCCTTCAGATGTTGCCTCGGGAAGAACGAAGGTTTCCGAAAAAATTCCCAGTTCCGCACAAGCCTTCTCCTTCCGTCCGACATAAACCTTCGACGCCGGATCTTCCCCCACGCGCACAAAGGCAAGTCCTGGCTGAACACCGCGTGTTTTCAGCGCTGCCACACGTTGCGCGACTTCACTCTGAATCTGCGCCGCGATGGCTTTCCCGTCGATAAGGTTCCCCAAATCCATTTACTCGATGACGCGGATTTGCTGGATGGTGATGACTGGCGTGTTCTTCCAACGCTCGTCCAGGCCTTCCTCACCGGTCACGATGATGCGCAGACCTTTGTAGCGGCTCAGATCGAGGTTGGTGGAAGAGGTGTAGAGATAATTGATCGCGCGCAGATTGTCGGGATTGTAGAGCGCGAACTTCGTGGGAGCCTGAATGCTCACCGTGCCACGAACGATTCCTTCCCGCTGAACGATGCGCGGAGGCAACGGCTCTTCAATGACAGGGGTTTCATCCATAGGGATTTCAGTTTCGAATTCAGCCATTCCAGCCGCAGGAATCTCTGTGGTGTCGGGAGCTTCCACACCGGGAGCCACGTCCGGCGTTTCGGTCACTGTCGCTGTCTCGGCCGGAGCCAGTTCAAGCGGCGGCGTGTTCTGAACGATCACCGGGGCAGGTTCCTGCTTGAGATACTGGGCGGCTACGAATGCATAAGCGGAATCCGGAGCTTCAATCTGCATCCAGTCTCCTTTCGTCTGAATTTCACGAACCGGAGTGCCCTTCTCCAGTCGTCCAAGGACGCTGTAGTTTTCGCCGGGACCGCCGCGAAGGTTCAGTCGAGTGGCTTTCACCGTCATGCTTTCGCGGTCAAGGAACGACGTGTGCACCCAGACCTTGATGCTCGGTGGCAGACTGATTTTTGCCCATGCGGACGGTTCGTCGGGCTTCGAGTTCTTGAGCGCAACTTCCTCGATCACCATCACCGTGTCGCCGTTGGACAGCTTGCCGATCACTTCTCCGATGAGCCCGGCGCGGCCACGAACATTGACCCGGTTGGCGACAACAACAGCAGGTCCCGCGGTGAGCGGTGTGGAATGAAGATCCGCGGCGGTGCTATAACGCACAGAAGTGCGAGCGGGTGCCGGAGTCGATGATGAACCAGAATTTGTCGGCTCTACCGGCGGCTGATCTGCAAGGGCAGTGGTTGAAATCGTCGCCGCGAGAATCGTCCAGAGTTTCACGTTCATAGCTCAGCCAAGTAGAGATTTAATCTCCGGTTCTGTCAATGTCCGCCATTTGCCCGGCTTCAGTTCGCCAAGTTTGATTTTGCCAATCTGAATCCTTTGCAGCCGTCGCACCGTTTTCTCCTGCGATTCAAACATGCGGCGCACTTCACGGTTCTTTCCCTCGGCGAGTTCCAGTTCCACCACACTGCGGGACAGACTGGAGGAAACAATGCGCACGCGTTCCGCCTTCAACCGTTCGCCCTGATGAAACACGCCCCGCGTGAACTTCTCCACAATCTCAGGATCAATGCGACCATCCACCGTCGCCAGATACTTCTTCCGAACGCCATAGCGCGGATGCGTCAGGCGCAGCGAGAACTCCCCGTCATTCGTCAGGAAAATCAATCCCTCGGTGTCGTAATCCAATCGACCGACTGAATAAATGTTGCTCCATTCCTTCGGCAACAATTCATAGATGGTCGGCCGGTTGTGCTCATCCTTGCGCGAACAGACACAACCACGCGGCTTGTTGAGCGCCACGTACAACTTGCGCTTCACTCGCACCTGCCTGCCATCCACGGTCACCTGATCACGGTCCGGATTGACCTTCGATCCCAGTTGACGGACAAGTTCGCCGTTCACCTCCACCCTGCCGGAGGTGATCAGTTCCTCGCTGGCGCGGCGGGAAGCCACGCCGGCATCGGCCAGGAATTTTTGGAGGCGGACAGTCACACGGATAAGAGTTGAAACGTTGAAACATAAAACGCGAAGCAGCCACTGAGTGGCCGCTTCGACGTTTTCAAAGCTTCAACCTTCTGCCGGAAAAATCAGGCTTCCGGCTTGGTCTTGCGGAGGCCGGTAATCCGGTCGCCGTCTTTCCATTGGCCGCGCTTCTTGAGCAGTTCCGTGCGCTCAAAGCGCTTGAGCACATTCCGTTTGCCGCCCAAAGTGGCAGCCGCGCGAAGACTACGATGCTGTGACATAAATCAAAATTCGTTAAACGTTCAACCGCTCCCAGTCGAAAGCGGACGTTGCATATACCACGACGCCATTCCAATTGCCAATGGTTATTTTGGCCGCCGAAAGGTCCAAAAGGTCCCTCAAGACCGCCGCCCATACCGGTTACGTTCCCGCCGATTGTGTTCCCGGATGTCCTCTTGCAGCTCTGTGAGGGTCCCCTGCACCGTCTGGACAAAGTTCCAGCAACTCGACGCCAGGCCTCCCATCGCAATAACCGTATCCCGTTCAGCGTGATCGTCGGTCACCGCCAACACCTCGCCATACGGCTGATAAAGATGCGCCGCCCGTTCGATCATCTGGTCTGCCGTCTGCCCTGCTTTTGAATACAGCACCTCCACTTCATCGGGATTCGACTTCGGCCTTGGACCGCGATTCGAGCTAGACCCGTCGAAAAAGATCGTGATCGGTGTCCCCACGGCATCGCGGTAAAGCGTGAGGACGTGGATCAGTTCGTCCCGCGCCTCGGCGGAAAACCGCGCCCTGCCCGGCGCAAGTTCCGGCCACTGATGCAGCAGGCTGTAACCATCCACAAGGATTCGAACGAGAGCCATGTCCCAGGCTAAACTTCAAAATCCAAAATCCAAATCCGAATTCCTCTCGCAAGGCGCCGTGGCGTCCTGCAGCGAACCTCTGTTGCGAACAAGCCAATGCCGTGTGCTGAAAATTTTATTTCCGCGATTCCGTTTTCTCCGGCATTGTTCCTCGTATGGGAAAGAGACGTGAAGCGCGCGAACGCGCCGTTCAATTTCTGTTTCAGCATGACCTGAACCCGCCGGAAGACCTGGATGCCGCGTTGGCGCAATTCTGGGATACCCAGCGGGCTGCGGCCATTGCTGAAGAGAAAGGCGGTGCGACCTGGGGCCAGCCGGTGGAACTCCCGCCTCCCAGCGCGGAAGAAGCCGCCATGCGCCTCTTCGCCGAACCGCTCATTCGCGGCGCCATTCAAAACCGCGAGGCCATCGATGCCCATATCAAGAAATTCGCCAAGAACTGGGAACTGCATCGAATCGCTGCCGTGGACCGGAACATTCTTCGCCTTGCCATTTTTGAAATGCTCTTCCGCGAAGACATCCCGCCGATCGTCAGCATCAATGAAGCGGTCGATATTGCGAAAAAATTTTCCACACAGGACAGCGGCAAGTTCGTCAACGGCATCCTGGACAAGGTCAAAGGCGAACTGATGCGTCCGGCGAGGATCGTAAAATAGTCCGAAGCCGAAGTCTGAAATCAAAAGTCGATGGTGAAGATCACACGTTTTGAAGATTCGATCCGCTGGCAGACGGCCGGCCGGCCGAATCATTTCCTTTTCACGCCGGCTGATCGCGATGCATTTGCCGACGATTTCAACCCTGGACTTCTGACTTTGGACTTTGGAACCGGGACTTTGGACTAAGATCATGTTCGCTGACCTCCATCTGCACACCAACTTTTCCGACGGCACCTACACGCCGGAGGAACTGGTGGCACAGGCTGCAAAACATCAATTTGCTGCGATCGCCCTCACAGATCATGACACGATCGAAGGTTGCGAACGCGCCGCTGCCGCATGCAAGGCCGCCGGCATTGAATTCATCGTTGGCGCCGAACTCACCGCCGAACAGGATGGCAACGAGGTCCACATTCTCGGCTACTTCCTCGATTCCAAAAATCCCGTTCTGCTGAAGGAAATTTCGAAATTCCAAACCGTCCGACAGGACCGCATTCGCGAAATGGTCGCCCGTCTCAACCAGCTCAACGTCCCACTGGAGGCAGATGCCGTTTTCAAACTCGCGAACTGCCGGTCACCCGGACGCCCTCATGTGGCCAGAGCACTTGTGCAGGCAGGACTTTGCGATTCGCTCGACGAAGCCTTCGAACGTTTCCTGAAAAAGAATCGTCCCGCATGGGTGCCGAAGGCAAAGATGGACGCATTGACAGCCATCGAACTCATCCATCAGGCAAACGGCCTGGCCGTCATGGCGCATCCCGGACTGAACCGGACCGACGAAGTCATTCCCTCACTCGTCGAAGCCGGGCTGGACGGACTCGAGTGTTATCACACCAAGCATCCCCTGCCCACGGCGGAACATTATCTTCGCATCGCATTGCGTTTCGGACTTCTCGTCACGGGAGGATCCGACTGCCATGGCATGAGCAAGGGCAAACCGTTGATTGGAACGGTCAAGCTTCCCTACGATCGGGTGGAAAAGCTCAAGGCAGCGCGGAAAGTCACTCCTGCAAGTTCGTAGGCCGCAATCGCGAACAGCCATCACCAACAGGAAATCGGAAAGCAGAGTTCTTTCATGGGTTTATTCGACAAAATCAAAGCCGGCCTGCAGAAAACGCAGAGCAAGCTGGTTCACGAAATCAAACGCATCGTCACGCGTTCGCCACGTCTGACGGGCGATTCCATCGAGGAATTGGAAGCCGCTCTCATCGGCGCCGATCTCGGCATGGCGGTGACGCAGCAGATCATTTCTGCGGTCAAGAAAGCTTACGAAACCCAGGGCGGCAGCGGATTGGATGTGTTCGCCATCGCCGAGCAGGAGGTGATCAAAAATCTCGCCTCGAACGATTCCGCTCTGAAGGAAATTCCCGGCCAGCTCACAGTCGTTTCCATCGTCGGCGTGAACGGCACCGGCAAAACGACCACCTCGGCCAAGCTCGCCAACTACGTTCAATCACAAAATAAGACCGCCATGCTCGCCGCTTGTGACACGTTTCGCGCCGCAGCGATCGAACAGCTCAAACTCTGGGGGCAAAAGCTGAAGATCGAAGTTGTGGCCGGCGCATACGGCGCCGATCCTGCCGCCATCGCACACGATGGCGTCACCGCCGCAAACGCCCGCAAGGCCAGCTACCTCTTTGTCGATACCGCCGGACGCCTTCACACCAAGCACAACCTGATGCAGGAATTACAAAAGCTGCATCGCGTGATGGGAAAACAAATTACCGGCGCCCCGCATGAAGTGCTCCTCGTGCTCGATGCCACCACCGGCATGAATGCGTTGAACCAGGCACGTGAATTCAACAAAGCCGTTCCTCTCACCGGACTGGTCGTCACAAAGCTCGACGGCACCAGCAAGGGCGGCATGGTGATCGCCATCCAGAAGGAACTCGGTCTTCCCATCAAGTTCATCGGCGTCGGCGAACAGGCGGACGATCTCCAGCCGTTCGATGCGAAAGCGTTTGCCGAAGCCTTGTTCCGGGCCTGACTTCTCCCCGTCGAACGGCTACGTTCCCGCCGTGACCGACACCGGTTTCATGAAACTTGCGCTGCGTCTTGCCCGTCGCAGTCATGGTTTTACTTCGCCCAATCCCATGGTCGGAGCGGTGCTGGTGAAGGCGGGAAAAATCATCGGCCACGGATGGCATCGACGTGCGGGTCTGCCACACGCAGAAATTGAAGCGCTCCACGACGCCGAACGCAAAGGTCACAACCCCAAAGGCGCGACCCTTTACGTCACATTGGAACCGTGCTGCACACATGGACGCACCCCTCCCTGCACTTCCGCCATCATTGACGCCGGCATTCGCAAAGTGGTCGTTGGCGCCACAGATCCGAATCCGAAACATCGCGGCCACGGTTTCCGCATACTGCGACGCGCGGGCATTGAGGTGATCTCCGGGGTGTTGACCGACGAATGTGCGGAACTGAACGAAGCGTTCAATCACTGGATCGTTCACCGCACGCCGTTCGTCACAGTCAAAGCTGCGATGACACTCGACGGAAAGATCGCGACTGCATCCGGCGAATCGAAATGGATCACCAGCGAGAAATCCCGGTTCCACGCGATGAAATTGCGTCAGGGAAGCGACGCCATCCTCGTTGGGGTGAACACCATTCTTCACGACGATCCGAGCCTCACCGTGAGATTGCCGAAAACGCCAAACACGACTGCTCAGGCTTCGAAGCCGCTACGCCGGATTGTGCTCGACTCCGTGGCGCGTACGCCACTGAACGCGAAAATCGTGACAGACAATTTCGCATCGCTGACAACAATCGTCGTCAGTGATCGCGCACCAAAGAACCGCGTTCAAGCCCTCGCGCGTCGAGTGAGCGTTGTCACCGCGCCTTCCAAAAATTCCGCAATCCGCAATCCGCAATCCGCAATCGATCTCGTCTGGCTTCTTAAAAAGCTCGGTGCCGAAAACGTGACCAGCCTGCTGGTTGAAGGTGGCGGCGAAGTGAACGCGTCATTTCTTTTCGGCGGATTCACCCATCGCATCGCATTCTTCTACGCACCGAAAATTCTCGGCGGCCGCGATTCGCGTAAAGGAGTTGCTGGAACCGGAGTGGAACGACTGGAAGACGCGCTTCAACTCAGCAAAGTCCATTGGCAAAAGCTCGGTCCGGATTTGCTGCTCACCGCGAAAGTGATTGCACGCACCAACAAACTGTAGCCGCCGCCCGCTTCCCAAAAACTTCGTTCCCTTCGTTCCCTTCTGTGAGATTCCTTTCCTTTGAAAATCAATCCACGTCCGCATTTTGCCAAAACCTGACTCGACGCCATCGCGCTCCAAATCTAGTTTTCTCACAATGTTCACAGGCATCGTCGAAGAAGCTGGCATCGTGGAACGGATCAAACCGGCCGCGAAATCGATTGAACTCACCGTGCGCGCCACGGCGACAGCGCGTGGCCTGAAACTCGGCGACAGTCTCGCTGTCAACGGCTGCTGCCTCACCGTTGTGAAACTCACCACGCGCGGCAAATCGAAACTCGTTCAATTCGATCTTCTCCAGGAAACGTGGAAACGCACCAACCTCCAGTTCGCCAAACCCGGCTCGCTCGTGAATCTCGAACGCCCCCTTCGCGCCAGCGGCGAGTTCGGCGGACATTTCGTCACCGGCCATATCGATGGAGTCGGAAAAATTGTCCGATGGGAACGCGCCGGACAGGATCACGTCCTCGACATCAGCGCTCCCGATGACGTGATGCGCTATCTTGTGTTCAAGGGATCGGTCGCTGTGGACGGCATCAGTCTCACTGTCGCAGCCGTCAGCCGGAAAAGTTTTCGCATCTGGATCATTCCGCACACGTTTGAAGTCACCGCGCTTCGCGAACGAAAGGTCGGTGACGCCGTGAATCTGGAAGCCGACATTCTCGGAAAATACGTGGAGAAATTCCTTACGCTGCGCAAACGGCGCTGACCACTTCCACCTTCTCAATGCAGGCTTGGAGCGCCCGGGCCAGATCATCCACGGCAGGAGCCATGAAAAGTTCCGAACGGATGCCGGGAATCGTAATCAATTCCACCTCGCGCGCGAAATGTCGGATCGTGAGGCGCCGATCACCGGAACGTTGTGGTGTGTCCGCGGTCGTCACAATCGTGACGTTGCCGGAATAAAATGTTGGTTGAAACCGGCGAAGCGCACGGCTGTTCATGTTCGCCACAAAGCGCCGATAGCCTGGCAACAACGTTGGCCCGATTCTTCCGAACAGCTGTCGGGTCAGAAACCATCGCGGAATCCGAAACAGATCCCGGGCCTCATTACGAACAACGTTTAAGATGCTTCGATCCGGCAGACGGCTGTCGATCAATGCCAGCATGGCGACCGGTTTTCCAAGCGCCGCCAGTTGCGTCGCGATTTCAAACGCAACCATTCCGCCCATGCATGTTCCGCCGAGCAGGATCGGTCCATCCGGATGCACGCGCAGAATTTCGGCGATGTAAGCATTGGCCATTTCCCGAATGTCGCTGAACGGCCATGCGCATCCGTCCAATCCCGGCGATTGCAGCGCATAAATCGAGCGCCCTTCCAAACGCCTCGCCAACTGGCCGTAAGTGGAAATGTCGCCCTTTCCGTTATGAATCAAAAACAGCGGCAGGCCGGCACCGCCGCTTCGCAGTGCGACAAGGGGCGATGCCGCAGATGCGATCGTCTCGCGCGCGAGTCGTTGGGCAAGTTGCACGATCGTTCCATGCTCGCTCAGCACCGACAGCGGCAAAGCCACATTGAACGCCTGTTCAATCCGGGAAATGACCTGCGGCGAATGAATCGACGTGCCGCCCAACTCAAAGAAATCTTCACGACGCCCGATGCCTTCAATGCCCAGCACGGATTCCCAGATCCGCGCCACTTTGCGCTCAATGCCATCGCGCGGCATGAGGCGGCGTCCGGTTTCGATCCGCGGCGACTTCGGTTCGCGCAATGCCTTCCGATCGAGTTTTCCGCCGGAAGTTTGCGGCAGCTCGGACACCGCCACGAATTCAGATGGCATCATCGCGTCCGGCAACCGAGTTCGAAGCTCCTCACGCAAACGCGACGTTTCGACCTCTCCCGACTTGAAAATCACGAAAGCAATCAAACGCTGTTCACCCTCTGCATTGGCAAACGCTGCAACGGCGGCTTCGTTCACGGAATCCAGACTTCGCAATGCCGCTTCCACTTCCGCAATGTCGATTCGGCGGCCGCGAATCTTCACGACACTGTCCGAACGCCCGAGATGCTCGAGTGTTCCATCGGGAAGAAATCGTCCAAGATCGTTCGTGACGAAACTATGCCGTCCATCCATCAACTGGAAACCGGCTTGACCGTTTTCCTGCCGCCAATAGCCCCGAGCGATTCCGGGTCCGCTTACGACGATTTTCCCAATGTCGTCCGGTTGAGCAGAACCATCCTCCGCACCGAGCAAAGTAACGCTGGCCTCTGGCATCGGCTTTCCCACGGGCACGCGACCTTCCATTTGTGTTTCGTGATCGATGACCGTGGCGGCAACAAGACCGGTTTCGGTTGAACTGTAGGCATGCAGCAGGCGTGTGTGCCGCAGCGTGGATTTCTGAAACAGGTCCACGTCCGAACGCAAAACCGGTTCGCCGCCAAGCCGAATCCACCGAACGGATTCGAACACATTCCGTTCTCCCGCCGCGCGGATCAAATGCCGGAACACGGTCGGAACGGAGTGATAGATCGAAATTTTCTGTTCGATAATCCACGACGCGAGACGATCGATGCCACGGGATCGCAAATGAAAAGGACAGAGCGTCGCACCATTCAGCAGCGCGCCAAAAAGGGCGGTTGCCGATGCGGCTAGATTGCATGAGGTCAGCAGGGACAACCGATCGTTTGCGGCAATTCCGACCAGTCGCGAATAAACATCGGCCTGATGCACAACGCCCGCATGATTTTGCCAGACACCCTTTGGCCGGCCACTGGAACCCGAGGTGAACATCAGCCACGCGCCCGCTTCACTGGTAACATTCGGCAACGTTGTGGACGACGACGCCTCCGTTGAAAGCGGTCCGAGTTCCAAAACCGAACTTTTTTCCGTCAACACTTTTGCCAGAGACGCATTCGCTTCGTCCGCGATCAACAGGGTTGCTTCAGCTTCGGACAACAGCGCGCGGTGAGTTGCGGATGGATCAGCCGGGTCGAGGGCGAGATAAATTTTTCCGGCTTTGAGAACTCCGAGAATGGCAGCAACCAGCGGCGCGCCATGATTCATCAACAACGCCAGAACGCGACCGGCCGGATTTCTCTGGGCAATCAAGTGAGCGATTGCAGTCGAACGCCAATCCAGTTCCGCATACGTCCATTGAACGGAATCCGTGCTGATCGCAATTCCGTCCGCATGGGCGGCAACGACACGCGCAAATCGCGTCACGATCGAGTCCCGGTCTTCGTGAACTGCGTCATCTTCCTTTGTGTTCATCCGTTGCACGGCTGCGTAAAGCCGTAAAGCGCCTGCATCCGCGTGTAGAAAAGGACGTCACCGACACCATGTTCCGGAGGTCCGACGTGCGACGCCTTCCACCCGCCGAACGGCAACGTGACATCGACGCCCGCCGTGGCGCTGTTCAATTTCAAAATCCCGGCGCGCGCTTCGAAAAGAAACTGTTTCTGGAGCGGTTTCGAATGCGTGAACAACGCCGCAATCAGACCGTGTCGAACGCCATTCGCAAGTTGAATGGCGTGATCGAAATCGTCCGCAGGCTGCACCACAAGGATCGGCGCCATCGATTCCTCCTGAACGATCGCGGCATCGGGTTGCTCGCAACAGATGATTGCCGGCTGCATGTAGGCGCCGCGCGTGAACCAGGTTTCACGCGACAGCACGCTGTGTGTTCGAAGAACCGAACACCCGAAGTCGGCAGCTTCGAGAACAGTTGCTTCAGCCTCGTCGCGCCGGGCCGTGCTGATCATCGGTCCAATTTCAGTTCGTTCGTCATACGGATCGCCCAGCACCATTTTTTCTGCTGCGGATCTCAGCTGTTCGACGAACGATTTCTGCAGGTCGCGAGGAACAATCACGCGTCGATTTGCGGTGCACCGCTGGCCGCTGAAGCCAAATGCTCCGGAAACGATCTGCGCCGCGGCTTCATCAAAACCGGCATCTTCCCAAACAATGGCCGCGTTGTTTCCGCTCAACTCAGCCTGCAACGGAATAAGCCGGCGCGAACAAATTTCCTGCAATGCAAATCCGCCCGCCAGCGATCCTGTAAAAGTGACCGCGTGAACACTGGAATGCGCTGCCACAGCCTGCGCCGTCACGTGGTCGCCGCAAACCAGCCTGACCGCGTCGTCTGGAACACCGGCGGTGACCAGCAGCTCAAGGACACGTTGAGAAATTCGCGTGGCTGACGGCGCCGGTTTCCAGACCACGACATTTCCATACGCAAGTGCCGGCGCGATTTTGCCGATTGGAATCGCCACTGGATTGTTCCACGGAGAAATGAGAGCGATCACGCCCACCGGCTCACGGCGAACCGTTCCCGCCGGCTCTGAAATCGACGTCATTTCCAACGCCCGCCGGACCACATCGCGCACATTGGCAGCTGCACGCCGCAATTCCTCGCGTGCCTGAATGATTGGTTTGCCGATGTCGCTGACAATGTCTTCCGCAAGCGACGCCTCGGATTTCTCGATCAGTTCGGCGAGACGATTCAGTTTTTCAGCCCGTTCACGGATGCCGGTTTCGCGCCATTGATTCCAACCTTTCGCTACAGACGACACCGCGTTCTCGATATCCGCGCTGCCCGAGATGGGAACCTGAAACAAAAACTCCGAGTTCAGCGGCGAGCGGTGTTCGAGCGATGCGCTGCTACCGCTGACTCGTTGCAACAGGGCAGAGCTGTTTTCAAAAGTCACCGTCCGTTCGCTCAACCATCGACGAACCGCGGCGGCGTGAACGGGATCATTGCTGCCTGTGGCGTCTTCCGCGATGAACACTTTCAACTGACGCTCAAGCGCTTCGGTCGCCGCCATTCGAACGCAGGTGTGCAGATGTACGCCCGCGAGAATGACAGCGTCGCAGTGAAGCTTCCGCAGAACTTCGTCGAGAGAATCTCCGGCAAACGCATTGAAACCGCTTTTGTGGACGACTGTTTCAGCGCTGCCGGGTTGAAGCGGAACGGGCGGCGCGTGTCCTTCGGTCCCGCGCTCGCACATCCTACGATTGGCCGCCTTCCAGTGCGGCAGTCGTTTGTCGTCGGCGCGATCCACAGTGGTCCAGACGTGGACGACGGGGAGGTTCAATTCGCGGGCTTTGTTCAACAGCCGCGATGCATCGCGGATCAGAACACCGGCATTCGGTTGAAGGTCGGGCGTGGCAAGGAAGTCGTTCTGCAGATCGATCAGCAGAAGGACAGCTTTCATGCCGGCAACTGCTCTTCCGCAAGACGGAACACCTGTTCAACGACGCGATCGCCCATGGCTTGCGTGCCGAGTGTCGAACAACCGGGTTCTGCAATGTCTTCCGTCCGCCATCCTTCGGTCCAGCAGCGGGCGAGCGCGCGCTCGATCAAGTCGGCGGCGCGATCCAGTCCGAAGCTTTCACGAAGCAACATGGCCATGGAAAGAATCTGTCCGGCGGGATTCGCGCGATCCGTTCCCGCGAGATCATGCGCGCAACCATGATTCGTCTGATACACGCCATGGCCTTCGGGAGTGAAATTGCCGGAGAAGGTCAACCCGCGCGACGCCACCAGCACGCCGGCGACGTCGGCCATGATGTCGCCGATCAGATTCGGCGCGACAAGGACGTCGAACAGCTGCGGATGTTGAATCAGTTCGTAAGCGGCGAGATCCACGTTCATGATCGTCGCCTTCACCGAAAATTTTCGCGCCACCGCAAGGCTGACATCACGCCAGAGCGCGCTGATCCCCGGCACGCCGCCTTCCTTGACGATGACGTGCAGGCGTCCGCGCCGGTGCGCCGCCGCCCGGGCCGCGATTTCCACGAGCCGGTAAATCTGCGATTCGGTGTAGAAAAAACGATGTTCCGCGATCCGTCCCTCCTGCCCTACAGCTTCCGACCATTCTCCCTGGTAAACGCCGCCAATGTTGTCGCGGACGATGAGCATGTTGACATCTTTGAGATGGCTGCCAACGAGTTTGCCGGCATTGGCAAGCTGGGGCCACGGCTGGACGGGAACGAACTTGCAGAACAGATCAAATTCTTTGCGCAGGTCGTAAACGTATCGCCCTCCCCCTGGACCGTTCAAAACCGCGCCGCCGGCTGAAAAGATTTCAGAACAGAATTGAATCACATTCTCGGGAAGCGTCGGCAGATTTTCCGCCTCGGCGTGTTCGCCGATCAATCCTCCGTAACGCAGCTCCAGATCAAGGCCGCACACTTTGGTCACCGCCGCCGCCACTCGAAGCGCCGCGCTGATCACTTCCGGCCCGATGCCGTTCCCGGTCAGCACGCCGATAACCGGGCGCTTCGGCGGCAGACCCGACGCGAGAGGATCACGACCGGTCAGATAAAATTGATAGTGTGGCGGAAGGGGTTTGTTTTCCATGCGCAAAAAATTATTCAGTTCGCTCGCGAGTGGGATTGGCGGGAGTCTGGCGAAAGGAGAGCAAGGCGCAAGAACTAAGCGACGTTTTCAAATAAAAAGCGGATGATTCGGCAACTCGCGGGTGATCCATGACTACCCTGCGCCGTCGAAAGTCATCGCGCACCAGCCCATCACCTCGCACCCGGATAACGGTCGCTCGGAGCGTTGACCATCGATGACGGCGCGATTTCACGGATGCGGCCCGCCGGGACCTTCTGCCACTCGCCCTGAGTGTCCTTGTAACGATAGTAGCCGTTCTCAAGCTTCGGTTTCCCGCGCGTGACGATCTGGCCGCCGGAGTTGGTGGTGATGGTGTATTTCCGGGCGCAGCCACAAAGCGTGACAGCTCCGGCCAGCAGAAGAGCAGTGATGAGTTTCATGGCCTTGACGCATCCATTGGTTCGACGAACGACTCCTCCTATCGCACAGCACGGCGCAACGACGCAAGCCTGCTTCCCAGGAAAATCATCGCCGGCGGTTCACCGGGGATTGACGTCATTTGAAAACAAACGAAATTTCGCTCGTGATCAATCCCATTCGAGTCAAACTGGAACAGTTCCGCCTGCCACTGCTTGGACTGCACAAAGCGCTGGTCGATTCCGAACGCGTCAGCTACGAGCAGACCGTCGGCCCGATCCAGTCGCCCAACCACTTTCTTCAGCTGCTCACCCGCGATCCCTGGTTTGCGTGGCTTCAGCCGCTGTCGCAGCTCATCGTTTCCATCGATGAAACGCTGGAGGAAAAGGATCGGCCTGTGACGGAAGCGAACATGGACGCCGTGGTGAAACAGACCCGTGCGCTGCTGACCGCTTCCGAGGCGGGCGAAGGTTTCTCCCGGCATTATTTCGATGCACTGCAGCGCGATCCGGATGTGGTGATGGCGCACGCGGAAGTGGCGCGTCACTGGCATTCAGATGTAAATCAACGGAAGTGACGCTCAGGGAATCCCGTCAAAATGCGGGACTTTTTTGAGATCTCACCGGCTTCAGAAAGGAATCCGTGGCGATCAATCCTCCGGACGTTCTCCGTGCGGCGCCATTTTCACGAGCCTGGGATCAAACCGTCCGAGCACTTCCACAAGATCCGTTTGTGCAGACATCACTTGATGGATGTCCTTGTAAACCATCGGCACTTCATCCAGACCGGCGGAAATCAGCTTCACACCGCGTTCCTTCAACACCCGGTTTACTTTCTCCCATTCGAACGTCTGCATCGCCTTCGTGCGGCTCATCACACGGCCGGCACCGTGCGATGCCGATTTCAACGAAGCTTCGTTTCCCCTGCCGCGAACGAGGAATCCGGGCGACGCCATTGACCCCGGAATAATGCCGAAAACACCGTCGCCTGCCGGCGTCGCGCCTTTGCGATGCACGATCACCTCCCGTTCCACGCCGTCGATCACATGCTTTTCCTTCCACGCGAAGTTGTGGTGATTCTCGACGTCCAGCAGCACATCGAGCCCAAGGTGACGCGCGATGTGGTGGTGAATGAGAGAATGATTCGCCGCCGCGTAACGTCCCATCAATTCCATGGCCGCCCAGTATTCCTGGCCTTCCGCCGAATCCAGACTCAACCATGCGAGATGTTTGTGTTCCTTCGGAAGGTCCGGATGCTGCGTCATCGCAAGCTTGCTATAGTAATCACACACCGAAGCGCCGGTTCCACGGCTTCCGCTGTGGCTCAACAACGCGACGTATTCGCCGGGCGGCAGCTGCTGGATTGGCTGTTCCGTCGTGAACGTGCCGAATTCAACGAAATGATTTCCGCTGCCGCTGGTTCCGAGCTGCGACCAGGCGCGATCCTTGTTCTCCTTCGTAACTTTGCTGACCGACCAGTCCGCATCCATCACTTCGTGCTGACGCCGCTGTTTGAACGTGGCGCCGACGCCAAAACGGGTTTCGGCTTCGATCGCTTTGATCAGCTTCTCGCGCTGGCGATCCAATTCGCGCACTGGCAGATCAAGCACGGTGAGTTTCATCCGGCAGGCGATGTCCACGCCCACGGCGTAAGGAATCACAGTGTTTTCAGTCGCCAGCACGCCGCCGATCGGCAGGCCGTAACCGACGTGCGCATCCGGCATCAATGCACCCGCCACCGCCACGGGCAACTGACACGCGCGCCCCATCTGGTTGATCGCCTCGGGCTCCAGACCTTCGCCCCACTGACGCCACGTCGCAGGCGCTTCGCGAATGGTGCGATTTGATCGGAGCAGCGCCTTCGCGAATTCGCCGCGGAGATCGTCTTCCGCGAACAGCTCTGGATTCCGCACCACCGCAGCGACGTCGTCGTTCAATTTCGAGCGATCCAATCCTTTGAGCACGTACTTGGAAATGTATTCCATGCCGCGCCGGGTCGCTTCACCGGGCGGCACGCCCAGGCGGATCAGTTCTTTGGTATTCACGTTGAATCAATCTCTCACAGCGGAGGTTTGGACAATGGGATCAAGTGTGAAGCCGCGCCGCGCGACGCGCGAAGTTTTATTGGGAATCACTTGTTGAGAAATAAACGGCTGAGAAATTGGTGCGCATAGCAGGACTTGAACCTGCACGGATTGCTCCACTACCACCTCAAAGTAGCGTGTCTGCCAATTCCACCATATGCGCACGCAGGGCCGGAATAATGAACCATCTCTCGCAGCCGGCGCAAGGGTAATTTCCTTTTTCACGTTCATTCAATTCATTCGCCACCGACGCGTGATGCAAAAGCTTTCTCAGGAACGCACCGAGCCCGCTCCTCCCGCAGGTTGCATCGGTCGCACTTTGCTTTTCGAGGCCGTAAATCTCAGTCACGTTGCTTTTGCCGTCCAGGATCGGAAACACCACGCACCCGCTCAGGTGTGCTCGCGGCCGGTGTCGCGATAGATGCCGGTTTTCTGCAACCGTGCCCGAAGCTTCATCCCGGCGGCATTCTGCTCGGGCACCCGATAGCCCAAGGTGCGATTCGCGTAACCGATTTTGAAGTGCTTTACATGTCAGCGGGCACTACGAACCAGCCAGCGACGGGCACAATAAACCAGCCACCTGA
>CALBZA010000051.1 GCA_937890005.1 uncultured Verrucomicrobia subdivision 3 bacterium | reverse complement strand
TGATTACCAGCCACTTATATCCTCACCCCACCTCGAATAGCGGAAGTCGGGCTAACCAACCGTGCCACGAAGGTTCCGTCTCCAATCATGTTCATATGAAGGAAATGGAAGGCGTCGGCAGTGCTCCCAATGTCGGCACCCGCCCCACTCACGGTGAAAACGCCGTTGGTTTCGCTGGCACCGCCTGTTGTGACGACCGCACCGACGTCCTGCGAAAGCCAGAGATCCCAGGCATCGCCGGACAGGTTGTCGAACGTGCCCGTGTTCAGGGTGCTGGTATTCCTCGAACACACCACCAAACCAACGTAAATGGTATTACTCATCGTGACGTTTGCCGTGCCCAGCGTTGTCCAATTGACGCCATCGGACGAATACCAACCGGTGAAGTCGTCGCCCGCACGGGATAATTTCAACCATACCGGGACGGTGTTGTTGGTGGCAGCGGTGAAGTAGCTGGTACCACCCCCCGTGGCAGTCCGATACGCGACGCGGACCTTGTCCTGTCCATCGTCAAAGAAATTGATCACCGATTTGGAATCGGCGCCCAATGTTTCACGCATCGCGATGCCCATCTTGCTGGTCGAAGTCGCCGATCCTTGGACGGCCAACCGCGCAATGAAAGTTCCGTCTCCAGTCATGGAAATATTAAGGAAATGGAAGGCGTCCGCAGTGCTCCCAATGTCGGCACCGGCCCCGCTCACGGTGAAAACGCCGTCGTTCTGGCTGGCGCTGCCAGCCGTGCCGACCGCGCCGACATCCTGCGAATGCCATAAATCCAAAGTTCGGGCGCTCGCGATGGCGCTCTCGGCTCCTTCGACCGCGTTGCTGACGGCGCTGACGACGTAGTAGTAGGTGGTGGATGGATTCAGGCCGGTGTCATTGTATGCGGTCCCGGTCAATCCACTCGCGATCACCGAGTAAGGCCCGACAGGGGCGCTGGCGCGCTTCACACGGTAGCCGGTCGCCCCAACGGAGGCCGCCCACGTCAGGTTGATCTGATCGAGATCAACCGGTGTGGCGATCACGTTGGCCGGCGGGGCGAGGAAAACATTCGTTGATGATTCAGCCACTACGCCGTAGTTCCGGGCGACATTCCACTTCTCGGCAAGGTATTGCTCAACCTGCCGGCGTTCGCCGTCGCTGAGGGCGGTGTCGTAAGCGATGAATTCCGCGAGTTGCAGACCGCCCTGGCGATCCGGATTGTTGCGATCATCGCCAATCCGATCCGCGGCAACGGCGGAAGTGGTGACCACACTGACCACGGAATAGGCGCTGGGCAACGGAGTGGTGGATCCGTCCACGAGCACACCGTTCAAATACGTCTGGCCGGAAAGCACGGCGGAACTGGCAAGCGCCGAATCCCAGATCGTCGCGTTCGGGGACCCTTCGTCGGCAGTGCCGCGATGGAACGGGGCGGACGAACCGTCGCCCAACAGGAAATTCGCCCCTTTCACCACCCAGAACATGGTTCGCAGCGTCGTCGGCCGCCAGTCCGCACCGCCCGCGGTTTTGAATTTCATCCAGCGCTCGGAACCGTCGGGGCCGAAGTTGACCAGGTGCCGCTCCAACGAGGATGACGATCCGGTTCGCGGCTGATTGGTGGAGGTGTTCTGGCCGGCATAACCGCCGGCAGGAGCCAGATTCGTCCAGGCGCTTACCCGATAGCCGTCGCGCACGAGATTGGCGGCATTGCCCGCATCCAGATGCAGCACGCGACCGCTGAGCACAGGCCCCACTTCGGGCCAGTCGGCGGACTTCTCGAGAACACGCACTTCGGCCAGGCGCAAGGCGGCGGGATTGGCGACCGCAACATTGCGGCGCTGAACACGCACATAGCGTCCGGTCGCGCCGTCGGGGTAAAGCCGGTGCATGAAACCGATGTAGTAGCCGAGCGGGTGCGAATAGCTCCAGTTCGTCTGTCCCGACGCATCGATGACAAAGACGTCGAAGGCGATCAGGCCGTTGGGATCGGACTGGTGGCTGTACAACTCAATCGCGCCGACGGGCCGGTTCGTGCCAAGATCCACCTGCCACCAGTTGACGCTCATGTTGGACGAATTCCCGGTGTCGGTGGAATTGCCCCCGAGCACCATGCCATCGACCGCAAAGCCGGCTGTGCCCGCATTGGCGCCTTGAGTAGCCGACCGGCCCAACGCGATGTTCGTGCCCGACAAATACGAGATGACGTTTCCGGCGCAGGACCGGTTGCCGTTCGTGTCATAAGCACGCAGGAAGAACTCGCTGTATTGCCCGAAGCCGGGCGCGACCCACGTGTAATTTGTTCCGGTCGTATGGGAGAGAACAATGGTTTCATGGCCCTGACGGTCTGCGCGCACGAGTTCCCAATGACTAAAGTCGGGCTGCGGATCCAGATTCGACCACCCCATCGTGAGTGTGGAATTGCCGTAGGTGAGTGAAGTGATGATGGGCGGCGCAGGCGGGGTGCGATCGGTCGTGGCGACCTGAAGGACTGTCGTGCAATCCGATCGATTGCCGGATTCGTCAATCGCGGCGACGCGGTAATAGTAATTGCTTCCGAGAGCCAGGTTGCTGTCAACGTAACGCGGCAAACAGATATCGTTGGCCACGTCCACGAAGGGGCCGCTGGAACCCGGACCGCGCTGAAGAACATAGCCCGCCACATCGGGCGACGACGAGGCTTCCCAGGTCAACGTAACCACCGTCTCCCGCGCCGACGCCATGAGGCCGCTCGGAGTGTCGGGTGCCTCCATGTCGGGTCCGGGCAGCGGAACGGAATTGGTGCCGAAGACTTCCACTTCGGCGATCGCGGTCTGGCTGCTGCGCTCCAACTCGACGTAACGCACATTGGCCACGCCGCCGGGAGTCAAGGTATAGGGAATCGAAAGCGTGCCGGACGGAATGCTGCCGCTCCAGAGCACGTTGCTGCTGCTGCCGAGCAGGCGCACTGTTGCACTGTTGAGCTGCCCATCGCGGGCGCCATCGGTGCGCTTGTAAAACTTCAGGGTCTGCACGGTGGACGGCTCGAGCAGGTCCACGCGCCAGAAGTAAACCGAGTCCGTGTTGTAAGTGGTGGCAACGCTCCCGAATGCCCAGTCGCCGTTCGTGTTCCCATCGGTGGCCAGTCCCGCGCCCAGGTCGAAAAACTGCGAGGATTGGGTGGCGGGCTTTCCGAAGGCCAGATTGCGCAGCCCCTGAATCCCGATCTGCGAAAAATTGAAATCGGCGAACGTTGCCGAATTGGCGCTGGCCACTAATCCCACCAACGCATCCGTGGGTAACGCAACAGTGTTCGAACCCACCAGGGTCCACGAGTCCGCGTCGGCAGAGACTTCCGCAATGATGGAATTGCCACTGCGAGTCAATCGCAGCCAATTTCCTTCCGGACCAAACAGGTCAGGATTGATGCCATTGGTTTGAGCCGCCGCGCCGGGAGTGGTGCGCGTGACAAAGTGGAAGCCATCACTCTGCGTTGCAACAATCGTCGCCTGTCGGCTGCTGGCATTGGTGCTCTCCCGAATGGAAAGTCCGGCCCACGCGGCGGGATTAGTGGCCGTGTGGGAATCCAATCGCGCCACCAGGACGCAATCACCAGAAACGGTCTGCCACGTGAAGCGAGCCTGGTCGCTGGTAGAATCAAACCCACCGCCGCTGGCGCGAATCCGCATCGCCCCCGATCGCAATGATGCGCTGACTCCAGCGAGCGCCGGCGATCCAAGATCCGCCTGGTTCCATCCCAAGGTCACCCCAACGCGACCGTAGATCATGTTCGTGGGAAGCGACCCGTAAAGCAGGCCTGACTTCCGAAAGGTGGGCGCATCGCCACACAACGTGTTGGGCATGCCCGTCGAACCCACGACGAAAGACGAATAGGTGGAATCCGGTTTCTCCATTATCCGCAGATTGTCCCCGCCCGTGAGAGGATCGCGATAGGTATAAAGCCGGCCATCGGCTCCCAGGACGTGCCTTGAATTCGGGGTGGTCGTCAACGTGTTGTTGCCATTGAAAGTGGATCGAACCCAGCCCGTTGCCTGCCGCGTGTAGGTGTCGTCGGCCGCGATCAGAGGGCTGCCCGACCGATCAACGGCAATCTGCGTTTGCAGTCCAAGACGTCCTTCATTGGTGGCCGGATCGCCCTGATTGACTATGTCGGCGGAGTTGGCCAACCCGGCGCGCGCGCGCATGGGCAGGTGCGTGATGAGACTGCCATCGGAACGATGCCAGGTATCACCGCCGTCATCGGAATACGCATAAACCAAAGTGTCGCCGTTGCCATTCGGAAACGCCCCGTCGGGAAACCGGTCGAGCGTCGAGACGGTGAAATGCATCCGGTTCTGCGCATCGAAGGAAAGGTTGGCTGAAAATCCCTGATAGAAGAGGGTGTCGGTCTGACCAGCCCATTCCCAGAAGATCGCTTTTCCACGCAAGGTGGTCGTGGGTTTGGCGATGGTGGCCGCCGGGTTTTCGGCCTGAACGCCGCCCAACATCGTCCACGTGCCGGTGTTCACATCGTAGCGATGCAGCGTGACCCCGCGGTCTCCCTGATCGGGAGTTCGCCAGTTCATTTCACAACGCGAGATCATGTAAATCACGCCGTTGTTGTCGGTCAGCAATTTGGAGTAATCGTAATGCAGCTGCGCCCAGGGCAGGCCGTTGGTGGCGTTGACGGCGATTTCGGTGAACCCGCCCGCGATGGAATCCGGCAGGTTGGATTTCCAATAACGCAAGCTTTCGTTATGCCCCACCTCCACCAGATGAATGTAGCCGGCAGTGTCCAGCTTCATCTCCATCGAGAAATGACCGTCGATCCTTCCGTTCGGCGAGGCGGGCGCCTGATCGGCGCCGGGTATAGCCACAGCTTCGGTGAAGCCCGTGCTTTCATCCGTTCGCAACACATACGGGATGTAGGTGCCATAGGACTGCCAGACCACAACGTAGGTAGCCCCGTTGCGATGCACCACCGTGGGACCGCCTGCGCCGATTGGATAGGACACATAGGAAGCCGGGTTGGTCGGCGAATAAAACGCGTAGCTTTGGGCGTGAAGGGCAGTCGCCATCAGGAAATACAACAGGAGACTGACCACCCCGCAGACGAGGGAGCAACAAGCCGGTTTGCGATCCTGCAAGGGGAAATCGGAGCAAGCGAAGGTTGGTTTGCGCATATGCATCAGGTTGGTAAGGGTTGTCCGAGTTTCGCAGACCAAGGGCCACCGCCAATCCTAGAAAATTCTAGGCGGCGCCTCGCCCGCCCGGAGAAGGCTTCCACCAATTACAAACCTTATTTTGCCTGGGTGCTGAGGACCGAGATTTCCGCGCTCCCGCCCAGACCGATCCTGCCATCGGATCCGGATTGAAGCAGAAGAACCAGCGTGCGCTGGCCGGTTTTTGCAGGCAGGTCGAAGCGAATATCGGCCGCGACCGGATTGGTCTTGGTCAACACACATTTCCCATCGAGCCAGACCTCGCCCGCACCGCTGACCTGTTGCAATTGAACGGTTCCGCCTTGTTTGGCGATCGCCTTCCAAGGGGTGAAAGTGACGCGGTAAATTGCCCAGGAACCGGCCGGGATCTGCTGAGTGCGGCCCACACTGGAAAATGTCCACGTGTTCATGTCGTCCTCAGCAACCTGCGCCGAAGGATCAGGTTTTGAAGTCGAAGGCGGAGACATGCGCCAGCGGCCGATCTGGTAGGCGGGGAAAGCCGGCGACAGCGCTGGAATTTCCGGAGCGGGTGACACCTTGATGGGGATCGTAGCCGGAGTGAGGCCGGGCGATGAGGCGCGGATGACGATGTCGCCGGGTTGACCTTTCTTGGAACGAACGATGAGTTGGGCCAGTCCGTTGAACAATCGGCGATCCGGACCCTTTTCCGGATCGTGGCTATTGGGATCTCCATTGCCGTGCCCGATGTTTTCGCCGGGCCCTTCGACAACAAAGGTGACCTTGACGTTGGAATCGGGAACCGGTCGTCCATGTGCATCCAATGCCTCGACGGTAATTGGCATCGCATCTCTGCCGTCACCACGAAGCATCTGTCGATCTGGAATCAGACGGAGCGCGGCGGCGGGCCCGGTTGTTTCAACAGAGGTGCGGGCGACCTCAAGGCCGTTTGAGTAAGCCACAGCTTCGAGTTTTCCCGGAGTGTAGGGCACTTCCCAAACGGCGTAATCGTAGGCGGGAACATCCTTTTCGCCCAGGGACCCGCCGTTAAGCGAGAGCGCGACTTTCTTCGCATTGGAAATCACGAACACCTTGACCGGCTTGCCTTCCCTGCCCGGCCAGTTCCAATGCGGGACGATGACCAGAATATTGCGGTCCTTGACCCAAACGGATTGGCGAATGAAAAACGCGGGCTTGGGAAAGCCGCACAAATCAAGAATCCCAAAGTTGCAAGTCACCTGCGGCCAGCCGTAAGGCGTCGTCTCACCGCGGTAATCAAAACCGGTCCAACTGAAACCGCCGGCCAGCCACGGCCGTTCCGCGTAATACCGCAGGACGTCCCGGTTGAGCATACCCCAACGGACTTTCTCCGTGTCGTCGGAGTTGATCAGTTGCCGGGAGGGATCTGTCTCATAATTTCCCCGAACCGCCAACGCGGAGGTGTCCTCCGCATTGATGATGGGCTTGTCAGGAAACTTGCGGTGGAAATCGTCGGCTCTCTGGAAGTCGGGATAGTTCGCGCCGACCACGTCGATAATCTGAGGAACTCCATTCGTGTCGTGGCAACCGCCGTTCATCGCGGCGGTGAGCGGACGGGTGTTGTCGAGCCGGCGAATTTCGGCCGCGAGGCGGCGGGCGATTTCCCTGCCCTGCTCGGTGTCCTGCCACAATTCCTCGTTGAAGATGGACCAGAGAATGATGCTGGGATGATTGCGATTCCGCCTGATCATTGCCTGAAGCTGGCGCACGGCCCACGGGCTGGAGTTGAAGGTGCGGTTCTCATCCATCACCAGCATCCCGAGCCGGTCACAGGCATCAAGAATCGGCGTGGCGGGATTGTGAGCCGACCGATACGCATTGCAGCCCATCTCCTGAAGTTTCCGCACCCGCACGTCCCACAATGCGGGCGGCACGGCCACACCCACGCCGGCAAAGTCCTGATGGTTCGCCGTGCCTTGAATCTGAACCCGCTTGTCGTTCAGAAAAAATCCCTTTTGCGCGTCGAAGCGGATCGTGCGAAAGCCGCAGACCGTGTCATCCGCATCGGTCATCACACCATCGCGAAAGATCGACACGCGCGTCCGATAGAGGTTGGGCGATTCGAGGGACCAGAGTTTCGGATGACGCACTTTGAGGGGGACGACTGCGACGCTTGAGCCGAGGGCCGGCACGTTCGCCCTGGTTTCGCGCTTCACAACCACGCTGTTGTCTGCATCAATCAATTCGGCACGCACGGTGACCTCCGAATCGATGTCATCAAAGTTGGCCACGGTGACTTCCACGGGGAGCGACCACTCGTCTCCCGACCCCTTGAGCGGCACCGAACCGATGCCGTCCGTCACGATGTGCAATGGATTGCGCACCCTCAGCGTGACATCACGGTAAATGCCGCCGCCCTCATACCACCACGCTTCGTGGGCATCGGCATCCACCTGCACGGCGATCGTATTGATCAAATCGCCGTAACGAAGAAACGGTGTGACATCGATGGTAAACGGGACATAACCCGAGTAGCTCCGACCGACCAGCGCGCCGTTTACCCAAACTCTCGCGTGGCTGGCCACGCCGTCGAAGACGAGTTCGAAATGTTTGCCGTTCCAGTCTTCGGGAATTTTCAAATAACGCCGATACCAGGCCAATCCGCCTGGTCGATAACCCTGCGAGGATTTTGCGTCCGCCACGAACGGTCCTTCAACCACCCAGTCGTGCGGCAGGTTCACCTGCCGCCATTCGGTATCATCAAACAGGCTGCCGGCCGGACCGCCTGCCTGGCCTGTCTTGCCGGACATGTAGGCGCTCGCGTGTCCCCTGTCAGTGCTGCCACCGATGTTGGCGGCCATTTGAAACCGCCAGCCTTCATTCAGATCCAAATTCCTCGGCGGAGAAATGCTTTCAGCAAAACTCGCCCGACTTCCGCTATTCGACTGCGAAAGTGACGAATTTTAGGATCTTTTGGATC
>CALBZA010000050.1 GCA_937890005.1 uncultured Verrucomicrobia subdivision 3 bacterium | reverse complement strand
AGGCACAGTGATTTTTAATTGTCACTGAGAGTGAAGAATAATTGTCATTGAACAAACCGGACTTTTTTCACGCCCCGCACTCATACCACGCGCGGCGCGAAGCGTTCTTCAACTCCACTCCATCAAGCAGGAGCTGCAGCGCCTGCGGGGCCAGCTTGATCTTTGCACCCGGCTCACCCGCGCTTTGCGGCCAGGCAAACGTTCCCTCCTCCAGCCGCTTGGCCAGCACGATCACACCCGTGCCGTCAAAATAGAGAATTTTGATCCGGTTGCGCCGGCGATTGGTAAAGGCAAAAAGCGCGCCGCTTTTGGGATCTTCACCGAGCTGTTGTTGCGCCGCGTTCCACAGCCCGTTGAAACTCATCCGCAGATCGGCCGGCGCGATGGCGACAAACACCTTGAGCTGCGTGTGAAAACTCAACATGCGGCGGAGGCGTTGAAGGTTTGGATCAGACGCGCGGCCAGTTCCAGCTGACTGGCGCAGACAACCCGCAGCCGGGCCGCGCTGCCCAGCTCGACCAACAGTTCCACCGGTTCGACCGGCTGCGGCATTTCCACCTGCACGAAAGCGGGCGATGCAGTGGCCCGATCGCGTCGCTGGCACCAGCCGCAGAAGGTGGTGTAGTTGAGATGATGTTTGCGGGCGAAGTCAGCAGCCGAAAGACCACTGCGATCAAATGCCGCCAGAAGCTGAGCCCGTTGAGTTGAGGTGCTGCGCCGGGCACGTGACGGAGAAATGGTGTGTCTCATCGCCGCCCGTTTACCACGTCCCGGACGCCATCAACAGAAGGCCGCTCCTTTACCACTTACGTCAATCCGGCTGTTTGCACGTTTGCACGAAACCGATGTGACGGCACTCGCAGGACTCGATTGGATGGGGTTTGGCACAGACACTTGTCCGGATTTGAAATGGCTTCGAGGGTTCAGCGGGATGCCTTGCGTACAAACAAAAAGGGCAGGGATGTTATCCCTGCCCAAACCAGAAAACGACGTGCTTACTTAGGCGATCACCTTGCGGCGGATCAGGCCGAGACCCGAGAGAGCCGCACCCAGAAGCATGACAGTCATTCCGCCATCTGGAACGGTTGTCAGTTCTTTGTCTCCTGTGGTGAGTCCGGCGCCATCATGAGTGATGGTGACCGAGATCGATACCAGATCGTCAGGGCTCAGGTCGGCAAGGAAAAGAGCCGTGCTGCTGAACGCACCTGGGCCGAAAGGTCCCTGAGTGAGTACTGTTTGTCCGTTGACGGCGATGGAATTGACGGCAGTTCCAAAAGTGGTTCCACCCCATCCATCCAAGAGGCCGCCCACGTAGCTGAATCCTACCTCTGAAAATGTGATGGTCAGAGATCCGGCCGCCGAAGAAAGGGCATAGAACTTCAGATCCAGATAAGGGCTGGTTTCAGAACCCAAGGCCGGCTTTGTGGTGCCAGTATTGATGTTCAAACTCCAAACGCCATAGTTCTCAACCTGCCAATTGACGATGCCGAGAGCTGCAACTGTATCGCCAACAGCGTTATCCTGAAGAGAAATCGGGCCGTTGATTCCGTCATCCAAAGTGATAGTCGGAATCGCGTGTGCCGTTATCGCCGACGCAGCTGCAACTGCTACTGCGGTTGTGAGCCAAATGTTTTTCATAATCGTGTTTCTAAGAATTGTTGTTTTCCGGTTCGATCTCCTTTAAGCGTGTGCCATGCCAAGGCGGGATTTCAATTCTTGAATTTGCTTAAGTGGTTGAAAATAAGTGTGTTATTGTTTGTTTGTGAATTCGGGGTTTAAGGCGGGGAAAGCCGGTTTGTAAACCCTGCCGACGACTTGTTCATTTCGCAGAGAGAACGGCCTGACCTTCCTTCGCGAGATCGGGGTCAAGGTTCATCGCCAAGGCCTTCTTGAGGTTGGCTTGCGCATCGTTCTTTTGCTTGAGCTGATGCTGGCTCATTCCCAGGTAAAACAGCACTTCAGCGTCGTTGGGCAATTTCCCAGACGCTTCCTTCAGGAGTTGAGCGGCCCGGCCATAATCCTTTCGCATGTAAGTCGTTATGCCCAGGACTTTTGCCACTTCCGGATCGCCCGAATAAGCGGCGCGGGCTTTCACCGCGAAGTCATAGGTCTTTTGGTTTTCAGCTCCAGTCGAACTGTAGAGAATCGCGAGCTGCCTCAACGCGGGCGTGAAGGTTGGGTATTTGACGAGAATGCTTTCGTAGGCAGCCAGGGCATCCTTCTGATGCCCACGCTGTTCCATCAAAACTGCATTCAGCGCGAGAGGCGGCAGAGAATCCGGCGCAGTGCGCAGAGTTTCCCGAATTTCGCCTTCGAGTGATCCCACGTCCTGCCGTTTCTGGAAAGCTGAAGCGAAGCGGGCGAGCCGGTCGGCCTGGTCCTTTCTCGCGAAACCCGACTTTGCTGCATTTTTTGCCACTGTTTCAGCCTCGGAAATCTTTCCAACCGCGAAATAGGAAATGGCGAGGTCGAGCAGAACGTCTGGGTCGTTCGGCAGTTTGCGCTGGGCCTCCTGAAGCAGGGCGAGCGACCAGTTGAAATCTCCCGCACCATGGGCGAGACGGCCCAGAGTGTGGGCGATCTTGGGATCGTCGGGGGCGAGATTGCGGGCGGCTTTGGCCATCTGCAAGGCCTTGGAGAAATTGTGGGCCTGATCCGAATAAAGCTGCGCGAGTCGGACGGTGGCGGCGAGATTGCGAGAATTTTTCTCAACGGCGCGTTCGTAGAGCTGGATTGCCTTTTCGAACTGCCCCCCTTGTTCGTAAAGCGCGGCAAGTCGGGTAACCACGATCGGATCATCCGGATTTTCCTTCGCCAGAGACTCCAGTTTCGGGAGCGAATCGGCGGAAACCGGGACGTCGAGAATGGCCAATCGTTTCTCAGCTTCCGAGCGTCCGGAAAAATCGGCTTTCGATTCAAGAGCGCGTTTCAAAGAGGTTCGCGCCGCCGCTTCCTGGCTTAACATGTATTGAGTCATGCCCAGGTGAAAGAGAACGTCGGGTTCAGTTGGAAGCTTCTCCGCGCTTTCCTGCAGCAATGTCAAAGCGCGGGGGAATTCACCGCGTTTGTAAACGATCCAGCCCAGAGTATCGGCCACGGCCGGATCGGTCGGAACCAGTTCGCGTGCCTTGCGCGCGGCTTCGTAAGCGCGGTCGAGCTGGTCGAGTTGTTCCGAGTAAAGGTAGGCGAGGTTGTTGTAGGCTGCGGCGGCGCGCGGGTTGATGGCAACGACCCTTTCGTAGGCATCCCGGGCTTCAGAATATTTTTTCAGCTCGGTTTGAATCAGGGCGATCTGGATGAGCGCTGGAATGTCGTTGGAGCTCACTTTCACAACTGCATTCAATCGGTCCAAAGCCTCTGGATGTTTGTTGGCGGCGACGTACAGTTGAGCCAGACCCCGGTGCGCTGGGAGGAAATTCGGATTGAACTCCAACGCCTTGAGCAATGATTTCTCCACCTCGTTGGTTTTTTTCTGCGATCCATAAACAACGGCCATCAATGAATGCAGTTCGGGCGACTTTGGCATTTTCTCAAGTGCGTCGTTGATGCGTTTTGCGGCGACCTCAGGCTTCTTTTCCGCAAGATCAAGATTCACGAGCAGCTCGAGTGGCTGAAGGTTTTCCGGTTGAAGAGCGAACGCCTTTTCATAGGAAGCGCGTGCTTCTGATGTCTTCTTCTGTTGTTGGTACAGAACGCCCTTCAGAAAGGGGACAGTCGCATTGGTTGGAAAAAGTTTTTCAAGTTGTTCATAGGTGCCGACGGCATCATTCAGGTCGCCGCGTGCCGCCTGCGCCGCCGCCAGCGTGAGGTAAGCCGGCGCGAAGGATGGCGATTTCCGGATCAGCTGAGTCATTGATGCGATGGCCGCGGCCGCGTTGTCGCGCCGAAGATTCAACTGCGCCTGCTGAAGGAGTGCTTCGGAGAAGTCAGGGTTCAGTTTGACCGCTTCATCGAGGTGTTTCGCAGCGAGAACCTGATCGTTTCTGGCGAGGGCACTCAGGGCCATGAAGTAATGTGCCGCCGTTGATTTCGGATAAAGGTTCGTGGTCCGTTCGAAGGTGGTGAATGCCTTGTCGTTTTCGCCCGTGTTCAAATGCAGCCGTCCGCTGAGAAGGAGGCCGTCGTAGAAATCCGGATCGCGCGTGAGAATTTCGTTCACGTATTTCGCGCAGTCGGCATGCTGCTTCTCGTTCAAGGCGAGCTCTGCCAGCAAAGCCCATGTGGGGAGATAGTCCGGGGCCTCCTTCGCAATCTGCAGCATCAGCTTTTTGGCCTCTTCAGACCGGCCTGTTTTCAGAAGAAAATCCGGATATTGAAGCTTTTGTGGCGAGCGAACAGCGGCCAGTTCCGATGCCTGTTTCAGTTCGCTGTCGGCTTCGACAAGGTTGGTTCGGGCCCAGAGCAACATGCCCAGTGCATGATGCGGATGCGGTGATTTTGGATCCGCCTGGATCGCCTTTCGCAGCGCAGCTTCCGTTTCAGAGAGTTTTCCTTCCTTGGAAAGCAGTGACGCGGTGGCGAGGTGATAACCTGCCGTCTGTCCACCCTTGCTGGAAAGCGCGGCCAGCTGTTGTCGGGCTGCATTGATCTCCTCCGGCGTTCGGGACGATTCGGTGAGGATCAACGGAGCGGAGCTGTTCGTCGGTGAACTGGCGAGCACGTTTTCGGCGAGTCGCCGTGCCTCTTTGTGGGCACCGCCGGTCAGGTAAACCGTCGCGAGCTTCAGCTGCACCTCCACGTCATTTGTGTTCAGCTCAAGGGCGCGGATGAGAAAAGGTGCGGCGCGGAGCGTGCGTCCGTTCTCGAAGTAAAGAATGCCCAGCTGCTTGAAAGCGTGGGCATTCGTACGGTCGAGCCGGAGAACGTTGAGGTATTCGATTTCGGCCTTGGTGAGCTCTCCGTTTTCGAAGTAGCGATCCGCCCGCTCGATGAAGCGTTTCTTTTTCGACTCAGCGGAACATCCGGCGCAAAGCGCGACGGCAACAACCAAAAGCGGCAGAACAGCCGCGATTCTGTTGAAGTTGAGCATAATTATTCCTTGGGTAAACCAACCGGTGTTGGGCTGCGTTTTTCGATTTTTCGGAAATACCAGATGAGTGCCAGCAACGGGATCAATGAGAGTGCAAAAAAGACCGGTCCGCCGCGATGATGGATCGGTGAATCAATCATGGTCGGGCTGATTTGAACACAGAGCTGTGCCAGGACCAGGATGCGAAAACCGTTGCGGAGAATGCCGAGGACAATGACTGCCGCGACCAGTGCGGAACGGGTCCAGATGCGCTTCAGAAAAAGGTGGCCCGCGAGAAAGCTCGTAAGGATCAGCACCATGGTCGATCGGATGCCACTGCATTCTGGAGCGACCTCCATGTTGATTCCCGGCAGTTGGAAGAGTGTGCCTTCCCGCAGGATGGGCAGGCCGGACATTTTGATCAGAAAATACGCTGTTTCGGCCGAGGCGTGTTGCAGAAATGCAGTGAAACCGTGTTCGACGACTGCCGGCAAGGGGACCATGAACAGGAGGAACAACAGCGGAAACGCAGCACCACGCATCCCGGTCCGACCGAGAACCATCGCACCAGCCGCCTGCACGAGCAGAACGAACGACAGAACGATCGGCGCGAGACGATCGGCTTGAGACAAGTCCGCGTGGCCGCGAACAAATCCCCAATACGCACCGATGCATCCGAGCGCAATCACGGCGAGCACGCCGGCCATCGGAGTCCACGGTTTGGAAACCTGGAGCTTCGCGCGTTCGGTCCAGAACACATAACCTGAGATCGCCGGGACCAGAAGAATGTAGGAAAACAGCTGGCTGTGGAGACAAAATCGAAACAGCTGCCAAAGCGGAACCGCAAAGGCCGCGCAGAGCGCAGCGATGGCGAATCCCAGCCGGATCAAATGCCGATTCCCAGACGTTGAATCGCGTTCGGACTTGTCCGCCGTGCGACCGGTATTTTGATCAGCGATCAAGGTATTGGGCTTTTCAGAAGCAGACATGTGATGGGCGATTATAAACTGGCGTTAACCGACTTCAATAGCTGTAAGAGATGGTGAATCCCACCTGGTCGCTGTTGTAGCTGAATGCGCTTTCGTTCGAATCGTTCTCGCTGTGCGAGTAGAACGCCGAGATCGCCCCTCGCTTCCGGAAGGATGTCCCGATGCTGGCACTGAAGAAGGTGCTCGAATCACCCCGGCCTGTATCGCTCGCAAGATTCTTTTCGGTGGCGCCGTAGTCAGTGAAAGTGACGCCGCCGGAAAGGCCGATGAAGTAACGCCGCAGGAATCGCTGGCTCAGGCTCAACGAAACGCTGGTTGTTTCAGTGTATTGATTGGCGAAATACGACGAACCAACGGAACGGTTGCCGCTCAGGGTCAGCGTGGTTGTATCGAACGGACGATACGTCAGCGCAGCGCCGTAGGTCGGCGTCACGATGCTGGCTTGATCGGACCTGAACTGCCGGAACTCGGGGCCGCCATTGAGCGACAGATCGAGCTTGTTGATGATGTGCCAGACGAGCCGGCCGAGGACGCGTTCGAAGACCATGTCCGCGCCCTGCGTCGCCTCTTCATAACCGCCTCCCGCTCCCAGTCCCAAGCCAAGGTTTGGACCATACTGGTAGTTCAGCCAATGCATGGTGTCGTAGGTTCGCGAACTGTTGAACTTGTCAGCCAATCGGAAATTGATGCTGGTGGCTGAATCCCAGGAAAGGCTTCCGTTCAACTGGCGTCCGACGGTGACCGACGCGGAATAGATTTCCTGATCCGTTTGCTGCGCGGTCTCCGTCTGTGGATCGGACGAAATACTCGTCGCGACGGAAGCTCCAAAGTTCCAATCCTCGTAACGGGAGCGCCAGCTCAGCCCCAGAGAGTGATTCAGTGTATCTTCGAACTCGGAGTTCGAGTACATGACGTAACTGGGCGAGTAGTTGAATGACCAATGTTCACCGAGACTGACAGCAAGCCCGGCCGTGATCGTCTGCACGATCGTTTTTTCAGATCGATTCGTGCTCGAGAGAATTCCGTTTCCGTAAAGAAAATTGTACGAGGCGCTGGGACGAAAGGAGAGTTTGCGCCAGTGGAACGGGGTTCCGGCGGTTGGATCGGATGCGAGGCCAAGCCCGCCCTCGCCTGAATCGGAGGCAGTGTCAGGAGATCCTTCCCCTCCCGAGCTTGCCGGTGGCTGCGGTGCGGTGATCAGAACCGGCTGCGCTCCTGCGCTCAAAGCAGCGCCGAAGCCGACGATCGTTGCGCAATAGATCAGTCCGTTCCGGATTGCAGATTTGGAATCGTTGTTCATCAGAGTGGTTGCTTAGAGTGCCGAAACGGTGGGATGCGATGGCAGCTTCTGCGCCGCTTCGCGGAGTGCCTCGATTGCCGGACGCAGTCGAATACCGCAGGCGTCGAGCTTGGAGGAGTCGAGGGCAGACCAGGTGAGAGCCGCACCTTTCCATGGCAGATCCGTGGTTGAGGATGAGGGCTCCATGCGGGCCTGAGATTGGAGAATCTGTTTCCGGATATCAATCATTTGTGACCGGCTGACCATTCCGGGATTCGCCACATGGTAGATTCCGTGGGGTGCGTTTCGTTCCCAAAGATCCAGACAGGTCCTGACAAAATCGGTTCGATGCGAAAGCGAACCGAGCCCAAGCTCCAGGGGGGAACCATTGGAAATCTGCACAAGCAGGTTTCGCGGATGATCCGACTCATCAAACATCGGTCCAGGCCGCCAGACATAGCACTCGTCCCGCCAGTGAAGTGATTCTTCAGCAAGGGCTTTCGAGCCGGAGTAAAAACTGCAGGGGCCTTCGTTGAAGGTGCAATTGGGACGGTCCGTTTCCGTGAATCCGAGGATCGCTCCCGGTTGAGCGCCGGTCGGGCTTTCCAACTGGTCGGCGCTGAGATCGCGCGCGGCAGCAAATCCGCCGTTCTGGGCGGTCTTTGCACCGGAGAAGATCGAACTGGATGAAATGTGAGCCCAGGGCGTTTTCGTCAGGTAACTGACGCGCGCGACGGTCTGCGGCAGCAGTGTGTTCGCTGTCACGGTGTCCGCACGGGCGATCTCGCAGGCGCTGATATCCGGCCGTCCGGTGAAACCCGCGGCGTTGATGATCAGCTTCGGCCTGTGGCTTCGCACGTAGCCGAACAAGAGATCGAAGCGCGTGTAGTCCAGCGTCTGGCGGCTCAGGGAAACAAACTCGTGACCGCGCTTTCGAAGCTCAGCAACGAAAGCCTGGCCAAGATACCCGGTGGCTCCAAGGATCAGGATCATAAATGGCAAAAGCAGAGAGTGGAAAAGCGGAAACGGAAAAACGGAAAAACGGAGAAACTGAAAAGCTGAGAGCGGAAAGCTGAAATCTGAAACGTGAATGCGTGATGCGTGATGCGTGAATGCGTGATCGGCTATTGGCTATCGGCTATCGGCTATTTCCCACAGCCATCAACTATCAAACTTCCCGCTTTCCGATTGATCCGCGACCGGACGGTTTCATGTTCCGCCCGGCCGCACCGAAATTCACGATTAAGACTTCCGCAAATCGTAAATCATCAATCGTAAATCATACATTCTCCCGCATTCCCACACATTCGCTCACGCCTTCCACACCTTGCATTCGCCGGTCGAAATCCCGGACATTGCATTGCGCGTATCCACAATGATCTTCGACCACTGCGCCAGCTCTTGGTAGTTCACAATGCTGTGCTTGGTGGAAATGAGCGCGAGGTCGAAGTTGGTGATTGTTTCCTTGTTCCACGCCACCGACTTCGTCCCGGTCCAATGCGCGTGTTCCCGCGTCGGACGAATCACCGGAACATACGGATCGTAATATTCCACGTGAGCGCCGCGCGCCTTCAACATCTCCATCAGCACATAACTCGGCGATTCGCGTTCGTCGTCCACGTCCGATTTATACGCGAGTCCGACGACCAGGATCCGGCTGCCCTTGATGGATCGGGTTTTCTCATTCAGCGCTTCTGAGACCCGATGCACGACGTATTCCGGCATCGCAGTGTTGATTTCGCCGGCGAGCTCGATGAACCGCGTGTGCTGGCCGTACTCGCGCGCCTTCCATGTGAGATAGAACGGATCGATCGGAATGCAATGTCCGCCCAGTCCGGGTCCGGGATAAAACGCCATGAATCCGAATGGTTTTGTCTTGGCTGCATTGATGACCTCCCACACATCGATGCCCATTGCGGTGTAAACGATCTTGAGTTCGTTCACGAGCGCGATGTTGACGCCGCGGAACGTGTTCTCCAGAAGCTTCGTTGCCTCGGCCGCGCGGCATGAGGAAACAGGCACGAGTGTTTTGATCGCCTGGGAATAAAGCGCCGTGGCTTTCTCAAGGCAAACGGGCGTGTAACCGCCCACCACCTTCGGAATGCTGGCGACCTTGCTGTCCGGATTGCCCGGGTCTTCGCGCTCGGGCGAGAACGCCAGGTGAAAATCGGTTCCTGCCTTCAACCCCGATTCCTTCTCAAGCACTTCGCGAAGATCTTCGTCGGTGGTTCCGGGATACGTCGTGGATTCGAGCACGACGAGTGCGCCTTTCTTCAGGTGCGGCGCGATCGCCTTGCCGGTGGCGAGAATGTAGGAAATATCGGGCTCGCGGTTCTTGTTCAGGGGAGTCGGCACACAAATGATCACGGCATCCAGTTCGCGCACACGGCTGAAATCTGTCGTTGCGGAAAACTTCTTCTTTTCGAGTGCATCGGCGATGGCTGCGGGCTCGATGTGCTTGATGTAGCTCTGGCCCTTGTTCAATGCATCGACCTTGGATGGATCGATGTCGAGTCCGAGCACGGTCACGCCTGACCGGGCGAACTGCAGAGAGAGTGGAAGTCCGACATAGCCGAGCCCGACAATGCCGATGTTTGTAATGGCGTGCGTCGAACTGGGTGTGTTTGAGCCCGGCGCCGCTTGTTTAGGTTCATTTAGTGTGGGTTGCATAGTTTCAGTTCAATTGGATGATGCGTGGATGCGTGAATACGTGAATGCGTAATGAGTGAGGACGTGACGAGTGAATCGTGAGGACGTGACTCAAAACACGAAACACGAAACACGAAACTCAAAACTTAAAACTTAAAACCTAGAACTCACCAGACGCCGGTTTGCAGGACTTTTCATCCCACAAACCGGCGATGAATTGGCGATTGAAACGGCGGAACCATTTTCCCGCCGGAATGTCTGACAAGACGCTTTCGATCAGCTTGCGAGTCGCTTTCTCAGACATCCGCCACCGAACAGCGTTGTGGCGAGAATTCCGCCAGTAAACGCGAAGGGGAGGGAGTCTGGCACGGTTGCGGCGGTCGTGGATGCCGTGACGGAACCGTCCACCATCAGATTGTCGATGCGCCAGGTTCCGCCCGACTGTTCCGAACTGTAACCGTAAATCCTGAACTCGATCGGGGTGTCCAGTTGACCGAACAATGCCGCGCTCAGGCTGATCGTCTGCCCGGTGCGGGTGGCATCGTTGTCCGGAACGGCGAACGTCGCAAGGTCGCTCGAAAATCCATCCAGGCTCGAGCGAACTGACCATTCCCGAATTCCCGTGAGCGAGCGTCGCTCATCAAGGATGAGTTGAGTCAGCGACAGCACATAGCCCGATTCCGGTGTGAGCGTGAAGCTGAAGTAATCATTTGCATCCGGACTGTTACCGAGCGTCCATCCCGATGCGGCGAATGTTCCAGCTCCACTGGCTGTGTTCAGTCCGGATCCGCGCGTGATGTTTGAAGCGGTCAGATGCGCTGTTTGTGAATCCGGCGCGAGGCTCGCTTCGTTTCCTGATGAACCTGTGAAGCTGTATGTGATCAATGCAGCCTCGGAGGTTGTGATGCTTGAACCTATCCCCGATGAAACAAGAACCGCCATTGTGATACCCTTGATCTTGTATTTCATAACTCCCTTTGAAGCTGAATCCGTTTTCCGATCCCTATCTCAGCACCTTTTGCTGGATACTCGGAAACGTTTCAGGTTCGCGGAGAATTCGAAAGCTTCAAAATTCAGTCAAGGCAAAATCCATTTCCGAATTCGCTGTGTTTGGGACGCAACTGAACTCGCGCAGCGAAATCAATGAAGCATTCAGCCGAAGCGTGACGCTCGCATCTCCCTCTTCCGAGCGAATGCCGGAGGAGTGGGTTGGGAAGAGGAGGTTTTTAGCTGGCCTTTCCCTTGTCTGCGTCATGTGCAACTCAGGTTGGCGCTCCAACCTCGGGCTGGGTGAAGGCCGTATTCAATCGTTCGATCCACGTCCCTGTTTCGCCATTCCCATGTCTCTCCTGACCGCCGCCTCTTTGAGTTTTTCTCCGAGCTCCTGCATTTGTTCGAGCCAGAGGATCTTTTCACGCAACGACGTCTTCATGCCCAGCAGCAGAATCTGCCGACGCGCCCCGTCGAATGTGCAGTCATTCCAGCCCGGATGCTTTGAAATATCATCGGAGTTCATGGGAGTTACTCTGGCGCATTCTTTGAATTTCCGCGAGAGCCTCGACGTCGGCCTGGTCCTGTGTGCGTCCCGTCGCTTGCTTCATGATCATCAAGGTTTCAAGTCTGATGAACGGAATTCGTAATCCGGGTTCGAGCTCGAGCCAGACGGCGGACTCGTATTCTCTACGGAAGTCGAAAGGTTCATAAACAAATATGTCGATCGGTGTGCTGCGATGCTGTTCGCTCCATAGCTTCAGAACAACCATGTTCTTTTCGTGCATCCAGCGCTGGCGCTGTTCGGGATCCGCAAACTGTTCAGGGGTAATCGGGAGGGAAAACTGATAGCCCGCATTTCGAAGGGCGCGGAACCCGCGCAATACGTTTTCGGGTTCGAGTCCGACAACAAGGTCAACGTCTGCTGTTGATCGTTGATAACCGTGGGCGTTGACGGCCAATCCTCCTACGATAAGGAATTCGACCTTTTCCTGGTGCAGAGCTCGAATAATCGTCTCAATGCTGTGTAACTGCATTTGTCGCTTCGTCAGTTGACTGGGCTTTTCAACCGACCTGTGGTTTATATTTCAACTTCGGTTTTCTGCTTTCAGGTTTCTGCTTTCTGCTTTCCCTTCAGTCTTCGGCCAGAAGAAGAACTTCGCGTAAATGTAGGCGATCGATTCCCCAATCATTTCACGAACGCCTTCCGAATAACGCCACCAACGGCTGGCATCGTAGTCAGGATTTGGAATCGCAATGATCCCGACCTTGATGTCATCACCCAACGCCTTTTGAAACAACAACCACGTACGCCTTGCGTGCATGTCTGCCGTGACGACGTTGATGGCTTTGGGATGCACTTTGTTTTCTTCGAACCAGACCCGCAAGGCCACGGCTGAACTGTAAGTGCGGTCGCGTCCAGAAACCTTGCTCGGGACCATTTGAACCTGCTCAGCCGGAACGCCAGAGTCGCGAAGCCGCCCCGCGCCGATTCTTGCGGACGTGCTGTAATCATTCAAGTAACCGCCCAGTCCGGCAACCGGCCCACCGGTCGTGTAAACGATCCGGTAATTGCCTTGTCGAAACTCGTCGGCGCCAGCCCGGATCGCATAGTCATGAACCCAGCCTTCAACCACGAGAACGTCTGTTTCTTCACGATGCGTCACTGCCAGGAACGGATGCGTTCCAAACACGAGAACGGCAACGAGAACGAGACCTGACAGGAGCAACACCAGCCAGCCGCGTCGTGACAAACCCCAGCGTGGTTGATGGCTCAACAAGCCAACCCATTTTCGCCGCACGACCGGACTGGAGCTTTCAGCATTCAAAGCTTTGCGAAAGGTTGCGAAGCATTTCAGCCTCTCAGCGTTTCAGCATTTCAGTTTTCAGCTTTCGCAATTTCCGCTTTCTACTTTCCCACGGCCGTCTCCGCCGCCTTCCAGACCCGCGGTGCAATGGCTTCCCAGGTCCAGTTTTGAAGAAACGCTCCGTAGGCACGATCAGCCATTTCGTCGGCGCGCACAGGATCGCGGATCAGCGAGAGGCACGCATCGGTGAATTCTTTCGGTGAATCAGCGAGCAAGAGTTCGCGCCCGTTCTCGACATCATAACCGTAGGCACCCAGTCGCGTGGACACTGTCGGACATTTCCGGCTGAACGCGTCGGCAATTTTGATTCGCGTGCCGGCGCCGTGTCGGATCGGAATGATCATGGCCGACCAGGTTGCAATTTCAGCAGCCGGATCGGCGACCCAGCCGAGCGCATCGATGTCCGGGCCGGCCGGTTTCAATGGGCCGTCTGTTTCCTTGCCGACCAGCCGGAGTCGCACATCGGGAATCTGCTTTTTGATGTCGGGCCAGCAACGATCGACGAACCAGCGAACGCCCTCGAGATTCGGTGCATAGCTGTAGAGGCCGATGAACCCGATCCTGGGAACTTCCGTGCGCTTGCGGACGGGCAGGGTGGTGGGGCGTTCGAATCCATTTGGGATGACATGAATTCGCGGGCCGCCGCCGAGATATTCACGGTCGATCTTGCTGCACACGGAGAGAACGGAGAACCGTTGCAGCAAACGGCGTTCGCGCCGCTTCAAAAGCGTCATCTGGGCGCGCGCCTTCCACTTCGTTTTCCATTCCACGCCGTTCTGCCAGATGCTGTGTTGATACGTGCTCGGAATGTCATCGAGATCGAGAACCGACTTCGGCCAGTGCCAGCGATTCAAAATGTTCGGCGTGCGGGAATGGTGCACCCAGGTCAGGTCGAAGTCAGAGGTTAATGCGGCGATGCGTTGTTGATCTTCCGGCCGGGCCTGACAGCCATGAACGTTGAGGAACCGGGTATCCAAGGCCCAGCGAAGCCGGTCCCGCAGATCCGAGTTGCGAACGATCTCCAGCCTTGGCGGTTCGAGAACGGCGAACTCCGTTGCGGTCTGCGCGCGGTTGCGTTCGGAGGCGGTATCGGAACTAACGACCATCACCGTCACATCGCCGATCGCCTTCAGTGCGCGGCCGATGTTCAGAACGCGGAGCTGTCCGCCGAACGATTCACCGTGCGGCCAGCACGACGTGATGTAGAGGATGCGCATCTAAAAAATCAAAACGGAAAGCCGAAAGTAAAAAGCAGAAACGAGTCGGGTGCCACAGAGGGACGCGTGCCTTGGTGTTTTGATAAACCTGGCGCGGACGGATCGATCTACAGGTTGCCGCGACGAATCCGGATTTTCGTGGATCCCGGAATTTCGTTTTCACTCACCAAAACCAGGTAACCGCCACCGCCGGCGCCTGACAGCTTCCATCCCAACGCGGAGTTTTTATTGGATTCAATGAACGAGAGTATCTCGTCCGTCACCATGCGCGGGAACATCGCGATCTGGGCTTCGAAGGAGTTTCGGAAAGCTTTTCCGAATTCTTCAACATTCCGTTTCTGGATCGCGATCCAGCACTGATCAGCGGCTGCAGCCAGTGCACTCGCTCCTTCCTTTGATATTCGCGTGTCGGCGAGTACTTGGTAATCGCCCTGCCTGGGGCCGAGCGAAATCAGATGAAGACATTCTTCAAGCCATTTCAAGGTCTCTTCGTTCACATCCGAACTGATCCGGGCGGGCCAATAGTCTCCTTCGTAATCAAGCCGGTTGAGTCCGGGAAGAACAATACCCAGGGCATCTTGCGAACCCGAAAACTCGCTTGTACCGGGTGGGTTTTCGTAGGCGAAAAGAATGCGGGCCAGCTTCTCCCGGTCGCCCTCGGGAATATCGGTCTGCCAGATCTCGATGGCGCGCCGACGCGTGCTCGATGCCATGCCGCTGCGTTCGTTGAACTCCAGATTCGGTTCGATCGAAATGGTCAGCACCGGGCCAGACGCAAATTTGGAAACAAAGGGTTGATCCAGCCAGCCGCCGGCAAGATCGAGCCGGTATGGAATCAGACATTCTTTGCGCAGACTTGTGGTGGACCGGGGCGGTAGGTTTTCAAATGGAACGCGCGGAAGCACCACATATTCAATCCCGAGTTCGGAACAGAGCTGTTCCTTCGCAGGGGTGTGCCCGTCATTGTTCACGACGAAAACGTCCGGCTTCATCGCCTTGAGATCGTCCACGAAATCCATGATGCCTGATCCGCGGCTCACGAACGCGGATTTCACGCACTTCAATGCTTCGATCATGTATTTGCGTTCAGCCTGCGTATTGACCGGATAGCGTCCCTTCAGCTGTTTGATCGTGGCATCCGAGCCGAGAGCGACATGGAGGTCTCCATAGGTCGCGGCCTTTTGAAGAAACGCCACGTGCCCGCTGTGCAACATGTCAAAGCAGCCGCTGACGAAGACTGTTTTCGGACGCATAGACAAAGGACAACCGAGATCAGAAGGAATCGAACATCGCGTCGAGTTTCTCGGCGAACTTGACGATGTCGTAGCGCTCTTCGATCAATTTCCGGCCTTTTCTTCCCATCTCTGCCGCAGCTGCCGGATTATCCGAAATGGTTTTCATCGCCTGGGCGAGGGCATCCGCATCTCCGGGTGGAACAAACAGACCGCAGCCTTCTTTCTCAACATCGATCTCGCCGGGAATGGCGCCGGTCTTTGTCACGATCACCGGCCGCGCCAAAGCCATCGCTTCCAGCAACTGCGTGTAGCCGGAGGCCCAGCGTTCTCTCGGGTCGGGCTGGGGAAGAATCAGGTTTGCCAGGCAGTTGGCATAGTGCTCGTGGATGAGTTCCTTGAAGGTCACTGCTTTCCAGTCACCGGGTTTTTTATAAACCTCGACATTCGGTGGCAGTTTGATTCCTGCGGGAAGATCAGGATTAACCAGGCGGATTGGCGGGGAAAATTTTGCTGCCGCTGCCGCGAGAGTTTCGTTGTCGCGGCGTGATTTTCCGCACGAGAGAAACCATTTGGGCGAATAATCGAGAACAGGGAAGAAGGGTAAATCGACGCCCCAGCCTGCATGCAGGATTTTCGCTTTGGGCGCGATGCTGCGCGCGCGTTCTTCCGCTGCCGGTGTCATGGCGATGATGCCATTGTAAGCTCCGGTGAACCGCGGATTTTCATCGCGGGCATAGAAGAGAGTGACAATCGGACAACGGAGCAGTCCTAGCGTTTTCATTAGAGGACCCCAGAACAGAATGGAGTGACCGCTGTAAAGGATTCCATCGCGCCCGAGCCAGCTTCGCATGAACCCGAGATGTGCCCGATCCTGCCGCTGGTAGTTGAAGAACCGGCCGCTTTTGTCCATTTCCTCAGGCATGGCGACTTCGTAACCCATGCGAACGAGTTCAAGACAACCGAGCAGATGATGTCCGGGATACTCGCCTTCCAACCACATCCGCCACGCCTGTGCCATTCCGTAGGAATTGAGATAAAGCACCCGACGTTTCGGTCGGATATTCGCTGGGCGCAGAATCGTCATGACGCCCTGCTTGTCAACGGTGATGCCTTCAGTGAGAGGTGAATTCATGGGAAGAGTGACTGCTTGAAACAATTCGGTGCTTACAAGGTTTGGAAAAACGTGTGCAGGTCGCGGCTGTAACGCTCGATGTTGTAATAGCGTTCCGCCAGTTCACGCGCCCGGATTGCCATCTGTTGAGCCAGCGCTTTGTCGGTTGCGATTCGAGTCATTGCTGCGGCCAGGGCGTCAGGATCTTCTGGTGGAACAAACAGCCCGCAGCCTTCCTTTTCCACATCAACTTCCGTCGGCAATGCACCGGTGCGGGTCATGATCACCGGCCGTCCCATGGCCAGGGCTTCAATCACTTCTGTAAATCCAATCGCGGTATATTCGATCGGATCTTTCTTCAGGATGAGAAGGGAGGCGGTGCTCTTCGAATAGTAATTGTGCAGGAGTTCCTGATAGCTCAACCGCTTCTTCTCGAAGTTCCAGCCTTTGCCGCTGTTGATCGCTTCGACGTTCGACGACCACGATACGCCTTCAATGTCACCGGGCGTAACGACTTTCACCGGATGACTGCATTTTGCGGCGGCGAGGCTGAGGGTTTCGAAATCGCGAAGGGCGATTCCGCACGAGAAGAATGCCTGCGGGTCGTAGGGCAGCCTCGGGAAGATGCTCAAGTCCGCGCCCCAGCCAGGTTGCACCACCGGCACATTGGGAGCGAGTTTCTTCGCCTGTTCTTCGCCCGCGGGCGTCAATGCGATGATGCCGTCGTGTGACTTCGCGAAGTTCAGAGGCTCTCTTGCCCAGAGATGGGAAACGATCTTGCATTTGATCAATCCCAGCTTCTTGAGGGGCAGCAGCCAGTAGAGGACGTTGTGGCCGCAGAAAATGATTCCGTCCGGTCCCAGCCACTTTCGAATCAGTGGCAGAAGCCTGAGATCGTGAGGAATTGCTTTCCGATGGAAATAGAAGTCCGGCAGCGGCTCCACCAGCGCCACCTCATACCCCATTCGAACCAGCTCGAGACATCCACGAAGATGATGTGGCGGCATGTCACCGCCCTTGATCTTCGCCCACATGGAACGTCCGCCGTAGTTATCGAGGTAAATGAGCCGGCGAACCACTTTGCCGTCCGCAGGCGTCAGGAGAATGGCACCTTCAATTTCGCCTTCCTTCATTCCGCGGGTGATGTGTTCCGCGAGTTGTGTCGGCGGACCTGGGTTTTCTGAAGCTGGATTCAAAGTCGCTGATGTCACAGGTTGCATGCTTTTTCGAGAATCTCCGCGCAGCGGTTCACCGGGATCGAGAAATTGAGCGTCTCGGTCGGCGCACTGACAAAGGCGTGTCGTTGTCCCAGCACGTTTGCCAGCGTCCAGAAACAGCCGTTGATGTAATTGTCTCCAAAGAATTCGATCATCGTCGCATCCCGCGGAGCAAAGGCCATGTTGGTGAAACCCGCGCCGTGAGGGCCAATGACCACGCGTGCCCGGCGGAACATTTCGACCTGTTCCGAGAACGGAAGCGTTCCAGGACAGACGATTTCGAAACCTTTCTGCTGCAGAAAGCCAATGATTTCATCCTCGTTGAGCAGCTTTCGTTTCATTGCGTCCTTGCGCGAAATGTAGATCAGGCGATCTCCGGAACCCGGCTCGCTTTTCAGGAAACGCGAACGCAGCCACTCAACTGCATGGGGTGAAATATTTCCGGTCGGACTTGGAACGTCGGGAAAGTAGAGCCGATCGAAGCGGCTGAATCGTTCGTTGAAACGGTGGAGCCTGTGCTCATTCACTCCGGCCAGCCGCAGGGTATCCCGATGAAAAGACCTCAGTTCCTTGCAGACGACCAGCGGGACGGATTCCAGTTGGGAAAACTTCTCAATGATTTCAAGGCGGGGCAGGGCATCGATCAGCCAGTGATAATAGAAGCTCGACGACCATGGACTTGCGAGCAGGCAGGCGTCGCCGGGAACAGCCTCCGGAGTTCCGCGAAAAAGCGTCGTGAGAATTCCGCTTTGCTCCAAAACCTCCTGCTTGGAAAGAGCCGATTCGAAAACGATCGATTGTGAGCGGTTGAGGAGCAGCAGGCTTGGGCTGAAAAGTGACGCCTGATGGAAACAAGCCACTGAAACTTCCGGAAGCGTCTGTTCGTAACCGCCCTGAAACCGTGCGGTCCCTTCGTCGAATCGCCTGGCCTCGGCAGCATCGAGCGAGATCGAGGATTTCCGGGAAAGCTTCTCCTGTGGACGAACGGTAATCCGCCAGTCGATCTGATTGTCATTCGCATTCGGCGGAAATTGTTCGCGAAATTCAGTGCAGTCCTTGAGCGTGACGACCTTTTTCGACGGATCGGAACTCGAGAGAATTGGCAGATGATAGAGCCCGCGCACCACCGATTTTTTCGCAGCGGTGGCGTAGCGTTCCGATCTTCGGATGAGCGCTGGTCCGAGATTCATCATTCTCTCTCCAATCATGTTTCTCAGAGAGTCCTTAACCAGCGAGCGAACGATACAACCAGACATTTTATGTCCGAGTAATTCATGCCGCCGGTCAAACTGTAGTAGGTCGGATGAAATACTTTTGCTTTTGGCAAAACTGCCTTGCGCCAATAGTGGCGCTTCAGAGGCTGATCGGCACGTTCGATTGAATCCCGTTGTGCCGCAATTGTCGCCTGCGATTGGCTCTCCAGCTTTGGAAATCGCGCCTGGATGAAATCATGGCTCTATAGCAGAATTTGTGGGTGGGAGGGTCAAGCAATTCCGGTGCGGCGA